>JABDJX010000253.1 GCA_013003245.1 Silicimonas sp. | reverse complement strand
CTCGTAGGGTGCTCCGGGCCATTCGTTGAAGGGGATCAGATTGATTTTGGCGGGGATGCCCTTGATCAATTCTACCAGGCGATGCGCGTCTTCATTACTGTCATTGACGTCTTTCAGCATGACATATTCAAACGTGATGCGCTCGGAATTTGATAGCTTTGGATAGGCACGCAGGGCGTCGAGTAGCTCTGCGATGGGCCATTTCTTGTTGATCGGTACGAGTTTGTTGCGGATTTCATCCGTGGTGCCGTGGAAAGAAACGGCGAGCATGCAGCCGATCTCCTCGGCGGTGCGCGCAATTTCCGGGACAACACCGCTGGTCGAGAGCGTGATGCGGCGGCGTGAGAGGCTGATGCCTTCGCCATCCATCGCGATCAGCATCGCGTCGCGCACGGCTTCAAAGTTATACAGCGGTTCGCCCATGCCCATCAGCACGATGTTGGACAATCGGCGCGGGCCATTGTCACCGGTGCCTATGCCCGGTTCGGGCCACTCACCAAGATCATCGCGAGCGACCATGATCTGGCCCACGATCTCGGCAGGGGTCAGGTTACGCACAAGTTTCTGCGTGCCTGTGTGGCAGAAAGAACAGGTGAGTGTGCAGCCGACTTGGCTCGAAATGCACAGTGTGCCGCGGTCGGTTTCGGGGATGTAGACGGTTTCAACCTCGTGTCCGCCGGCAATTTTTACTAGGTATTTGCGGGTGCCATCATCGCTGATCTGTCGGGTAACCACTTCGGGCAAGGCGATGACAAAATTCTCGGCCAGTTTGGCGCGGTAATCCTTGGCAAGGTTTGTCATCTGGTCGAAGTCGCGGATACCCCAGTGATAGATCCACTGCCAGATTTGGTTGACGCGCATTTTTGCCTGTTTCTCAGGCGTACCGATGTCAATCAGAGCCACTTGCATGGTGGCGCGTGTCAGGCCCACAAGGTTCTGAGGCCCCTCGGGCGCGGCCCTGGGGATGGTAATCAGATCCTGAGTGATCGGCGCATTGGCAGACATTTCACGAATTCCTTGGTTTCAAGCTGCGCATATAAGAGATAGCGCGCAAACTTCCAAAGAAAATCGCGCTTAGCCTGCGCAGTTGGATTCGGCCTGTTCGATCATCGCGGTCACGCCCAAAAGCGAAAAGGTGTCCTTTGTCTGCGTACCACGCGCCGAGCGTGCGGTAACAACCGCCTCTGATCCGCGCTTCATTGCCGTAACAATCTTCTGGTCATCGGCTGGTGTTGCAGGCCATGCGTATTCGCCTTCAGTGAAAAGTTCGAAGGTAGTGCCACCCACTTCTAACGTCGCGGTCGATCCGTCAGCGAAGGGATATCCTCCGGTGAAGCTCACCTCGCCGGCCACGCTTTGATCCGGTCGGAAGGTTACGAATAAAAGGATATCGCCGCGGCGCACCGAAACAGCTTGTCCGCCGCGGGTGTTCACCGTTTCTTTTGGTGCCGATACTGCCCAGCATTCTTTCGGGTCCGTACCTTCGAAAACTGCCCAGTCAGTGTCAGCGGCGACGCGATTCGCGCTTTCTTGAGCGGTAACCGAGCTGGCTAGTGATCCAAGCATCAAAGCCGCAATGAGTGTGAATGTCCGTCCTGTTTTCATCGTCCTGCCTTTTGCCTCGCGCCGGATCATGCTGTTTGCGCATGTTGACCGGTCGGAAATGCCCCTATCCAATGGACAAGCAATAGCGTATCTGCGCGCAAATTGGGAACCCCCTGCGGCAGATTTTCGCCACGAAACTTGGAAGAGGACGACGACATGTCATCTGCAGTGCCAATGGCCGAGATATATCGCGGTGATTTTCTGGAGTCAGTGCATCAGGGCCATGCGGTAATTGCCCATGCCAGCGGCGAGATTGTCGAGGTTTTCGGTGACCCGGATCAGATCATTCTGCCGCGGTCTTCGATCAAGATGATGCAAGCGCTGCCGTTGGTCGAAAGTGGTGCGGCGGATGCACTGTCGCAAGAACATTTGGCGTTGGCCTGTGCGTCGCATTCCGGAGAGCTTAGGCATGTTGAGCGCGTGTCCCGATGGCTCCATGATCTGGGTCTGGACGAACATGCGCTGTGTTGCGGGCCAGAGGCATCGCGCGACAAAGAGCTGCGGCATGCGATGATCCGCGACAGCCAAGCGCCATCACGGTTGCACAACAATTGTTCAGGTAAGCACGCGGGGTTTCTGACCTTGGCGCAAAAGCTGAAGGCGTCGCTTGATTATGTTGATCCGGACAATCCGGTTCAAAAGGCCGTGAAAGCGGCCATTGAAGAGATGTGCGGCGAAGATAGCCCAGGCCACGGCATCGACGGGTGTTCCGCGCCAAACTATGCACTCAGCCTGGCGGGATTTGCGCGTGGGCTGGCGCAATTTGCAAGTAAGACTGTTGATGGTGTGCGTGGAATGGCGACCCAAAGATTGCGCGATGCGATGATGGCGCATCCCGGCTTGGTGGCGGGTCACGGACGCGCCTGTACTGAGCTGATGCGGGCGATGCCGGGCAAGTATGTGGTGAAGACCGGGGCCGAAGGCGTATTCTCTGCGATCATTCCTGAAATGGAAATCGGCATTGCCGTGAAGATATCTGATGGCGCGACGCGGGCGTCCGAGATTGCGATGGCAGGTCTTTTGGTGCGCGTCGGTGCTTTGAATGCGTGTCACCCAACTGCGGCCCGCTATCTTGAGCGGTCTATTCGCAATTGGGACGGGTTGCTGACTGGATATGAACGGGCGTCGCCCCAAATAATGCAGCGATGATTGCCCCTGCGGCAAACGCAAGATAAGACCGCGCGAACCAGATGTGAGGAGCTGCCCAGATGTCGAACGCCCAACTTGAAAATGCTATTGAGGCCGCGTGGGACACCCGCGACCAGATTACACATGCAACCATAGGCGAGACGCGCGAGGCGATTGAAGACACGTTAAACGCTTTGGACAGTGGCGCGCTGCGCGTGGCGGAAAAGCAGGGTGATGGTGCGTGGCATGTGAACCAATGGGCGAAAAAAGCGGTTCTGCTGGGCTTTCGCATCAAGGATATGGAGCAGCAAGCCGGTGGACCGCAAGGCGGCGGCTGGTGGGACAAAGTCGACAGCAAATTTGTCGGGTGGGGCGATGATCAGTGGAAGGCAGCAGGTTTTCGTGCCGTGCCCAACTGCGTTGTGCGCAAATCCGCCTTTATCGCTCCCGGCGTTGTGCTGATGCCGTCGTTTGTGAACCTCGGGGCTTATGTGGACGAAGGCACCATGGTCGATACTTGGGCAACGGTTGGGTCTTGCGCGCAGATTGGAAAGAACGTGCATCTGTCCGGAGGCGTGGGCATCGGTGGCGTACTTGAACCGATGCAGGCAGGGCCGACGATTATCGAAGACAATTGCTTTATCGGTGCGCGCTCTGAGGTTGTAGAGGGCTGTATCGTGCGCGAGGGCTCTGTTCTTGGCATGGGGGTTTTTATCGGGCAGTCGACCAAGATCGTCGATCGTGAAACCGGCGAAGTGATGTACGGCGAGGTGCCACCTTATTCGGTGGTCGTTGCTGGTTCTATGCCTTCTAAGAACAACGTAAACCTATATTGCGCTGTAATCGTCAAGCGGGTGGACGAGCGGACGCGCTCGAAGACAGGAATCAATGATCTGCTGCGAGATTGATCGCAATGGTGGGCAGATTGTGTTTGGCACTTTGGATCGCCACGGCGTTGCCCGTGGCGTCTTTTCCTGTCGAGCGCTGTGTCAATCTTTCGAACTTCTTGGAGGTGCAGCCGGATCAAGGGTGGGCATATAACTTTGAACCCAGCCACCTGCAAACAATTGCCGATGCTGGATTTGACACGTTGCGATTGCCATTGCGCGTGGGGTCGTATTGGCAAGGCGACCGCATTGATCCGCGGTTTCTGTATCTGATGACTTCGGTCGTCGAAGACGCACAAATGGCAGGACTGCAGGTGATCGTCGATCTCCACCACTATGAAGCGTTCATTTCCGATCCTGTGTCCAAAGGGGATGAATTTGTCGCCATCTGGGAGGCCTTGTCGGCGCATTTTGCTGGTTGGTCAGGGTTGATTTTTGAGATTGTGAACGAGCCAACCAACGCTGTTCAGACATCGCAGTTGGTGCCGTACTATCGACGCGCATTGGCGGCCATCCGGGTGCATCATCCGGAAGCTTGGGTGATCTTTGGTGGCGCATATTGGAATCATTTGAATGAACTTGACGCGCTGCCGAGACCAGATGATCCCAGGGTTGTGCATACGTTTCACTACTATTTGCCATTTGAGTTTACACATCAGCAGGCACCATGGTTCGAAAAACCCTTGCCGCCCGCAAGTTGGGGATCAACGCGAGATATTGAAGCCGTTCAAGCCGATATGGAGCGTGCAGCAAAACACCACACAACTCTGTTCCTTGGGGAATTTGGCGTTTACCGCGCGGCTCCTCCCGCTGACAGAGCGGCCTGGCTTAATACTGTGCGTGAGGCGGCAGAAACCAACGACATTGCTTGGTGTCATTGGGGATTTGGAGCTGGATTTGGGTTATTTGATCCCGAAGTTTCAGTTTGGAACACTGCTATATTGGACAGTCTTATCCCACGTTGAAACATCTATGACGTGCGTTCGGAACATTTAACTCTCGTTAAGCGTTTATCTTAGTATACGGAGCCAGATGCACTGGAGACAGAATGCTTCCCCTCTTACGACGCGCCAATGCCGCCATTTGGCCACGCCGATCAGATACCCTTGCGCACATGTTTACCAGTTCCTCGGATGTATTCCGTATGCGTCAAGTGCTTGGCGACCTAAAAAGTGTTGTGCTGTCTGGGCAAGATGCGATCCTGCGTTTCAGCCAGCGCGCGCACGTCGAAAGCTATGCAAGGCTCATGTCTAACGGCGGGCGATTTCGGCTGCCTGAAGACAAGGATTTCTATTCAGACGTCCTGCTGGCCGCAGCGATGCCGGACGACGACTTTCCTGCCTTTACGACTGCAACATCGATTTTGCTGATTGATTTGTTGCAGGATGGTGACGGCACGGATCGGCTTTACTGGAACTGGGATGCATTTGATGAGCAGTATCGTTTGGCAGACCCGCACATCCGCGCAGCGATTATGAATGCTTTCCGGATGGGGTTCGAGGCAGGGTCGGTGCGACCCAAAATCCCGCCGAGCTCAGCTGATTGTTTGACGATCGGTGAAGATATTCTCAAACGCAGGTTGCGGGCAGCAGGCTTAAACGATCTGCTTCTTGCAGTTGATGTGGATATCTCAGCTGAAGATGCTGGTGCTTTCTGGGAGGCTGAGGCGCCTGCAAAAAACCCAGACCAATTGGCCGCCTTTCGTTATCTATATGAGCGTCCGCGATCATTGGCACCGGCAAACCCACAGATGGCACCGCTTATCCCCTGGAGCTGATGGACAACCGCCAGCGCGCAGCATACATCGGCGGCCATGGCACCGCGCAAAGAAAACAAGCGACCCCAGCAGGTCTTTACCCTTTTGGTCGAGGTTGGGCGCAGTCCGGGTGACGGCCTGCCAAAGGATGCCACCGGAGCCGCTTTGCTGTGCTATGCCACCGGCGTTGACGAGGCCGAAGCGGTGCGCGAGACCGTGGCGGTCCTGAAGACGGCCGAGATGAACCCGCTTGATGTAACAGGCTATGGCACGCTGGAAGAGCGCGAGGCCGAGGGCCACGAGATTGGCGACGAAGAGCGGGCCTTGATGCAGCGTGCGCTTGAAGACAACGCGGTGATTGTTGCGGATACAACCGTGCTGAAGGGGGATAAATGACGGCAGTTTTTCTTGATCTTGACGGGACCATCATGGATTCGCAGGCCGGGATTATTGCGTCTTTGAAACATGCGTTTGCCGCAATCGATCGCTCCGATCTGGCCGAGAGCGATCTGAAGTGGATGATTGGCCCGCCTTTTATTGACAGCTTTACCAAGATCGGGCTCAGCAATCCGCACGATGCGATTGAAGCTTACCGCGTGCATTATCAGGCGGAAGGCATGTTCGATGCCGCGGTTTACCCGGGCATCACTCAGGCGTTGGATGATTTGCTAGCGTCAGATTTCCGGCTTTATCTGGCAACCGCCAAACCGCACCTTTATGCGCGAAAGATCACCGCGCACTTTGGTATTGCTCCGCGCATGACGATGGAGTTTGGCCCGGAAACTGATGGCACGCGCAATTGGAAGGGGGACCTTCTGGCGCATGCCTTGGAGCAGACGGGAGAGGACCCGAAACGCTCGGTCATGGTGGGTGACAGGCATCACGACATGGCGGCCGCCGCCGAAGTGGGCATGCCGTCAATTGCCGTGCGCTGGGGCTATGGGCACGCCGAAGAGTGGGAAACCGCCGCACATGTGATTGATGATGCATCTCAATTGCCCGGCGCCATTGCCGGTCTGAACCTTTAAGCCACCAAAAGTTTTGCTTCGAAGCGCTTGAGAGCGGGGCGTGCTGCAGGGCCGTACCCTTCGCCTGTCTGTGGGTCTAGGTTCGGGAATATCGATGTGATCTCGTCGACGGTTTCCTGCTCGAAACAATGCGTTGTTTGTGGGCCTGGCAAGAAACTTTCGGTCTCCAGCCCCTCGCTCCAGATAACCTGGTGGTCGTCAAAAAGAACATGGACATATTCGACCAGTCCGCCTTCGACCCTGCAGACGTTTCGGCTGTCGATCAGGTCGCGCGCGGCGATCAGCACCTCGGATGAGCCGAAGAGCAAATCGGCGTGGTGGTTGCGGATCAGGATGCGGTGCAGCGGCGAGACCATCAGCGTGTTGTGATCGCCGAAGGTGCCGGCGTTGATGCGGACAGGCGCCATGTTGCCTTCGGCCGCAAGCGTGCGCCGCCCGATCCAGCGGATTGGTTGCGGCCCTGCGTCGCGTGTCATGACCATCTGCCCGACTTTCAGGTGCTCAACCGGGACCTTGCCGCCGTCGGTTCGGATGTGCGTCCCGCTCACAAAACATGGCACGGTGTCGACGATGATGAAACCAACCGCCGTTTCACCAGAGGTCGAAGCAATCTCATAGGTTAATGCGACATCTTCCGAGATGACATCGCCTACAAGACTGATAGTGCCGTCCGCGTTCAATGTCACAGTCTGTCCCGTGGCCAACACCACAGAGCTTCCCGGACTGACAGGTTGATCATTTATATGCGTGATAAAGGCTGAACCGGTGGTTTCGTTGATATCATTTGCCAGAATATCAACCGTTTGGCTGACGCCGGGACGTAGCAGCACTTCGTCAGTATTCGCGATAAGCGTTCCTTGGCCACTATCTGCCGCGATCAACAGGCTCGAGTCGCGGGCACTGTCGCCAACATCGGCAATACCGATCTTAAGAGTGTTCACCACGCCAGAAGTGACCGGAATGACAAAGGACATCGAGACGGTAAACCCGTCCATCTCGGTGTTGAAGGCATCGTTCAGGTTGGATTTGAAAAGGTTAGTGTCATCAATATCGTTGATGCTTATGACACTGGCTGTTCCCTCTAAGGTGGCCAGTGGAACAAGCTCTCCGTCGATCCAGACACCAACCATATCATTATAGAGGTTTTCTGCGAATTCGGGATACTCTTCGGAAGCAAACACGAACTCCAAAGTGATAAACTCGACATCTGGATCCGGTATGAAGTCAATTTCCAGGAAGGATGCATCAAAGGTATTACGGCCCGCCAACGCGTTGAAGTCTGCGTCATTATTCGGTCCGCTGTTTGGCGTAGTAACATTAGCGCGGGCGTTGCCGTTTGACGCATTGGTAAAACGGTCTGCAATGCCAGTTGACAGAATAACGCCTGTGTCGCCGGGAACCACGCCCGGCGCGAGTGCATCTCCGTCCGAATAAATCGCGGATGCTCTGTCGTCGCCGGTATAGGTCGCGTCAACAATCGTAACGCCATCTCCAAAGATGGTCTGCGCCATTGCAAGGGCGGTTGCGTCTGTGTCGTACGTCAGATCTGGCACTGCCTGCCTCGTTTCAATACGAGGCCGGGCCCGCCATCGGGATCACCGATGCCGATTGCCTGTTTTCTTTATCGACGGCCCGAAGTTTTCTTCGTGACGCGTCAAAGCCCTGCCTCGGGTTTATTTGTTTGGAATCATGCCCCAAGCCGAAGGATTGCGGAAGATGGGACCGCTGCGGGCAGGTGTTGAGGGTGGCGTGCATGCCACACCCGTTGAAGTGGCCGCCAAGCCGCGCTAGCCAAGGGGCATGACCATTGATCCCGCCGACCTGACCGCCCGCCTGATCCGCTGCCCTTCGGTGACCCCCGAAGAAGGTGGGGCGATTTCATTGCTTGAAAAGCTGTTGGGCGAGGCTGGTTTCACCTGCTTTCGCACGGACCGCGGCGGCATTTCCAACCTTGTTGCACGCTGGGGCGACAAGGGGAGCGTCAAGACCTTTGGGTTTAACGGCCACACGGATGTTGTACCGGTGGGGGACATCGCGGATTGGAGCGCTGATCCCTTTGGAGCTGAGGTGCGCGACGGATGGCTGTATGGCCGGGGCGCCACGGACATGAAATCAGGCGTAGCCGCCTTTGTGGCCGCCGCGATTGATTTTGTCGCAACCACGCCGCCCGAGGGCGCGATCTTGATCACCATCACAGGCGATGAGGAAGGCGACGCTCAAGATGGCACCACCGCGATCCTCGACTGGATGACGGCACACGGCGAGGCGATGGATGTGTGCATTGTTGGCGAACCCACGTGCCCAGACACTCTGGGGGATACCATCAAAATCGGCCGTCGTGGATCAATGACGGCTTATTTTACGGCTACCGGCGTTCAGGGCCACTCGGCCTATCCGCACCGTGCGAACAACCCTGTGCCGGCGCTGGCGCATCTGGTGAATACTTTGGCGCGTCATGAGCTTGATAAGGGCACAGATCATTTTGATGCCTCAACGCTGGCGGTTACGACCTTTGACACCGGCAATCCGGCCAACAACGTGATCCCGGCCAGTTGCAAGGCAACGGCAAACATCCGTTTCAATGACGCGCACAGCTCAGAGACGCTCACCCAATGGCTACAGGCCGAAGTGGATCGGGTAGTTGGCGAGACCGACATCCAGATCGACATGCGCATAAAGGTCTCGGGCGAAAGCTTTTTGACGCCCCCCGGTGATCTCTCGGCCTTGGTGGCCAAAGCGGTGAAGGCTGAAACCGGGCTGAGCCCAGACCTGTCCACCACCGGCGGCACCTCGGACGCGCGCTTTGTAAAATCACACTGCCCCGTGGTCGAATTTGGCCTGGTCGGGCGGACGATGCACCAAGTGGATGAACGTGTTGAAGTGGCCCAAATCCACGGGTTGAAGTCCATCTATGGGCGTATCCTGCGGGACTATTTTGCATGACCATTGAGGTTGGATTGACCGACGACATTGCGCTTGTGCAATCCATCCGGCGCGTGGTCTTCATTGAAGGCCAGAACGTACCTGAAGCAGAAGAAGTGGATGGCCGTGATGGCGAAGCTCTGCATCTGCTGTTGCTCTACCATGATGCTCCCGTCGGCACGGCGCGGCTGCTGATTGATGGTGAAAGCGGTAAAATTGGCCGCGTCGCCGTGCTGGAGGACCACCGCGGCAAAGGGCTAGGTGTCGCGCTGATCAATGCATCGCTAGACGTTTTGCGCGACCATGGCCTGCGTCGGGCCAAATTGGGGGCACAAACGCACGCGATTGGCTTTTATGAAAAACTCGGTTTCACGGCGTCTGGCCCGGAGTTTCTTGACGCCGGTATCCCGCACCGTGCCATGGTATGCGATCTTTGAGACGACGCACAGTGATCATCATGGTCAAGGAGCCGAGGCCGGGCCGGGTCAAAACGCGGCTTGGCCGCGACATCGGCATGGTCAACGCTGCATGGTGGTACCGCCATCAAACCCGTACGCTATTGCAACGGCTGCACGATCTGCGTTGGGATATCCTGCTGGCTGTCGCTCCTGACAAGGCACGCAGCAGCCGCGTTTGGCCTTTAGACTTGCCGCGCGTGCCGCAGGGCCCGGGTGATCTTGGCGTGCGTATGGTGCGAACTCTCGCCACCAAGCGTGGCCCGACGCTTCTGATCGGGTCTGACATCCCCGCGGTGCGTAAAACCCACATCGCGCGGGCCTTCAAGGAACTGCGCCCCGGTGGATCGGTGGTCGGGCCTGCGACAGATGGCGGGTATTGGCTCGTCGGTCTCGATCACCCAAGGCACCAACATCCAAACCTTTTCAAGGACGTGCGTTGGTCCAGCGAACACACGCTCGGCGACACGCTGAAAAATCTTCCCCATCCCGTGGGCTTGGCTGACACACTCCGTGACGTCGATCATGCCGCCGATCTACAGTTTTCTTCTTGGTGAAAATATTCTGGGGGTCTGGGGGCAAAGCCCCAAGCGAGGCGACGTGCACAGCACGGCGCAAAACCTCCGTGACGCGGAACGCACACCATGCTAGCCGAGCGGGATGGCTCGTATTCCTTCAAAAGACGAGATCCTCGAATGGATCAGCACCGACCCCACCAAGGCGTCAAAGCGCGATATTGCTAAGGCCTTCGGGATAAAGGGCGCGGCGCGCATTGATCTGAAACGGCTGCTCAAAGAGCTTGAAGCTGACGGGCAATTACAAAAGCGCAAACGCACCTATCGTGACCCCGATCAATTGCCGCCGGTGTCGGTTCTTCAAGTGAACGCACCCGATGCCGACGGAGATCTTTTCGCAACGCCCGCAGAGTGGCAGGGCGAGGGCGACGCGCCGCGTGTCCTGATTATCCAGAAAGCGGGTGATCCGGGCTTGGGCGCGGGCGACCGTATCCTTGCGCGACTTACGCAAGTCAAAGATGAAACTCACGCTTATGAGGCCCGCGTGATCCGCCGGATCGGGACAAATCCGATCAAGATCCTGGGCATCTTCCGCAAAGCGGCAGAAGGCGGGCGGATCGTTCCGATTGACAAAGGCGCGGATCGTGAATGGCGCGTTGCACCGGGGGCAACACACGGCGCCAAGGACGGCGAACTTGTCGAAGCCGAACACGCTGGTCCCAAGGACCGGATGGGCGTGGCGCGGGCCCGCATTGTCACGCGACTTGGTGATCCCAGCCAACCGCGCGCGGTCTCGCTGATCGCGATTCACCAGCACGGGCTGCGCGACGATTTTCCGGACGAGGCGATTGCCGAAGCCGATGCGATGACACCCGCCGGGCTTGCCGGGCGCGAAGACCTGCGTGATGTCCCGCTGATCACCATTGATCCGGCAGACGCGCGTGATCACGACGATGCCGTTTGGGCCGAAGCAGACACTGATCCGAAAAACGCAGGTGGGTTCATTCTGTGGGTCGCGATTGCAGATGTGGCGCACTATATCCGCGCAGGCTCAGCACTGGACCGCGAGGCGTGGGAGCGTGGCAACTCGACCTATTTCCCCGATCGCGTTGTGCCGATGTTGCCGGATCGGTTGTCGGGCGATCTGTGTTCGCTGCACGAAGGGGTAGAGCGCGCTTGCGTGGTGGCCAAACTCCGCATCGACACCAAGGGCGAGATGATCGGGCACAGCTTTCTGCGCGGTTTGATGAAATCAAAAGCGTCATTGAATTATCAAGAAGTTCAGGCTGCGATTGACGGCGCACCCAACGAGAAGACTGCGCCGCTGATGGAAGACGTTCTGAAGCCGCTCTTTTCAGCCTACGAGGCGTTGACCAAAGCGCGTGCGCGACGCCAGCCGCTGGAGCTTGATTTACCGGAACGCCAGATCATCCTGAGCGAGAACGGCCGCGTGCAATCGGTCGCTTTCAAAGAGCGTTTGGATGCGCACCGGTTGATCGAAGAATTCATGGTGCTTGCCAATGTCGCCGCTGCCGAGACGCTGATTTCAAAACGCACGCCGCTGCTCTTCCGTATTCACGAAGAGCCCGCGGTCGAAAAACTTGATGCACTGCGCGAGGTGGCGGGTGCCGCGGGGCTGACCCTTGCCAAAGGACAGGTGTTGAAAACCCAGCATCTGAACCGCTTGCTGCAAGCCGCCGCTGACACTGATGCCGCAGAGCTGATCAACATGTCAGTGCTGCGCTCGATGACACAGGCCTATTACGGGCCGGAGCACATTGGACATTTTGGTCTGGCCCTGAAAGCCTACGCGCATTTCACCTCGCCGATCCGCCGCTATGCCGATCTGGTGGTGCACCGCGCCTTGGTGCGTGCGCACGGTTGGGGGAGGGATAGACTGACAGACGCCGAAATCGAACGGCTGCACGCGACCGGCGAGCAGATCTCGCAAACCGAACGACGCTCGATGGAGGCCGAACGCGACACCACCGATCGTTACCTTGCGGCTTTTCTGTCCGAACGCGTTGGCGCGGAACTGACCGGGCGCATCTCGGGTGTTCAGCGCTTTGGCGCTTTCGTTAGGCTGGATGAAACCGGTGCCGACGGACTTATCCCGATCCGGGCTTTGGGGCGCGAATACTTCCACTTCGACCGCGATGCGCAAACCCTCGAAGGCACCGATACGGGTTTGACCATCGGGCTGGGTCAGCGCGTCATGGTCCGCCTTGCCGAAGCTGTGCCTGTTACGGGAGGCTTGATGCTGGAATTGCTCGAACTGGAAGGTGCTGCCGTCAAACAATCCAGCCGCCCCATGCGTCGCCGAACTCGAGGCAAACCCAAAAAAGGTGGCAAAAAACGCAGTGTCTCGCGCCGCCGCAAGTGAGAGGTCACGGCAGCGCCTTGCCGATCACGTCTTTCTGTCTTCCGGCAGGCACCGAATCCAGTTACGCTCAAAGTTGAGCAGAACAAGCAGGTGCCTTCGCAATGCGCACGATTTTGGCCACTTGTCTGGCCCTATTCCTGATGACAGGCGCGCAGGCCGCGCCCGAACAGTCTTTGTCCCCAAAACCAAGGCCCGCAGCGGCAGCTGAGGAGGCGAACGTGGTATTGGCACAAGCAAATGTCTCGAATGCCGCGTTCCAGAGGTGGATCAGCGGATTTCGTAGTCGCGCGCGGGCGGCGGGTATCCGTGACAGCGTATTCGATGCGGCGTTTCGTGGTGCCCGTTACGACACCGATGTAATCCAGCGTGATCGTAACCAGTCGGAGTTCACCAAGCAAATCTGGGAGTACCTAGACAGCGCCGCCTCAGAAACACGGGTGGAAAACGGCCGCGATGCCCTGCGTAAGCACCGCAAGCTTTTGGGCGAGATCGAAGCGCGGTTTGGTGTTGAAGCCGAAGTGGTCACCGCCGTTTGGGGGCTTGAAAGCGCGTACGGTGAGTTTCGCGGCAGCACTCAGATCATCCCGGCGCTGGCGACATTGGCGTTTGATGGGCGACGCGGCAAGTTTTTTGAGGCGCAACTGATCGCTGCATTGAAAATCATCCAGTCGGGCGATGTGCCCTCACAGCGTATGACGGGAAGCTGGGCAGGTGCGATGGGCCACACGCAGTTTATCCCAACCTCGTACCTGTCTTACGCCGTCGATTTTCGCGGCGATGGCAAGCGTGACATCTGGTCTGACGATCCAACTGATGCGCTGGCCTCAACGGCTGCCTACCTTGCCCGCTTTGGTTGGACAAAAGGCCAGCCTTGGGGGGTCGAGGTTCAACTCCCGCGCAACTTCAACTACGCACAAACCGGTGAGCGCGTGAAGAAGTCACCTGCCGAATGGGCCGCTTTGGGTGTACGTGACATGAAAGGCGCCAAGGTGCCGAATTATGGTCGCGCGTCGATCCTGTTGCCAGCGGGTGCGCAGGGGGCTGCCTTCATGATCTTCCAGAATTTCCACGTGATCGAGCGCTATAACACGGCGGACGCCTATGTGATCGGCGTCGGCCACTTGTCAGACCGCATCGGTGGCGCTGGACCGCTGAAATCCGGTTGGCCCCGGGGTGACCGCAACCTGCGCTTTGCCGAAAAGAAAGAAATGCAGCGTCTTTTGACGCGCCGTGGCTTCAATACCGACGGCGTCGACGGAATCATTGGACCGAACACCATTCAGGCGATCCGAGGGTTCCAGCGCAGTCAGGGGCTGACGCCGGATGGCTATGCCAGCTACGATATTCTCAAGCGCCTACGGTGAATACCGCCAGCATCCCTGATAGTGGTCGTTGACCACGCCAACGGCCTGCAAATAGGCGTAGATGATCGTTGGCCCAACAAAGGTCATGCCGCGCTTTTTCAAGTCCTTGGAAATCGCGATCGCCAAAGGAGTGACCGCCGGGATGTCAGCAGCAGTGGTCCAGTTTCCCTTAATGGGTGTGCCGTCCACGTGATCCCAGATCCACTTTGAAAAACTGCCAAATTCCTTTTGCATTTCGATGAATATGCAGGCGTTTGTGCGGGTACCGGGAACCTTCTGTCGGTGACGCACAATGGCTGGGTTTTGGAGTGCTGCGTCGAGGTCGGCATCACTCATTGCGGCCACGCGGGCGACATCGAAATTGTGAAATACAGCCCGATAGCCCTCGCGCTTCTTCAAAACGGTTTCCCACGACAGGCCCGCATGCGCCCCCTCAAGGATCAGCATTTCAAAAAGCATTTGGTCATCGCGCACCGGCACCCCCCATTCGGTGTCGTGGTAGAGTGCGTAAAGCTCGGTTTTCGACCCAAAGCAGCGGGACTTGTCATCAATCATGCCTCAGTCTAACGCGACCTGCGGTCACCGTCACTGGGGACAACTGACACCCTCTGTCAGTTTGTTACATGTGGTCTTCAGCATCCGCCACATCGATGCCCAACATATCAAGCCCGTCCTCAAGATACTCTGGCAAGCCGGGAATGCCGGACAGATATTGTTCAGTCGGCGCAGTCGCTTCCATTTGCGCAGTCTGTTTGGCTTCTTCAAAGTCCTCGGGCCCATAGGTTTCCCGTCCGACCCAAAGCAGGGCAACCAGATTGGCTTTTTCATCGTCATTCAGCCCTGAAATATAGTCGGTCAGATGGTGGCTGTCGGGGCCGTACTCACGTGCCAGAAAGATCACGCGAACGATCTTTGCAGTGGATAATTCAAGCATGGTAGCGGCCTCCTCTATGACAGTGTGATACGAAATTAGACTGGCGCGCGGCGATGGTCTTTGCGCTAGGTCAAGGCCGATATCCTTTTTCAAATACTCCGGGGAGGTCTGGAGGGGCAGAGCCCCTCCAGTGAGGCGACGCCGCAGGCGGCGCAATACTTAAAAGCGATCACTTTGCCTGCGTGAAGGCTCTGATCCGACACGGCCCCGGACATCTGTGCGTATCAATCTTGTCGCGTGGTCCATGCCGCGCCCGGCAGGGGGCCCTTTGACCTCTGCGTGTCGGGCGTCAGCTTGTGGCGTAAAAAGGCGATGGGATGCGCGCGTAAGGTCAGGCGCATTGCAACGAAATCTTCGACAACATGTTCGCCTTCCGTCATCTGCGGCAGATGCGCTGCGGGCTCGACAATACCTTCGCCGTCCATGTCACCTGCAAAAAGCGGCAAAGGTTTTTCCGCCCCGATCGCGGCGGCGGCCCAAAGCGCGTCGCGCCGCGAAAGGTGAAGGGACGCGAAAACATCCGCTTCGGCCAGCACCCGCAATAGACGTGGTTCAACGCCTGCGCGTCGCCAGACGTCTTCCACAGACAGATAACCGTTACCGCGGGCTGCGGCGATCCACGTGGCCTCTTCCTCACGCATCGATTTGATCTGTCGAAACCCAAGCCGAAGCGCCAGGCCACCCTGACCATCGGGTTCCATGATGTTGTCCCAGGTCGAGGCATTGATATCGGGCGGGCGCACCGTGACCCCGTGTTCGCGGGCATCGCGCACGATCTGGGCCGGGGCGTAAAAGCCCATCGGCTGGGAGTTAAGAAGCGCGCAGGCAAAAATACTGGGGTGGTGGCATTTGAGCCAGCTTGAGGCATAGACCAGCAGGGCAAAACTGGCCGCATGGCTTTCGGGAAAGCCGTAGGAGCCGAAGCCTTCGATCTGGGAAAAACAGCGCTCGGCAAAGTCAGGTTCATAACCGTTCTTGGCCATGCCCTTGAGGAACAGGTTGCGAAACTCGCTGACGTTGCCGTGCTTTTTGAAGGTCGCAAGGGATCTGCGCAACCGGTCGGCTTGTTCCGGCGTAAAGCCAGCACCGACGATGGCGATTTGCATCGCCTGTTCCTGAAAAAGCGGCACGCCAAGGGTTTTGCCAAGGACCTTGCCCAGATCATCAGACGGGAAGGACACCTCTTCCTCGCCGTTCCTGCGCCTCAGATAAGGGTGCACCATATCGCCCTGGATTGGACCGGGCCGGATGATCGCGGTCTCAATCACAAGATCATAGAAACACCGCGGCTTCATGCGGGGCAGAAAGTTCATCTGCGCGCGGCTCTCGACTTGGAAGACGCCTAAAGAGTCTGCCTTGCAGAGCATGTCATAGACTTCCGGGTCCTCGGGCGGGAGCGTCGCAAGAGTATAGTCGATCTGGTGGTGCTGCTGGATCAGGTCAAACGCCTTGCGCACGCATGACAACATGCCAAGGGCCAGAACATCGACCTTGAGGATGCCAAGACTGTCGATATCGTCCTTGTCCCAGCAGATGACCGTGCGGTCCTCCATTGTGGCGTTCTCGATGGGCACCAACTCGTCCAGACGCCCTTCGGTGATGATAAAGCCGCCCACGTGTTGCGACAGGTGCCTTGGAAAGCCCTGAATTTCAAAGATCAGCTCCAGCGTTTG
>JABDJX010000203.1 GCA_013003245.1 Silicimonas sp. | reverse complement strand
CTGCCGCGGCTGCCTGCCCCGGCCGAAGGCGAAGAGCCCACACCAGAGGCAGGCGGCTTTTCCCTTCCCGATCTGCCCGTTAGCGTTGAGATTGGCAAGATCGCCGCCGCGCGTGTTGAACTTGGGCAGCCGGTCACAGGTGCCGATGTGCTGGTTTCTGTCGAAGGCGCACTTAGCCTGATCGACGGCGAAGGCGCGGCTGACCTGACCATCGACAAACTTGACGCGATTGGTGGATTGACGCTTGATGCAAGCTATTCAAATACATCCAAGGTCCTGGCGCTGAAGCTTGACATCACCGAAGGCCCGGACGGAATTATCGCCAATCTTGCCGACCTGCCCGGACGACCCTCTGTCGCCTTCCGAGTGTCAGGTGAGGACCCGATCTCAGAGTTTTCCGCCAACATTTCGCTTGCGACAGACGGACAGGAAAGGCTGGCAGGCACTGTTGAGACGGACCGGACCGACGACGGCGCGTTGCGCACCTTAGCCGATATCAGCGGCGATTTGGCCCCGGTCTTTGCGCCCGCCTACCAGCCCTTTTTTGGCCCGCAGATAGCCCTGCGCACGTCAATTGCGACGCGTCCCGATGGCACAATTGCGCTGGAAGGCCTCACGCTCACGGCCGCCGCGCTGCGGGTTGAAGGAAATGCCATCATTGCCCAAGGCGTGCCGCAGGAAATTCAGATTAAGGGACAGATTGCCGATCCCGGCGGCGGCGCTGTCCTGCTGCCGCTAACCGGGCCTGAGACCCGTGTCGATACTGTTGATCTGACCATTGATTTTGACTCAGCGCAAAGCGACGACTGGCAGGGTGTCTTCTCTATCGCCGGTCTGTCGCGCGATGGGTTTTCTGCCGAAACACTTGAGCTTGCTGGCACCGGACGGATCGCACCGGGGGCCGCCACCGCCGACTTTACGTTTGAAGCAAATGCATTGGATCTTGGCAATCCCGACGCTGAGGAGGCTTTGGGAGAGACGGTCACGGGTGGTGCGAATATCCGCTGGACCGCGGACGCGCCTATCACCATTGGCAACCTTGTTATCGAAGGCGAAAGTTACGCGTTAAGTGGCCGAGCTGATATCTCCTTGCGCGACGAGGGACCCGAAATCGACGGCAGCGCACAGGTGCGCGCCGACCGACTTAGTGCTTTTGCTGGTTTGGCGCAACGGCAACTGGGCGGGCGTGCGACCTTGCAAACGCAATTTCTGGCCAGCCCCCTGGCAGGCACCTTCGAGATCAGCATAGAGGGGCAGACAACTGATTTACGTGTGGCGCAAGTGCAGGCGGACCGCATCCTTGCCGGCGAAGCCCGTCTCGCCATGACGGCCAAGCGTGATGAAACAGGAATTCGCGCAACACTCACAACTCTCGAAACACCGAACGCAAATCTGACGGGACGCGTGCTTTTAAAATCGGGTGGCTCCAGCCTCAACCTTGAGGGCGAATTGGCGAACGCAGCCCTCGTTCTGCCGCAGGTTTCCGGGCCAGTGCGCTTGATCGCCGAAGCCGAGGAAGACGCAAGCCGCTTTTGGCTGTGGAACACACAAATCTCGATGGACCGCACACGATTGAATGCCACCGGCAGTGCGCGCGATATCTTTTCACTGCCGATCATCGCTGGAAACGGGCGATTTGAAGCAGAGCGACTGGCCGATTTCGCAGAGCTTGCGGGCCGCCCGCTTGAAGGCGCTTTATTCACGAATTTCACCGGTGAGATCGTCACAGACTTTTCGCGCGCTGCGCTGACGCTGAATGGGACAGCCGTTGATGTCAAAAGCGGCATCTCTCAATCCGACGCCCTTTTGGAGGGCCGCGTTGCCTTCGATATCAAGGCGTCTATGGCAGGTGAGGCGCTGGTCCTTGAGGACAGCACAATCGATGGCCCACAAGTTCTTCTTCAAGCCAACGGAGCGCTGCTGCAAGAGGGCAGCCGCTTTGATATCAAAGGCCGCATTGCTGACGCCGCGCGATTACTGGAGGGCGCGCCTTCTGGTGCGCTAAGCTTTGAATCCACCGGAAAACAGGACGGCAGGGACTGGCTGGTAACGGCACAGGCAGACGGCCCCGAGGTGGCCCTTGATCTCAAAGGCATCGCGCTGGACCCTTACGGCGCACCCGGTTTCGATGGCACCGTGACAGCCAAAGCAGGCGATCTTTCGATGTTTTCAGCACTTGCCGGCCGTCCTTTGTCGGGTCAAATCAATATGACCGCAAAAGGAGATGCGCTTGCAGATCTTTCAGTCTTCGACGTGCAGGCTGATGTCTCGGGCCGGGGCGTGTCTGTTGGCATGCCGGAGGTCGACAAACTTCTTGCAGGCGCTCTTTCGGCCAATGTCGATGCAACGCGCCAAGGCAGTGACATCACGATACGGGCGGCAAATGTCTCGACTGCACAGGTGGACGCCTCTGCCCAAGGGGCCTTAGGGCAAGGCTCAAGCACGATCAACTTTGAGGCACGCCTTGCCAATATTGCCGCTTTTGTTGACGGAATCACAGGGCCGGTCAACCTATTGGGACAGATTGGACAAACCGACAACACCTATACACTCGACATCAATGGTACCGGACCAGGCGGCGCGCAGGCCCAGGCCCAGGGAACGGCTGCGAACGATCTTTCGCGCGTTGATATCTCTTTGAATGGAACCGCACCGCTGGGTCTGGCAAACCGTTTCATCGCGCCCAATGCAGTCTCTGGCCAAGCCCGCTTCGATTTGGCAATAAACGGCGCACCAGCCATCGGGAGCGTCTCGGGACGGATCACCAGTTCCGATGGGCGGTTCACCGCGACAGGGGCCAATGTCACCCTGCAGAACATCAACACCACCGCCGAGCTTGGCAGCGGGCGGCTACAGCTTGAGCTAACTGCAGATGTTGAGGGCGGTGGAAAGCTTTCTATCGACGGGCCGCTCACGCTAAGCGCACCATATGCGGCTGATCTGGGCATCACGCTAAACGAGGCGCGCCTCAGCGATCCAAAACTGTTTGAAACCGATATTTCGGGACGACTGTCCGTGATTGGCCCGCTGACCGGTGGCGCGCGCATTACTGGCGCCTTGGGGCTTGGTGAGACGAATGTGCGCATTCCTTCGTCAAGCATTGGTGGGACTGGGGAAGTACCTGAGATCATTCACCTAAATGAACCGCCTCCAGTGCGCGGCACACGTAGGCGCGCAGGTCTCCTTGATCGGGCAAGCAATGGCGCACGCACGGGCCCAAGTTTTCCTCTTGATGTTACCATCAATGCACCCAACCGCATTTTCGTGCGTGGCCGCGGGCTCGACAGCGAGTTTGGCGGCACGCTTCGGGTGACGGGGACAACGGCGGATGTAATCCCCTTGGGCGCGTTCAATCTGATCCGAGGACGTCTGGATATTCTGGGGCAACGACTGGCTTTGGCCGAGGCGACGATCACCATGCAAGGGTCTTTTGTACCCATTTTGCGTATTCTTGCGACGACACAATCGGACGAGTACACCATAAACGTGATTGTCTCCGGTCGCGCCAGTAACCCGGAGATCCAGTTTACGTCACAGCCTGAGCTCCCTCAGGAAGAGGTGCTTGCGCGCCTGATTTTTGGACGCGGTCTAGAGACGCTTTCGCCGCTTCAGGCCGCCCGCCTTGCGCTTGCCGTACGCACCCTGGCAGGACAAGGTGGAGAGGGTATTGTCGGCAACATCCGCAACTCGACCGGGCTAGCAGACCTGGATGTCACCACTGACGAAGAGGGTAACGCCGCCGTGCGCGCCGGTGCCTATCTGGGCGAAAACATCTACACAGACGTCGAAGTGGATTCAGCTGGGGAAACGAACTTGAACCTCAATCTGGATGTATCGCCTTCGGTGACCCTGAAAGGTTCGGTCAGCACCGAAGGCGATACAAGCGTTGGCGTATTCTTTGAGCGCGATTACTAAGGCTATTGCAGCGCGCTTAGATTAACACCCACCGTTATCGCACCCACGACATAACCGGTCTCCGAATCGACGATCGTCATCGAAATCTGCGCTTGAACCGCACCCGTGGACTCATCAAGTTCAACATCGCCATAGTGCACGGCATTTGCGCCAACCAGATACGTCTGCTGAAACTTAGCTTCATCGCCCTGCCAATAATCCGAAGTCGCGTCTGAGGCAGCGACGTTGAGACCTTTTGCATCCATAACAAAGGCTTCTGTAATTGCGCCACCCGACTGAGCAACCTGATCACGCAGAAAGTCTGAAGCGGCATTCGTTAGCACGCCTTCAATCAGCGGCTCGTCATTGGCAAAAAGGCCACTGCGCCATCTGGCATCCAGTGTGTCGATTTCCGCCTGATCAAAAGCTGATGTTTCAAAGTTCTGCTTTTTGATAGCAGCCACAAGGATAGGGTCTGTTGCCCATTGAGAGACATTCCCCTCAAAATAGCTTCGCATGGCGGATTCGTATTGATTTGCTAAGGCAGGCGAGGCCAAGGCCAACAGGGCCGCAATCCCAAATATCACTTTCTTCACAAGTAATCTCCTCTGCCCCGGCTTTGTGTTAAGACATATCGCTTACTAATTCGTTAGGAGCAGGCCTGAATGGTTCAGAAATCATTTTGTAGTGCCCGGTGCGTGCAAATAGCGGCAAATTTTCTATAAATTCATTGGTAATCTTGGAATCGATAGTTGCCGATGCTATTTCCAGATCACGGGTGTCGTCGAACCGTGACCAATCGACGTGCAGCAAAGGAGGACAATGTCCTGTCTCATGTCCAAGATGCAGCCAACGCAGAGGCTGCAGACACGGTCGTTGCCGTCATGACGGGCACGACCAAACCGCTGACAAGCGATACGTTGCTTGCGCAAATCCTGACATCGCTGGAGGACGACAAGGCCGAAGAGATCGTGAAGATCGATCTGCGCGGAAAATCCGCCATGGCCGACTGGATGGTCATCGCGTCCGGGCGGTCTTCCCGTCAAGTTGCAGCCATTGCCGAACATCTGGTGGATACGTTGAAACAAGAGTTTCGCGTCATTTCAAAGGTTGAAGGCAAGGATGCAGGCGACTGGGTTTTGATCGATACAGGCGACGTGATCGTTCACTTGTTCCGCCCTGAAGTGCGTGAGTTTTACCAACTTGAGAAAATGTGGCTTTCGCCTTTGGAAGCGGCATCAAGCACGCCTGGATAAGGCGTGAAGCTGAAGATTGCGGCGGTGGGGCGTCTGCGCGCAGGCCCAGAGGCTGATCTGGTCTCGGACTATCTGGACCGTTTCGAGAAGACTGGGCGCGCTTTGGGGCTTGGGCCTGTCACTCTTCAGGAGGTAGACGCCAAACGCGGCGGCATGGCCGCCGAATCGGACCTTTTGAAAAAGGCAGTATCCGGCTGCTCTCCTCTTTGCATTCTGGACGAGCGCGGGAAAATGCTTTCTTCGCCTGATTTTGCCGATCTTTTGGGGCGCTGGCGTGATCAAGGGCAAACGCCCGGTATTATCATTGGCGGTGCTGATGGCATTGATCCGGGCTTGCGCGACAAGGCGGATGTGGCAGTTAGTTTTGGCAAGATGGTGTGGCCGCATATGATGGTGCGGGTTATGCTGGCCGAGCAGCTTTATCGCGCAGCCTCTATTCTGGCGGGTGCCCCTTATCACAGAGAATGATTTGCGCCGACTAACGTCGTCGCCGCGCCGGGGGTTTCACCCCCGGACCCCCACCATATTTTTGGACCAATGAAAGCTTAAACGGTCATTGTGGCCGCCACGGCCTTTCTCCAACGGGCGTAGCGAGCCTCCCGGTCGTTCGTGTCCATCGCAGGCTCAAAGCGTGTTTCAAGAGCCCAGGTCTTTGAGAACTCTGCCTGATCTGGGTAAACACCGGCGCGCATGCCTGCGAGCCACGCCGCGCCAAGGGCTGTGGTTTCCTTGACCTCGGGCCGGTCCACAGGTGCGGCTATAATGTCCGACAAAAACTGCATCGTCCAATCGCTGACCGTCATGCCCCCGTCAACACGGAGCACACCGCCTGCCTCGCCGGCGTCCGCTTTCATTGCTTCAAGCAGATCGCGGGTCTGGAAGCCAACGCTTTCAAGAGCCGCCCGGGCGAACTCTTCAGGACCGGAGTTGCGTGTCAAACCGAAGATCGCACCCCGGCAATCAGGGTTCCAGTAGGGTGCGCCAAGACCCGTAAAAGCAGGCACCATAATCGGGGATTGATTGGGATCTGCGGCCTGTGCCATCGCTTGGGTGTCGCCCGCATGCTTGATGATCTTCAGCCCATCGCGCAGCCATTGCACCACGGCACCTGCAATAAAGATCGAGCCTTCCAGCGCGTAGGTGGGCTTGCCGTCCAACTGATAGCCAATCGTCGTCAATAACCGGTTGTTCGACCGCACAGGTGTGCGACCCGTATTCAGAAGCGCAAAGCATCCCGTGCCATAGGTCGACTTCATCATCCCCGCCTCAAAACAGGCCTGCCCTACCGTCGCGGCCTGCTGATCGCCCGCCACACCCAAAATGCGGATCGGTGCGCCAAAAAGATCGGCGGTGGTTTCACCAAAGTCTGCAGCACAGTCTTTCACCTCTGGCAGCATCTCCATCGGGATCTCCAGAAGCGCGCAAATCTCCTCCGACCATGTTCCTTTGTGGATGTCGTAAAGCATCGTGCGCGCGGCATTCGTCGCGTCTGTGACGTGGTGTGCCCCGCCGGTCATTTTCCAGATCAGATAGCTATCGACCGTGCCAAACAGCAATTCTCCGGCGCGCGCCCGATCTCGCGCACCCACGTTATGGTCGAGTATCCATTTCAGCTTGGTGGACGAAAAATAGGGATCCATCAACAAACCGGTGGTGGCAGTTACCAGATCCTCGTGGCCTGCGGCCTTCATCTCGGCGCAAAAACCGGCGGTGCGCCGATCTTGCCAGACAATTGCGTTCATCAAGGGTTTGCCAGTGGCCTTGTCCCACACCACTGTGGTTTCACGCTGGTTGGTGATCCCGATGGCAGCAATATCGGCTGCTGCAGCGCCTTTCTTGGCAAGCACTTCACGGGCAGTTTCGACAACGGTGAACCACAGGTCTTCCACCTCATGCTCCACCCACCCGCTGTCGGGATAGTGCTGCACGAACTCGCGCTGAGAGACGGCGACAATCTTCAGACCTTCATCAAACAGCATGGTTCTGCTGGAAGTGGTTCCCTGATCAATTGCCATCACATAAGTCATCTTGCGCGCGCCTTTGAGTAAAATGTGAGCGCAACTTAGTCGGGACGCACCCCAAGACGCAATCGGATTTGAGACTGGCACAAGGCGCGCTAGGTTATCCGACAGGAGGATTCGAGAAGATGCAGAAGTTTGCCCTGACCCTCGCCTTGGTGCTCATGGCCGCGCCAGCTGTCGCACAGGACCGACGCCCAAGCCATTGCTTTGCTATCGCCGATGCTTCGCCCGAGATTGCATATCTGCACAAAGCGTCGTGGAGCGCTCCGATCGAGGACGAATACACTGTCAGGCTCAGCTATATTGATCACTCGATGTACCTGATCCAGACCCATGGCGGGCTGAACGCGGTAACCGACTACACAGGCTTCACCGGCGTGACGTCGATGGTTCCTGACATTGTGACGATGAACAACGCCCATGACAGCCATTGGACGGGATTTCCAAACCCCGACATTCCACACATTCTCGAAGGGTGGCGACAAGATGGGGAGCCTGCGGATTATTATCTTGATCTGGGCGAAATGCTGGTGCGCAACGTCACCACCGATATTCGCGACCGTTTTGGCGGCAGTGGCGGCGTTACCGACAACAACTCCATTTTCATCTTTGAGGTCGCGGGACTCTGCATCGGCCACCTGGGGCATCTGCATCACGAACCGTCCGATGAAACCTACGCTGCTATTGGCAGGTTGGATGTTGTGATGGCTGCTGTTGATGGGGGGCTGACTGTTGACACACCGACGATGATCCGGATCATCAAGCGGCTGCGCAGTTCGGTCGTTCTGCCGATGCATTGGTTTTCCCGTGGCTCACTCGACAGGTTTCTTGCGGGCGTTGCCGATGAGTTCGCCATTGAGCGCACTGGGGATACATCGATAGAACTGTCCTTGCGCAACCTGCCGTCACGTCCAACCGTTATGGTGCTTGAGCCGCGGTTCCTTAACGTGGTCGAGTAGCAATTGACACCCCCTCGCTCTTAGGCGTCTAACGCACCTTATGCTGAATGATGCGACAGAAAGTTTTGCTGATCTGCTACGCGCGCGTGACATCGACGTGCGCCCTGCTGATCCATCGTATTTGGAGGAACCCCGGGGGAACCTTCACGGTCGACCAGGCTTTCTTGCCCGTCCCACTTCCGCCGAACAGGTTGCCGAGATCGTCCGTCATGCGGGGCAAGAGAGGGTTGGCCTTGTCCCCTATGGCGGCGGCACGGGCCTGGTTGGCGGACAGATCAGCATAAGTGGCCCTGTGCCGCTGATCGTCTCGCTGGAAAAGATGGCGGCGATCCGCCAGGTCTATGCATCCGAAAACACGCTTGTCGCGGAAGCGGGAGCTATCCTTGCCGACATTCAAAGCGCAGCTGACGATGCCGGGCGCCTATTCCCGCTCAGCTATGGCAGCCAGGGCAGCGCGCGGATCGGGGGCGCGCTTGCGGTGAACTCTGGCGGGTTGAATGTACTGCGATATGGCATGGCGCGAGATCTATGCCTTGGGATCGAGGCCGTGCTGCCAGATGGTCAGATACTTCACGGACTGAAGCGCCTGCGCAAAGACAATACCGGGTATG
>JABDJX010000200.1 GCA_013003245.1 Silicimonas sp. | reverse complement strand
GATGTGCCACAACCCGCCGAAGGCGCATCGGTGGGTGTCACTTGGTCAGATGAGGATCAGATGCGGTTCAATCAGGCCGGAAAACGCATTTAATTACAGTCGTCTAATTGGTATTTTTCATGTTTGCCAACCTGTCGCATGGCGTTCTGTCGCATCTGCGATGAAGGCCCGGATGCACGTCCTATATCACGTGTAACGGCGATAGTGCCTCCCCGGTTTAGGCCAGAAAGATGATGGACACACTTATACTTTCCCGCATTCAGTTTGGAGCGAACATTTCGTTTCATATCCTGTTCCCCACGATCACGATCGCGCTCGGTTGGGTGCTTTTGTTCTTTAAGCTGCGCTTTAACGCGACGGGCGATCAAAAGTGGATGGATGCCTATCTTTTCTGGGTGAAAATCTTCGCACTCAGCTTTGCGATGGGGGTGGTGTCAGGCATCACAATGTCGTTCCAGTTCGGCACTAACTGGCCGGGTTTCATGGAAAAGGTGGGCAATATCGCGGGGCCCTTGCTGGCCTACGAGGTGATGACCGCTTTCTTTTTGGAAGCCGTCTTTCTTGGCATCATGCTTTTTGGTGCCTCAAAAGTCGCTAACTGGGTGCACACGCTGGCGACCTTCTTGGTCGCCTTCGGCACCACCATGTCGACCTTTTGGATCATCGTGCTGAACTCTTGGATGCACACACCACAAGGGTTTGAAATTATCGATGGTGTAGCCCATGCGACCAACTGGTTCGAGATCATTTTCAACCCGTCGATGCCCTATCGACTGGTTCACATGATTTTGGCGTCGGGCCTGACGGTTGCCTTTCTGATTGCGGGTATCTCGGCCATTCGCCTGCTTTGGGGTGATACCAAGGAAAGCGTTAAATCCACGCTGCGCGTTGGCATCATCGTCGCGGCTGGTCTGATCCCGGTTCAAATCTTCATGGGTGATATGCACGGGCTGAACACGCTTGAGTACCAGCCGCAAAAAGTCGCCGCTATGGAGGGCAACTGGGAAACTCAGGGCAACGTGCCGCTGCTGCTATTTGCGCTGCCAGATGAAGAGGCGCGCGAGAACCGGTTCGAGGTTGGCGTGCCGAACATGGCGTCGATCATCCTCAAGCACAAAGCCGATGGCGTGGTCCCCGGTCTAAACGATTTCGTCGCCGAAGACGGCACACCGCTGCACCCGCCGGTCACGGCTGTTTTCTGGAGCTTCCGGATCATGGTGGGCACAGGTATGGCGATGTTGCTGCTAAGTTGGGCAGGAGCCTTTGCGCTGCGCAGACGCGGAGCGGCTGATATGCCCAAGCTGTTGCTGGTGGCCTTTGCTGGCATGGCTTTCTCTGGTTGGATCGCGACGCTTGCTGGTTGGTACACCACCGAAATCGGACGTCAGCCCTGGCTGGTACAGGGTGTTCTGGGCACTAAGGAAGCGGTGGCGTCTGTGCCTGCGCCAATGGTGCTGAGCACGCTGATCATTTACCTCGTCGTCTATGCGGCACTGATCCTCGCCTATATGGGCACGGTCACATACCTTGCGTGGAAAGCGAGCCGGGGTGAGCCGCTGAGCAGCCGCCTCTATCCCCGCCGAGGCGAGGGCGACGTGCGCCTTGTGCCGGGAGAATAGTGATGGAGCTTTTTGGCGATCCAACCATCTGGCTGCCGTGGACCTTTGCCGCTTTGATGGGACTGTCGATCCTCATCTACGTGGTTCTTGACGGCTTTGATCTGGGCGTTGGTCTACTTATGCCTCTGTCGGATGACCTTGAAAAAGACCGCTTGGTCGCCTCCATAGGGCCGTTCTGGGATGCCAACGAGACCTGGTTGGTCTTGGCGATCGGCATCTTGCTGGTGGCGTTTCCGGCGGCGCACGGCGTGATCCTGACGGCACTTTACCTGCCTGTTGCCGTCATGCTTGTCGGGCTGATCCTGCGCGGCGTGTCGTTCGAGTTTCGCGCCAAGGCCCCGCTAAAGCAAAAGCGTTTTTGGAATGGTGCATTCTTTACCGGCTCCCTGATGGCGTCGATGAGCCAGGGATTCATGTTGGGCATGTATGTCATGGGCCTTACATGGACCCTGCCGCATGTGCTCTTTGCCGTGCTGACGGCGGTATTCCTTACCGTCGGATACAGCTTTATCGGCGCTGCCTGGCTGATCGCCAAAACTGACGGTTTGTTGCAGGAAAAAGCCGTTCACTGGGCAAAGGGCGGGCTTTGGGGCCTTGTTCTGGGCATCGCCGCCATTTCGCTGGCAACGCCATACGTCAGCCCGCGCATCTTCGACAAATGGTTCGGGTTTCCTCAGCTGTTCTACCTTGCGCCGTTCCCGATAATGTCGGCGGCGCTGGTGGGCTACCTGTGGTGGAAATTGCGGCGACTCCCGATGGCCGGGGATCGGTTCGCGTGGATGCCCTTTGCCGCGACGATGGCGCTTTTCTCGCTCAGCTTTGGCGGCATGGCCTACAGCTTTTACCCTTACGTGGTGCCTGAGAAGCTTACGATCTATGAGGCCGCCTCTGCACCAGAAAGCTTGCTGATCATTCTCGTGGGCACGCTTTTCGTACTGCCGGCCATCCTCGGCTACACCGCACTCAGCTATTACATCTTCCGCGGCAAGGCGTCAGAATTGCGCTATGACTAGTCAAACTGCGCGAAAAACAGGCATGTATCTGGTGTGTCAAAATCTGCCCTACCCAAAATGCAGGAAGGGGCCTATAAGGGCTGTGGGGTCCACGTCTTGAGGCCCTAAAAGGCAGGAGAAGAGGCGGATGCGCTGCCCGTTTTGCGGAAATATTGATACCCAAGTTAAAGATTCTCGCCCGGCCGAGGACCATGTTGCCATTCGGCGACGCAGGTTCTGCCCGGCTTGTGGCGGACGGTTTACCACCTATGAACGCGTGCAATTGCGGGATCTGGTGGTGATCAAGACCAGTGGCAAACGCGAAGACTTTGATCGCGACAAGCTGGAGCGTTCGATCAGGATCGCGATGCAGAAACGGCCCATTGAGCCGGAACGCATCGATCAGATGATCAGCGGCATTGTGCGGCGACTGGAAAGCATGGGCGAGACGGACATTCCGTCGACCACCATTGGTGAGATTGCGATGGAAAGCCTCGCGCGGATCGATACCGTGGGCTACGTGCGGTTTGCCAGCGTCTACAAAAATTTCCAGCAAGCCGATGATTTCGACAAGTTCGTCAGCGAGCTGCGTCCTCCGGAAAAGGACGATTGATCACGTCTGATGCGCGTCACATGGCGCATGCGCTGGCTCTGGGCCGGCGCGGGCTGGGTCGTGTGGCACCCTGGCCATCGGTTGGGTGCGTCATCGTGCGCGACGGCCGGATCGTTGGGCGCGGTACCAGTGACCCCAAAACGTTGCGCCATGCCGAGATTGTTGCCTTAGATCAGGCAGCCGAGGCGGCAAAGGATGCCACCGTTTATGTGACACTGGAGCCGTGTTCGCATCAGGGGCGCACACCGCCCTGTGCGGACGCGCTGATCAAGGCGGGTGTTGCCCGCGTGGTGGTGGCGACGAGCGATCCGAACCCGCTGGTGGCGGGCAAGGGTCTTGAGAAATTGCGCAGCGCCGGAATCGATGTGGTAACCGGCGTATGCGAGGCTGAGGCGTGCGCTGATCAGGCGGGCTTTCTGTCGGTTCACACGCGGGGGCGTCCAACGCTGACGTTGAAACTGGCCACAACACTGGATGGGCGCATTGCAACGGCGACGGGCGAAAGCCAGTGGATCACCGGGCCCGAGGCGCGGCGAAAGGTGCACAGCCTGCGGGCAAGTCATGACTGCGTCATGGTGGGCGGCGGAACTGCGCGGGCGGATAACCCTTCTTTGACGGTGCGCGATGCCGATACGTCCGCGCAGCCCGTGCGGCTTGTCGTATCGCGCCGCCTGTCGCTGCCTTGGCCCAGCAAGCTGGTCGAGACGACGGGTCAGTCTCCGGTGTGGATCGTCCACGGCGACGGTGATGCCGATCCTGCCGATATGAAGCGATGGCGCGAGGCGGGCGCCAAGCTTTTGCCGGTGCCTGCACAGACTGGCCAGATTAACCTTACCGTCTTGCTCACGACCTTGGCGGACGAAGGCCTGACGCGCGTGTTTTGCGAAGGTGGCGGCGCGTTTGCGGCTTCGCTTTTGGCGGCGGGACTGGTGGATGATCTGATCGTCTTTACCGCTGGTAAGGTTTTTGGTGCGGAAGGGCAGCCGGGAATCGGCGCGCTTGGCGTCTCGCAGCTTGCAAATGCGCCTGTGTTTGATCTGGTGGAGACGGCGCGGTTTGGCGCTGACGTCATGCACCACTGGCGCGCAAGGGCCTAGGGGCGCGGCAAAAGCCTTTGCAGCCGTGCCAGCAACGCGTTCCGACGCGGCATCTCGAACCCTTCGGACAAGAGTGTGACGGCCTCCTCAGGCGACAAAGGTGCGCCGTCGCGCGGATCAGCATAGCGCGGATACCCAATGAGGCAGGCGTGAACAAGACCGGGCAGGGTGGCATCGTTTTTGCGATGGTCCGGGCGGTCCACAAGATCGGTTGTCAGACCACGGCCTGCGTAAAACGGCATCCCAAGACAGGTGACTGGTATCTTGCGCAACAGCGCCTCGAAGCCCAAAGTCGAGGATATTGTCCAGACCTCATCCGCCAGTTTCAAAGCCTCTGAGGCGCCAATATTCAAAAGCGCAAGGTCAGCCAAACCTTCCAGATCGGACTCATCAACGTGGCCTTTGCGCAGACCTGCCTCAACATCAGGGTGAGGTTTCCACAGGATGCGCGCGCGTGGGTTTGCGGCGCGTGTCTTTTGCAGCAATTCGAGATTTGTGCGGGTGTCTGAAGCACCGAAAAGGATTGATGCATCGTCTTCGACCTGTCCGGCGACAAGGATGGTACGGTCTGCGTCCGGCAAATCGGGTGCAGGGGCGGAAAGGTTGTATTTGGTCAAGCCAAGGCGATTGATCCGGGCCATCAGAGCCTCGGCACGTCGGATTTCTGCAAGCGGTAATTCGGGCGTTTTTGCGATCAGAGCGTCCAGTTTGCCCGGGCTTGAGGGATCAACGTAAAGCGACGGCTGGTCCAACACGAAAGACAGCGGCGGCACCAGTTCGGCCCCCAATCCGCGCGAGCGCAGGAACCCGTCCTCCATGCGCAAGACACCTTCGGGCGCTTCACTCATGCCCCACACCACCGCTTTTCGGTCGTTCGTGGCCGGGACCTTGCGGGCGAACTTGACCGGCACCTCGCGGCCCAGCATGCGCGCCAGATGCGGTCGCTTCCACGGCTTCATGCCAATGGCGACGTACCCGTGCCTGTCCTCGCGCCAGGCGCGGGCGCGGGCGGCCAAATGCGCGATCACCTGTTCGATCTCGCAAAGGGTGTCAGAGGTGGGATCGTACCAGACCGGATAAAGGATCATCGCCGCAGCGAAGAGTTGCGCCCGTGTCAGTACGCGTTCCCGCCGGGCAGGGGCGTTTCCATCGCGTGTCAGACCCCAGCCTGCGTAAAACGGTTGCCCGAAGACGCGCGGCTGGTGTCCTGCGAAAATCGCCTCGAACCCGAGGGTTGAGGAGTGCGTGTAGACCCCGACAGCGCCTTCGAAAAGCCGCCACGGGCTGATCGGGTCGGTGATCAGGTGCACACGGTCAAACGCATCCGAGCTATCGAAATGTCCATTGCGTGTGCCGCTTAACGTCTCGGGGTGCGTCTTGATCAGAATGTCAGAAGCTGGGTTTTCTTCGGCGGCAAAGGTCAGCATCTCAAGAAAGTCAGCGCGCGCCGCCCCCATCAAAGCGGCGTCGCCCCGCGTTTGGTCGATCACCACGACATAGCCTGGGGCAGGCGGGTCGATGGCGGGCTCGGTGGCGCAATATTTGCCCAGATGCCAGTGCTTTATGCTGTCGATGGCATGGCGCGCGCGATCCAGAAGCTGCGTGTCATCAAGCGGATGTGTCGCCAGAAGCGTCTCAAGATCAGACGGGGCAGAGCCATCGAAATGCACGCCGGTTTTGTCGATGCAGATGCCAATCGGGTCTTCGGATTTCACCCGGCCGGGGTGCACGGACCGCAAAAAGGCATCCTCTACCGTCAGGATAGGCGCATCGGCCCACTCTGCCACGGCCTCTCCGCGCCATGCGCGCGGGGTGCGGCCCCAGATGCCAACCCAGTCATCTTCCCCCGGCACGCCCAGCTCAACATCCCAGCCAGACAGGTTCAGCAAACGATTAAGGCGGCCTCCGTTCAGGAAGCCGCCTGTATAGACACAAAGTCTTTTGCGTTCAGTGTCTTGCGTCACTCTGTCAGAGAT
>JABDJX010000120.1 GCA_013003245.1 Silicimonas sp. | reverse complement strand
ATCGCGGCGACCGTGTTTTCGGCCTCGGCTCGCATGGGTTTTCTCCGGGAAAGCGTTGTTTTGTTGCTCATAACAACCCGCGTCAAGCGCTGCAAGCGGCGTGATCTGGATCAATGTACAGACCCGGGGTCTTGGTCTAGGATTTTACGTGATGGAACCGAAAGCCGCTTCTCCCAAGCCCGAGATCGGGCGATTGACGCCTTATGAGCTGATGGCGTCAATCAAGGCGGGGTTGTGGGATTTCCGCACGGCGCCAGCCTTTGGGTTGGCGTTCAGCGCAGTTTATGTTCTGGGTGGCGCGATCTTGTGGTGGATCGGCGCGGGTACTTTCCTCTGGACGCTGGCGATGGCCTGCGGGTTTCCGTTGATCGCGCCCTTTGCGGCGGTGGGGCTTTACGAGGTGAGCCGACGGATTGAGGCGGATGAGCCACTGACTTGGCGCGAGGTTCTGGGCGTGGTCTGGAACGAACGCCGGCGGCAGTTGCCCTGGGCGGGGGTGATCCTTGCGCTGGTATTTCTCTTCTGGAGTTTTTTCGCCCACATGACGCTGGCGCTTTTTCTGGGCGTGTCGAGGTTAAGCGGGGGCATCGGATTCGAGGCGTTTCTGGGCAGTGCGGATGGGCTGTTGATGCTGGCGGTTCAGGGGCTTGTCGGCGCGGTCACGGCGTTTTTGACCTTTGGGCTGACAGTGGTGGCCCTGCCGTTGATGGTGGACAAGGAGATTGATTTCGTCTCCGCCATGCTGATCAGCCTGCAGACGGTGGCGCAAAACAAGATCATCATGGGGACATGGGCCTTGTTGATTGCCGCATCGCTTTTGATTGCAATGCTGCCGGTCTTTTTGGGCCTTTTGGTTGTGCTGCCCGTCTTGGGACATGCCACTTGGCACCTTTACCGGCGTGCGCTTTATCATCCGATGGCCAGCCAATAAGGCCAGCCAATAATAAAGGCGCTCACAAAGAGCGCCTTTATTAAGAACGGATTTCGTTCTGTTCAGACTTTCGCGTCCTGCTTGGGCGCAACAGGCGCGCCTGTGCTCATCGGCTTGCTGCCGCTGTTGAGCGGGTCTTCCTGACGCTGAACCGAACCTTCAAAGTGAGCACCTGATTCAATCGCGATGGTCTTGTGGATGATGTCGCCTTCGACTCTTGCGGTCGAGGTGAGGCGCACCTTGAGGCCACGCACTTTGCCGATCACGCGGCCATTCACGACCACATCGTCTGCGATGCACTCACCCTTGACGGTGGCACCTTCGCCAACTGTCAGAAGATGGGCGCGAATGTCGCCTTCGACGTTACCTTCGATGTTCACGTCGCCGGTGGTTTTGATGTTACCCGAGATCTGAAGATCGGCGGACAACACACTTGCGGGTGGTTTCGCTTTTGGCGCCGAGGGGGTGGCCTCGGGTGCTTTGGTCTGGCTCATTTCTGGGGCCTTTTCCTTAGTGTCTGCGTCTGTTCCCGTTTTGGGTCCAGGTTCGTTTATTTTGCTTTTAGAAAACATCTCTGGCTGCCTTGATGTATTTCAGTGGATTGACGGCTTTACCACCCACGCGGATTTCATAGTGAAGATGCGTGCCCGTTGACCGTCCAGTGTTTCCCATATCACCGATGCGGTCGCCGCGCGAGACCCTGTCTCCGACTTTTACGTGTATCTTCGATAAGTGTGCGTATCTTGTCTCATATCCGAATTCGTGGCGTATTTTTATAAGGTTACCATATCCACCTTGACGCCCCGCATGCACCACAACACCGTCTGCAGTCGCATGAATCGGTGTTCCGGTGGCCCCAGCATAGTCGTGTCCCTCGTGCTTTCGGCCCCAGCGGGGGCCAAATCCCGATGTCGAACGATAGGCGCCGCGCACCGGAAAGCTGAAGGGAACCTTTTCGGCAGCAATGCGATAAAGGTTCAGCGCATCAAGCTGGCCCAACACGTCATTGGCGCGCTCCGTCAGTGGATCGACCTGCGCGTCGCCACTTGTGGAAAAGGTAATCGGCGTCATCGGGCCGCCTTGCCCCGAATAGCTGCGGCGCACCTGCTCGATTATGCTGTCGGTGGGCAGGCCAACGGATTGGAACATCTCGTCAATCGGCTCAAGGGAAGTTGTCACAGCCTCTTCGATCTGGCTGAAGATGCGTTCGTTGCGCTCGGCCTCAAGACGCTGATCAAGGGCCACGCGGTCAAGGTGCACTTCGGCTTCTTCCACGTATTCCGACATATCATCGCGCTCGGATGCAAGGTTGCCCAGGGCTGCGGTCATGAAATCAAGCGTGGTTTCCAGATCGGCAAGACGCGATACTTCTGGCTGCTCGGCTTCGGTTTGGGCCAATTGTGCGGAAAGTGTTGCTGCGTGCTTGCGGGCCTCGTCACGTTCTTTCATCGTGCCGCGCAGGGTGCCTGCGATCACATCAACGCCGGTTTCCAGTTCGCGGCGGCGGTCTTCTGATGACAAGAGCCGTGATTGCATCGCCGACACTTCGGAAAGGGCGACGGCAAAGCGCTCCTGCGCCTGTGCTGCTTCGCGCGCGCGTGCATCGCGTTCGGCGGCCAGTTCATTCAGGCGCGCTTCATAGACGGCCTGATCGCGCAGCGCCTGTTCGCGCAGATCACCCGCGCCAAGACTGTGCATCAGCAAGATAGCCGACGAAATAATCGTCCAGCCCAAAAGCAGGGCACATCCGGTAATGCCAGTGAATTGTGTGAGAGGGGAGAGACGGATAAAGCGTGTTTCAGTATCGGACCGTAAGAACAGACGTTGTTCCGGAAAGCTGCGTTCAATCGCGGCGTTCAGTTTTCTAACGATGTGTTGCGTCACGAAGCGCTGTCCCGTTCTACTCGAAAGGCTGTCCCGGCCTTTTATCCCGGCAAGTGTTAATGATTGCGCAAATATCAGGCAACAGCGGAGGAGGGATTGCGGCGGATACACTGCATTACGCGGACAAATGGGCGGAATGTTGCCGACGCTTAGAGAGATTCGGAGAGCGGCCAATAGAAATCTGGCGGAATTCCGGCTTCGGCGCGTTTTTCTTCGTTAAATGGTGCCTTTAAAGGGCCATGAAAGTACTTTCGCACGAGGTCATGAAAAAGCGGCTTTGGGTCTTTTTCATCCCGCCCGCACAGATAGTGGAACCACTTTGATCCATAGGCGACGTGCCCGACCTCTTCGGAATAGATCACTTCGAGCGCTTCAACCGCTTTGTTTGCCTTGGCGCGCTTAAACACCTCGATCATCCCCGGCGTTACATCCAGACCGCGCGCTTCCAGCACCATCGGGACCACGGCCAGGCGGCCCATCAGATCATCCCTGGTATCGTCCGCCGCGCGCCACATGCCGGCGTGTGCGGGCAGGGCGCCGTAGTGGCTGCCAAGCTCTTCAAGGCAGTCGCACACAAGGTTGAAGTGCTTGGACTCCTCTGCCGCCGCCTGCACCCAGTCGTCGTAAAACCCAGGCGGCATTTTGACGTGACCAAAGCGTGCGATCAGGTCCCAGTGCAGATCAACGGCGTTCAACTCAATGTGCGCCACGGCGTGCAACAGGGCAATGCGCCCCTCGGGCGTGCCGGGTTTGCGCTTTGGGACATCGCGCGGGTTCAACAACTCGGGCGCATCTGGGCGCGCGGGCATGTCGGGTGGGCTGGCCTGACCCACGTTGATCACTTCGTCTGCATCGCGACCCGCAAACCAGGTGGCGGCGTGCCGTTTCGACAGCGCCGTTTTCGCGCGGCCATCCGCGGTGGTCAAAACCTCGACCGCCATTTCTGTCAGTGTCGCCATAATCAGGGTTCCTTTG
>JABDJX010000117.1 GCA_013003245.1 Silicimonas sp. | reverse complement strand
GCTGAAGGCAAGGCGCACGAGATCAGCCCCGTTTTGAAGCGGCTTGAGGCGCAAGGTGTTGGTCCTGTCGGACTTTGTATCGGGGCCACGCGTCATTTCCGCACCTTGCACCGGGTGGCGTCCGACCCAGGAGGAGCGGGTGCTGGCATCGGCAAACTGAAACCGCCGATCTTCGGCCCGCGCCGGGACCGCATTCAACGTCAGGCATCACATTGGGGCATGTTCAAACTCGAGCGCGCCCTAGGCATTCTGCTGGACACGGATCTTACGCTTAGATCCACCGCCGAGGTGCCACAGATGGCGGTGATGGAACGCTCTTTGCTGAAAATTGCGTGGCTGGGGCGCCGCTGATCAAAAATCCCGCTCCAATCTGACTTGGATCAAAGCGCACTTCGCGGTTGCGTGACAGACTTCGTTCAAACGAAACGGAGGACGATATGGCCTGCATCTATACCGAAGACAAAACTGCCCCGATTGCCGAGATCAAGGTCATCGGACGCGTAACCGAGCACGACATGGACGAAATTATCCCGAAGCTAGAGGCATTCATTGGCCGGCACGGTACCATTCGGCTGATCGAGATTATCGAGCGCTTCGACGGTTTCGATCCAACGACTATCCTTGACGGCATGAAATTTGACGCCAAACACATGACCGACATCACCCACGCCGCCATTGTCACCGACATCCCCTGGCTTGGATTCATGACGAATGTCGCTGACGTGTTCATGCCAATCGTGGTGCGCAAGTTCGACGTCGACGCGTTAGAAGATGCACGCGCGTGGGTGCGCAATGTCGACAAGGCGGCAGCTTAGGGGAAAAGCGCTTTGATGCCTGCCACATGACTGCGGTCTGCGGCCAATGTGTCTTTGAGCATCTCTAACGCTGCCTCCATGGGCATGTTTTCCAGCCGATCAAAGAGGCCCATCGCAAGGGCCTCTTCGCCGCTGACGACAGCGCCTGTAAGCAGGATGCGCTTTGCATTGGAAGAACCGACGATGGCGGCCAGCCTGCCGGGGTCAGAAGGCTGCGGCAGGAACCCAAGCTTGATGACAGGGTAGAACACCTTTGCTATCGGCGTCGCGATGCGCAAATCTGTGGCCAAGATCATGCCAATGGCCCCACCAGCGACCGTTCCGTTCAGCACGGTTATCGTCAACACCGGACAATGCGCGATAGCACCAGACAACCGCTCCCACAGCGGATCGGTCGACAGTCCCTTGCCAACCTCGCCCAAATCGGCGCCAGAGGAAAAGACTTTGCCCGTTCCCGTTAGCATCAAGACTTTAACGTTTGGGTCTTCTGAAGCCGCCTCGACATGATCGGCCAGCGTTCCCAGCATCTCAGCCGTGAGGGCGTTGGCTTTGTCCGGGCGATTAATCGTCAGCGTCACCACGCCTTCGGCAGTCTCTTTGCTGATCATGAAATCAGGCCAACCTGACGCCGAATATCATCATCGCGCAATGAAATCTCCTCGCCTATGTACGCATCCGCCTCGGCACCACACATCCACAACAACGCCTTGGCTGGCCAATCGGGCGGAATGTGATCCGACCACTCCAACTGACTGATCGGATTGACGCCGCTTTCCTTGATCTCGCGCTGCATCTGCGTCGCCACCGTGCCGGGCGACAATCCCAGCGCCCGCACACCAGCCGCACGCGCCTCTTTGTCTACGCAGCGCGTCAACATCGCCACCCCAGCCTTTGAGGTGCAGTAATGCGACCAGCCCTCAACCGGGCCGTGTGCTGCACCCGAGGATACCGTCAGAATGGTGCCGGATCCGCGTTCGATCATCCCCGGCAGCACAGCGCGCATGCCGTAATAAACGCCCTTGAGGTTGATATCGATGACCTTTCCCCACGCTTCTGGATCGGACGCTGCCAAATGCGCCACAGGCTCGACCACGCCCGCATTGTTGATCAGAACATTGATTGCGCCAAACGCCTCGCGCGCAGTTGAAACAGCGCTTTGCACCTCCTCGAAACTTGACACATCACAGGGCACTGCAAGCGCGCGCTCTCCAATGCGCGTGGCAATTCTACCGATCTCAATTTCACTTCTGGCCAGCAAAACCACTTTTGCACCAGCTTCTGCAAATACCTCGGCCGAAGCTTCGCCAATGCCCCGGCTTGCCCCCGTGATCATCACTGTTTTGCCATGAACCGTCATTTCTGCCTCCAATTTGACATACTGCGTGCTATCAGGGTCACGCATACCTGCTCTGTTGCCCCAGTGACACCTGTACCTTGACCACAACCAAGACCCCTTCAATTGTGGCGGCAAGCAAACCACCAATTGCACCGGAATGGATTCATGAAACTTTACCGTACCCTTACACTCACTTCTGCCATGGCGCTGGTTACAGCCGGCCCCGCATTTGCTGATCTGACCGCCGAGCAGGTGCTGGCCGATCAAATTGCCCAGATGGAAATCTACGGGCTGGAAGTCGCAACGATTGATCAGTCGCGCTCTGGCGATGTGTTGACGGTTGAGGGGCTGGAAGCCTCGATGACAACGCCGGAAGGCACCTTCGCGATGACAATGGGCGGTGCCACGTTTACCGAACAGGGCGATGGCACCGTAGTTGTCACATATCCCGCCGAAATTCCGCTGACGATCAAGTTCGACTCTGAAGGAGAGGAATTCGAATTCTTGATGGGGATCACGCAGGAAGGCATGCAAACTGTCGGCTCAGGCATCCCCGAAGACATTCGCTATGACTACACGTCAGATGAATTCAAAGTCGAAGTCGTCGAGTTTTTAAGCCCGGAAGAGGCGACAGAACTGGATATGACCATCGAAATTTCGATGAGCGGGCTGACGGGCTTCATGGAGCTTTCCGGAAATACAGTCCGCGACTATGCCTCGCAGTTCAACATTGAAGCGGTGAGTCTTTTGCTTGATGGTGATGTCCCGGAAGAGGAAGGCGACATAAATGTAGCACTTGAAGTGGCCGACATAGCTGTTGAGTACGCTGGCAAAATGGCTGCACAGGATTTCATGAACTCGTTTGCGCAAGCGGTTCAAGCCGGTAACGAGACCAAGGGCAAAATCACCCACGGTGCGATGCGATACGGCATCAAGGGCGATGGTCCCGAAGGCGCATTTGAGGGCGACTTCACAGTCGGATCGGGCGATCTGGATTTCTCACTCGACAAGTCGGGCCTGGATTACGGCGGCACCAACCGCGATATGACCATGACCTTTGGCGGCTCGATGATCCCGTTCCCGCCGATGACACTGACGATGGCTGAATCCAGCGGACGTTTCGCCATGCCTGTCGTGCCGTCGCCTGAAGAGGAGCAAGGCTTTGCGATGAGCCTGAGCATGGTCGATCTGGTGCTTGATCCTTTTCTGTGGTCGATGTTCGACCCCGGTGGCGCTTTGCCACGCGACCCGGCAACCATCGTTCTGGATCTTGAGGGTCAGGGCATTCTGACTGAAGACATCTTTGACCCGAACGCAGCAGAACAAATGACCGCTGCACCCGGACAGTTGAATGCGATCACGCTGAACGAATTGCGCATGACCATCGCCGGTGCAGAACTGACTGGCGACGGCGATTTTACCTTCAACAACGAGGGCGGCATGCCGGTGCCATCGGGCGTGGTGAATATGATGCTTGTTGGCGGCAATGGTCTTTTGGATACTTTGGTTGGCATGGGACTTGTGCCTGAAGAGCAAGCCATGGGTGCGCGCATGATGATGGGCCTTTTCGCACGGCCCGGCGATGGTGAGGACACGCTGGTGTCAACCATCGAGGTTCAGGAAGACGGCTCTGTTTTGGCCAACGGACAGCGCATCCGATAGCTTTCAGTAATGGCGGGTCACAATGGCCCGCCTGGCGCGCGCGCCATACCGCGCCCGCCCGGACCAAAAAGAGAGTTTACCTTATCAAATGAAATAGGGTGCCCAAAGTGGTAGCCTTGCAGTTTATCCGCCCCAAACTCACCTAAGGTCCTTGCTAACTCAGACGTTTCCACGCCTTCAATAGTGACGGAAAACTCAAGCGCGTGTGCAAGTTCGACAATCGATCGCACCATTTTGGCTGACCGCTTTGAATGTGACATCGCCATGACGAGGCGACCATCGATCTTGATGGCGTCTGGCGCGACCTGATCAAGCGCGACAATCGATGCATGCCCACTGCCAAAATCGTCGATCTCAATGCGGATATCGGCGTCACGCAGCATATCCAGTTGCAGGGATGCCGCCTCATCCGGCTCATCAAGAAGAATCGACTCCAACAGCTCAAAGGTGACCACGCCCCTGTAGCTGCGCGCGGCCTCTGCCGCCTGTTGTAGCTTTGGTGAAAACAGCCGTCTGTTACTAATGTTGAAAGAAAGCGAAGGCGGCACATCGAATTTTGCAGCGCTGAAATAGTCCAGCGCCTTTTCAAATATCATTGAGTCAATTCGGTCGACAACGTCAAGCTCCTCGGCAACGGGTAAAAAGGCGAACGGTGCGAGGATGCCACGCGTTGGATGTTCCCATCTTGCCAAGGCCTCAAACCCGACGATTTCGTGGCCTTTTGACGTGACTTGCATTTGGAAATGCGGCTCAAAACTTCCCTTTTCTAACCCGATCAGAATTTCATCCGAAACACGCTTGGTTTCTTCCATGGCGTTATAATCGCGACGCTCAAATCGGCAGGCACGACCGCGCCTGAAGGATTTAGCCTTGTGCAACGCGATGTCTGAATCTGTGGTAAGGTCCGCTTCCGGTGACACTTCCGTCGATGCGATCCCTATGCTCACACCAATCCGAAGTGCTTTCTTCTCAACGACGACGGGAACCTTCATCGTTTCAAGTACACGTTCCGTCAGATCATCGACCGTCTGCGCATCCTTGGCTTCTGAACGCAGGATCAGAAATTCGTCCCCGCCGATACGCGCCAAAGTGTCATCCGGCTCGATGACCTTGGAAAGCCGGTGTGCGACTTCAAGCAAAACAGCGTCGCCGATGCGATGCCCCATGGTGTCATTGATCTGTTTGAAACGGTCCAGATCAATGTGAACGGCAATGATATGACCACCCGACGAGGTGCGCCATGCGCTCAGCCGCTCCATCGTCTCGGCCAACAATCGCCGATTGCCCAACCCGGTCAAATCATCGCGCAGCGCGCGCGCGTCTGCTTCTTGCCGCTCACGTTCAAGTTCAATGTTCTTCTGCTCAAGCTGCGCCTGTTGCTGCAAGAATTCTGTGACATCCGTGCGCACAAAAACCCTGTCACCGTTCGGTGCAAGTGATTGGCTTAGTCGGTAGTTGCGCCCGTTGATCACTTGATACTCAGGAAATGGCTCGCCCGACTTCATTTTGGCGACGCAGCCTTCTATCATCGCGTCTTCCGGGCCTTCAAACCTAAGCGCTCCCGATTTCAAAGCATGGTGCACAACCTCACGATATGGTTCACCCGGCACGCCAGGGCGACCCAGAATACCTTCTTCGAAACGCTTGTTGCATCGCACCAACCTTTGGTTCTTGTCCCAGATCACCAGTTGATCTTCTATCGCATCAATGGCCGAGACGAGCCGAACCCGATCCGCCAGCGAGGTGCGCAAGAGTTTCTTGTTAAGCTTCAACGCTTTTTCAGCGGCAATTTCCCTGTTCTTCAGATCGGTCATGTCGCGGCAAACGGCGACAGTGAACCGACCGTTTTCTGTGGGAACGACAACCAGAACTAAGCTGATCCAAAGACGTTCGCCTGACTTTTTCAGTGCATAGGTTTCGCCTTGAACAAATTGATCCCCTGCCGAAATCTTGGGCGCTATCTGGGCGATGAAGTCGTTTCGATGGTCTGGGTCGAGGAAATAGGTAACATATTCTCCGATCATCTCCTCGGCCCGATAGCCAAACATATTCAGGTGCGCTTCGTTGACCCAAAGCATTCTCGCTTCAAAGTCGTCGGCCCTCCGAAACCCAATGAACACCGCATCGCCTGTCAGCGATGCGAATTAACTTTTGATGTCCTGCAGATCCAAATCTTGTTGGTTGCTCATTTCGTGCAAGTAACATCTGCCGATCAGTGCGGTATTAATGGCTCACAACTTTTCACGCCCCAAAGACGCTTTAACGGCTAAAGGTGGCCTTGCAGCATGGCTAACCGGAGACTAGGTCAGGCGTTAGCACAACTTGGAGCACGTATGCCGGATCTTTCACAGTTCACAGAGGCTTTGCTTTCCGCCGCCAAGGCCGAAGGGGCCGAGGCATCTGACGCCATCGCAACGCAGGGGCATTCTCTGTCAATAGACGTGCGCGACGGAAAGCTGGAACAGGCCGAACGGTCAGAAAGCGTCGATATCGGACTGAGGGTGCTAATCGGCAAGCGTCAAGCCTGCGTTTCGGCCTCCGACACCGGGTCTGACACCATTCAGGCCCTGGCAGAACGCGCCGTTGCGATGGCCCGCATTGCGCCTGAAGACCCAAACATTGGGCTAGCCACGCCTGATCAACTGGCTACCGACACCGACACCACGGCGCTCGATTTGGCGGAACGCGCGCCTGAGCCCGCACCTGCTGATCTTCAGGATATCGCGGCACGTACCGAAGCCGCGGCGCTCTCTTTTAAGGATATATCGCAAGTACAGTCCGCCACTTCGGCTTTCAGCCAGACCTCAATGCATATTGCTGCCACCAATGGCTTCTCGGCAGGTTACGCCCGCAGTTCACACGGTACCTATTGCGTTGCGATCACTGGCGAAGGCACCGATATGGAGCGCGATTATTTCGGCGAAAGCCGCATCTACCGTGGTGATCTCCCCTCTCCGGAAGACATCGGAAAAAAGGCAGCAGAGCGCACCTTGCAACGCGCCGGCGCCAGAAAGCCACCGACCGGTGCCTTCCCGGTGCTTTATGACGAACGCGTCGCCTCAAGCCTGATCGGGCACCTGCTTCAGGCCAGCAACGGCGCGAGCATTGCGCGGGGTTCCTCGTGGTTGCGTGACAAGATGGGCGAACAGATCTTGCCCAAAGGAATGACGGTCACCGAAGACCCGCATCGCGTGCGCGTTTCAGGCTCAAAGCTTTTTGACGGCGAGGGTCTGCCGACGCGCAAGCGGCACATTGTGAAAGACGGTGTTTTGCAAAGCTGGACGCTTGATCTTGCCAACGCCCGCAAGCTCGGCCTTGAAAGCACTGGTAATGCCGGGCGCGGCACGTCTGCCCCACCCTCACCAACGCTGACCAACATCGACCTGAGCCAAGGCAGTGAAAGCCGCTATCAGTTGATCGCAGACATGGGCACAGGGCTTTTGGTCACATCGCTGATCGGGTCGTCGATCAACGCAACGACCGGCGACTATTCACGCGGAGCCAGCGGGTTCTGGGTGGAGAACGGCGAGATTGCCTATCCTGTTAACGAATGCACCATCGCGGGAAATTTGATCCACATGCTGATGTCCCTGCGCCCGGCCAATGACGCGCGCACGTGGACCTCGCGGGTGATCCCATCGCTGCTTGTAGAAGGGTTGACAATTGCCGGGGCGTCATAAAGGCCTTGACGCTCGGAGGCTGTGGGTTGATGTGAACTCGACCTCCGACCAAAGGCGCTGACATGCCCACAGACCGTACAAACCTGAAAGCAGCAGCGCTTGCGCTTGGCGGTTTTGCGGTATTCGCCACGCACGACGCGGTGATCAAGGTTTTGGGGGCAACGTATTCCCCGTTCCAAATCCTTTTCTTCAGCGTTCTTTTCAGTTTTCCTCTGGTTGCCCTGATGCTGATCCGGGATCGGGAGCCGGGCAACTTGCGCCCCACCCATCCCGTCTGGATCGCCGGCAGAACAGCGGCTGCCATTCTTGCGGGTTTCTCGGCGTTCTACGCTTTTTCGGTACTGCCCCTTGCACAAGTCTACGCCTTCATCTTTGCCGCCCCGCTGCTGATCACCGTCCTGTCGATCCCCATTCTAGGAGAACGCGTCGGCATGCACCGCTGGGCAGCTGTTGTTTTGGGGCTTGCAGGCGTTTTGATTGTCTTGCGACCCGGGGCCGAACCGTTGACCCTTGGGCACATCGCCGGCCTTACAGCAGCCCTGGGCACAGCGTTCGTCTCGGTCATCACCCGCAAGATCGGTCAGCAAGAGCGCAGCGTTGTGCTGATGCTTTATCCGATGATGGCGAACCTGCTTTTGATGGGTCTGATGCTACCCTTTATCTATGTACCGATGCCGCTTGACGATCTGGGGTTGCAGATGATCGTTGCCATGGGCGGTTTCGGCGGCAGCCTTTTCATCATTGCGGCCTACCGCGCGGGAGACGCCGCCATCGTGGCCCCGATGCAATACAGCCAGATCATCTGGGGAACGCTTTTGGGGCTGTTCTTTTTCGCTGAGACGCCTGATCGCTATACCGGCATCGGTGCGGGCATAGTTATCGCGGCAGGCCTTTACGTGGTGATCCGCGAGAGCTTTGGCGGCCAATCAGTAAACACGCCCGTATTGCGCACCCGCACGCGAGGTGGTTCAGCCACATCGCTGAACGTCGGTGCCTTTCTGCGCCGCACGCACCCGCACCGAACGGGTCAGGCTTCTGCCAAGAAAGTCCCTGAGGCGTAGACCCTAATAGAAAAGGCCCAAGAGGAGCCTTCACTCTCCGGCATATTGTCCGCGCTACAAGCTATCGTTCAGCTTTGCGACAATCGCATCGCCCATGGCCGTGGTCGACACCGGTGTGCCACCTTCCGGGCCCATCAGATCAGCGGTGCGCAACCCATCGGCCAACACAGCCTCGACAGCCGCTTCAAGCCGCGCAGCTTCATCGCCCTGATCAAAGCTGTAACGCAACGCCATCGCAAAGCTGAGGATGCAGGCAATTGGGTTAGCCTTGCCTTGCCCGGCAATGTCAGGGGCCGAGCCGTGCACCGGCTCGTAAAGCGCCTTGGGACGCCCGTTTGCCATTGGTGCACCAAGGCTGGCAGATGGCAGCATGCCTAGCGATCCGGTCAGCATTGCCGCCAAGTCCGACAGCATATCCCCAAAGAGGTTATCGGTCACGATCACGTCAAACTGTTTTGGCCAGCGGGTCAGCTGCATCGCGCCGGCATCGGCGTACATGTGGCTCAACTCGACATCCGAATACTCAGCCGCGTGCACTTCGGTGACAACTTCGCGCCAAAGCACACCTGACTCCATCACGTTGGCCTTCTCCATTGAGCAGACCTTGTTGTTCCGACGCCGCGCCAGTTCAAAGGCCGAGCGGGCCACGCGCGCAATCTCGCTTTCGGTATAGCGCTGCGTGTTGATGCCCACCCGCTCGTTGCCGACCTTCTCGATACCGCGCGGCTCGCCAAAGTAAACGCCCGAGGTCAATTCGCGCACGATCATGATATCCAGACCGCCCACGATCTCTGGCTTCAAAGACGAGAAATCAGCTAGTGCGTCAAAACACTGCGCCGGGCGCAGGTTGGCATACAGGTCCATTTCCTTGCGCAGCCGCAACAAGCCCTGTTCAGGTTTCAGTTTGAACTCAAGCACATCGTACTGCGGCCCGCCAACGGCACCGAGCAGAACCGCGTCCGCCTCTTGCGCTTTGGCCATGGTTTCATCTGCCAAAGGCTTGCCGTGTTTGTCGTAGGCACAGCCGCCCACAAGGTCTTCGGACACATCAAACGACAAGTCTCGATTGGCACCGTACCAGTCGATAACCTTGCGCACTTCGCCCATAACTTCGGGGCCAATGCCATCACCAGGAAGGATAAGAAGAGAAGGGTTTGCCATTTGCGAAAGGTCTCCTGAATTGGTTGCCAGCGGCCTAGCGCGCGGCTGTCCAAGGGTCAAGCGCGAGCGATGGCCATTGCCTCAGCGCTCCGGCAAACGGACGTCGACCCACACCATGCGATGCCGCGAGGCGCGCGCCACTTCGCTGGCCAAAAACTGGTCGGGCAAAGGCCAGAAGACGCCCGCATCAATGACCTCAAACGCGCGTGAGGGCAGCACGTAATCGACGCGCAGGTTCCCCGGTCCATCCTGAGGCCAAGCAACCGTATCAAACTGAGCCGGACTGCGGTGGGTCTTGTCCGCCCGCCCCGCAGCATCCCCACCCTGGCTTTCGGGGTACACATCCCGCAACAACGGATGCCCCAAGAGCGCCGTCAAAGCCTCAGGCCGGCCATCTCCATCCAAAGGGTCAAGGTTGGCAAACCCGGCGACAATCACGTTCTGGGGCGGATCGCTGTTCAATCGGGTCACCCAAACTGCCGCCTCATCATGGTTGCGACGCCCGTTGCGATCCTCTGGCCCGTCAAAGACCGGTGCCGTCGCGTGCCATGTCAAAAGAGTCACATATCGGCCATCTGCGAGCAGGACAGGCACTTCCCAGTGTGACCTTGTACTCAATGGTTGCTCTGGATGCGTGCCGGGTAGGGCCATCGTATCTGGCAGATCAGACCACTTTTCGGAACTGTAATCCTTAACTTGCCCCAAGGGGAGCTTCGACAAGATCGCCATGCCACCCTGTCCTGTAAATTCGCCATATCCCCAAGCATCCTCAGAGCGCCCGAAACGGCCATCCCCATTCAGATCATGACCACTTCGACGTCCCGTATTTGGCAGCGACGCGAACCGGTATCGATAGCCCCCAATTGTCTCGGCCAAGGCGTTCAGCGCCGCTTGGCCGTGATCAAAATCGACGTCCGCAAGTACGAGAACATCCGGGGCAATGTGCCCTACCACCCGGGCAAAGGCTGCAACCTGCTCATCTTTGTCCGACAAGATATCGCGCAGCAAAAGCCCTGGCCCGTCACGTGACAATTCTGTGTGAAAAACGGCGATGCGCAGATCAGTGTCCGCCCAGACAGGCGGACAGACAAGCGCTGCTATCAGACCGGCAAAAGCCCCGCGTTGCCTTCGTCTTCGGACGACATCTTGCGTTTCTCGGTGATCATCATGGCGATCCGTCCCATGGCGATGCCACGCATGAAAAGCGAAGCGGGAAGAAAAGCCCATGCGGTCACCGTCCAAATCAAGGTCTGCGGGCTATCAAGCGAAACGGCCCCGAAAAGTGAAGTTGCCGACTTGATGACCGCCGGGGTCAGGAATGGCAGCAAAAACCCTAAGGCAATGTTAAAGCGTGCATCCCGCTCAAGCCGTTCGACCACGTCACCGCCAGCGGTTGGATCGAATGTGGGCAGGTTTACCCAAACGTTAAAGCTGCCCCGACGCAGAGGCCAACGATGGATGCGTTGCAAGATAAGGAAAACAGCCAGTGTCACCAACGAAATCAAATAAGCCAGACCCGCGGCATCGCGCACAAGATGCACGTGCGAGACTGGTGCTTCGGGCGGTAACATCAAAACCACAAGACGCACGGGCGAATACGGAAAGTCGATCACACGACCGATAGTTGCGCCAATCCAGCCCACAAGTTGCGTCGTCTCTGTTGGTGCGATCGATCCGCTTACAAGGAGCGACAAGAGGAAAACGGTCACAAATAGCGAGCCAAATCGAATGCGGTTAAAGGGGGGAGCATCGCGAAACTCTACCAGTCCGGGATAGGTCGAGGCATATTCAAAGAACGTCAGGCCCGCGCCAAAAAGTGCGATCAGTGTGACGATCTGGGTGATTTCAGTGGGGATACCCGGCAGAACAAGCGAAGGCGTCGCGATCAGTAGAATGACCAGAAATGCGCGAATGGCCGCGCCAGCCAGACGAGTTATCACTGCACTTGCCCCTTATAACAAAGCCCGGACACGCGTCCTGAACCTTGCTCTTTTTGTTGGATCCACCGGTTGAGGCGGGTTGCCATAGTTTTGCCCCATTTCTGCCTTGTTACAGTCATTTCAGCAATAACCTCTGAAAACTGAATGAATTTTTGGGCAATTTCGTGGTCCGAATGGTGCGACTTTGCATCAATTCAGCAACAAAAAAGGGCCACCCAAGCGGATGGCCCAACATCTAGTGGTTCGCTATTACGTCAGACCCAAGGTCGGGCACGCTCTGCTTTGGCCTCATATGCCTCAATTGCAGGGGCTGCGGCCTCCTCTGTCAGGCCGATGTCGTCCAAGCCGTTCAGCAGGCAGTGTTTTTTGAAAGCGTCCACCTCGAATGTGAAAACCTCACCATCCGAAGATGTAATCGTTTGCTCCTCAAGATCGACCGACACACGCGCGTTCGCGCCCTTTTCAGCATCCTTCATCAATGCCTCCACCTGCTCTTGCGGCAAAGCAATTGGCAAGATCCCGTTCTTGAAGCAGTTATTGTAAAAGATGTCGGCAAAGCTGGTCGAGATCACACAGCGGATGCCAAAATCAAGCAGCGCCCAAGGCGCATGCTCTCGGCTGGAACCACACCCGAAATTGTCACCTGCCACCAGAATTTCGGCATTGCGATAAGCGGGCTTGTTCAGCACAAAATCTTCGACCTCATTGCCTTGGCGATCAAAGCGCATCTCGTCGAACAGGTTTGCACCAAGCCCGGTGCGTTTGATTGTTTTCAAAAACTGCTTGGGAATGATCATATCGGTGTCGATATTCACCAAAGACATCGGGGCCGCTATTCCAGTCAACTTTGAAAACTTTTCCATCGGGCTGCTTCCTTTTGCATAAGCCGCGCTGGTTTTGCCTTATGCCTTACGGCCATGCAAGGGCCAAACGTCAAAAGGGGGCCTTTGGCCCCCTTGGCAACTCTCGATAGAGAAATTTACCTTCGGCGACGACGCACCATCGCCATACCTGCCAAGCCACCAAGCAAAAGCAGCCCAGTCGCGGGCAGCGGAACCTCAGATGGAACAACCCGGAAGCTGCCCACAAGCAAAGCTTCATTTGACTGGTTCTCCAGCGTCCAGAAGTCAGTCATCAACTCGCCTTCATACAAAAAGCCGCTGATGTCCAAAACGTACGTCACGCCGTCGATCACAAATGTCTCCGACATCGCTTCGTTCAAAGTTGCGGTTACGCGATCGGCACAACCACTGATGTTGAGACCATCCTCTCGACCTTCACCGTTCGCACAAACTTCGGCCTCGTTGTGCGTCTCCCAGTGATCAAAGCTGAACACCGACGTAATGGCTTCGGTCACACCGTCGATCATAAAGCTAAGTGACAAATCAACGCTCGTCAGCAAGGTATCGCGGATTGGGTAGTTGAGATGCGTAAACGTGCCCAACACAAATGTCGTATTATCCTCGACAACCATGTCACCCGAAGCATCGAAATCGTATCCCGATTGCTGTCCGCCGTTAAGCAAATAGGCAAGCTGCGAATAAAACGAACCATCCGTTGTGTAGGCTGGTGTGCCCCACCGGATTTGGCTCGTGCCTTCGCCGCTGACGGACGGGCTCGCGTTCTGCCATACGCCATCAATAGAATTCAGGGATAAAGACGCCGAGATAGCCGGCGTCGAAAGAGCGAGTGTGGCAACAACGCCAACCGCAAGTCCTTTAAACGTCATACCAAATACTCCCACACAGCCACATAAAGTGAGGCCACAAAACAATCACTGGAAAGACACATAGTTGCCCCATTTGGCCAAAGCAAGCCTCAGCTCAGGCGGAAAAACAAAGTGTTACCGGCCTGCATCATATATTAAGACTCTGATTTCAAACTAATTATTTTGTTTTCGACGTTTTCTTTGCATTGCAAATGCACCCAAACCGCCAAGCAAAAACAATCCACTGGCTGGTAGCGGAACTTCGGAGATTGTATCAACGACATTAAAAACCGCGATTAATTCTGCCGAGTTCGCACGATCTTCCTGCGTCCAGAATGACTGAAACAAACGGCCGTCGTATTGAAAACCACTGATGTCCAACTGGTAGATCACACCGTCCAACTCAAAAACCTCGGACTTTGCCTCATTCAGCGTTGCCAATACGTTATCTGCACACCCATTTACGTTGGCGCCCACGCCATTGGCCCCTCCATCCGCGCAACGGGTGGCTTCGTTATAAGTCTCGAAATGATTAAACGAGAAGGTTGTCTGTATCTCTCCTTCTACACCCGCGATCACAAAGGAAACCGCCAGGTCGGCGGCTTCAAGTAAAACGCCGGTGATAGGAAAGTTCAGATGAGTGAACGTGCCCAAGACAAAACTGCGGCCATCTTCAACCTCAAACGGAGTCTGCGACGCGACAAAATCATAGCCACTCTGACGCGGTTGGCCCCGTGCGGGCGTGCCCCAACGCAACTCGGTTGATCCGATGCCGTTCACCACAGGCTGGCTGGTCGACCAAATGCCGTCCACACCGTCAATCGTAAGAGATGCAGCCGATACCGGCGCTGCCAAACAAAGTGCAGCCGTGATTGCCGACAGATGTCGAATAATCTTCATTAGCTCTTCCTCAATGGCCCCTGCATTATTTTGCGCAGGTTTACCTTTGAGCGAGATCTACCAACTTCACTGAACAGAAGGGAGCGATCATCCGCCTAATCCACACGGAAGATCGCCCAAAGTGGCAGCAAAGCCACTTACATCAGATCACGCACATCTGTGAGTTTGCCAGTGATCGCCGCCGCCGCCGCCATTCCCGGCGACACAAGGTGGGTTCGGCCTTTATATCCTTGGCGTCCTTCAAAGTTTCGGTTCGAGGTCGATGCACAACGCTCGCCCTCGCTCAACTGATCAGGGTTCATCGCAAGACACATTGAACATCCCGCAAGGCGCCATTCAAAGCCAGCTTCCTTGAAGATATCTGCCAAACCCTCTTCCTCGGCTTGCGCCCGCACCAAGCCTGAACCGGGCACCACCATGGCCCGAAGGCCCTCGGCAACCCTTTTACCCTTCAAAACCGCAGCCGCAGCGCGCAGGTCTTCGATACGCCCGTTGGTGCAGGACCCGATGAAAACCGTGTCGATCTTTATGTCGGTCAGCTTCTGACCCGGTGTCAGCCCCATGTAGTCAAGCGAGCGCTGTGCCGCGCCCACTTTCCCACCCTGAAAACTGGCGGGATCTGGTACTTCCGCCGTGATGGGCAAAACATCCTCAGGCGAGGTGCCCCAGGTGACAACGGGTGCGATATCCTCGCCCTTGATTGTTACCACCATGTCCCAATGGGCATCATCGTCAGAGTAAAGCGTTTTCCAATATTCCATCGCCATTTCCCACTCGCCACCTTTCGGCGCATGCGGGCGACCCTTCACATACTCAAACGTCTTCTCATCAGGCGCAATCAGGCCAGCACGCGCTCCGCCCTCAATCGCCATGTTGCAGACCGTCATCCGGCCTTCCATCGACAGATCACGGATCGCCTCGCCACAATACTCGATCACATAGCCGGTTCCGCCCGCTGTGCCAGTCTTGCCAATCACCGACAGCGTGATGTCCTTGGCCGTCACACCGGGACGCAGTTTGCCCGTGATCTCGACCTTCATGTTCTTGGACTTTTTCTGGATCAGCGTCTGCGTCGCCAAAACATGCTCGACCTCAGACGTGCCAATCCCGTGCGCCAAAGCTCCGAACGCGCCATGGGTCGCGGTATGGCTGTCACCACACACCACGGTCATGCCCGGCAGCGTCCAGCCCTGCTCGGGTCCGACAATGTGTACGATTCCCTGACGAATATCGCTTACGGGGTAATAGTGAATGCCAAACTCCTTGGCGTTCTTGTCGAGTGCCGCCACCTGAATGCGGCTGTCCTCGGTCATGTTGTCCGGGTTCTCGCGGCCCTGCGTCGTGGGCACATTATGATCGGGCACAGCGATTGTCTTGTCAGGCGCGCGCACTTTGCGACCGGCCATGCGCAGGCCTTCAAAAGCCTGTGGGCTGGTGACTTCGTGCACAAGGTGACGGTCGATATAAAGCCTGCACGTGCCATCGTCAGCAGCGTGGGCCACATGGTCGTCCCAGATTTTATCATAGAGCGTGCGGGGTGCAGACATTTTGAATTTCCTATCGAAGAGGGTGGCCTCTAAGGCCGAACAAGAATGAAAAACGCCCTGCGTCAGATGCGGGCAAGCAACCGCAGACAAGCGCCGTAAAAGCGCTCGCGCAGCCGGGTTCGATCATCCATGTCAAAAATCTTTTTCATCGGAAGATCAGATACAGGCCCGCGTGGGGTAAAACAAGAGAGCATGCGACGTAAATCGGCCCCGTCATGCGGGTGACGGGGCCGTTTGCACTCGTGATATGCACACTGATTTGCAAATCACAGCCCTGATACGGGCGATTCCCTAACGGGACGTTTACATCCCTTCAAATTCACAAAGGACATGCACGTCCATGCCCAGCGCTTCAATCTTGGCGCGCCCGCCCAACCCGGGTAAATCAATAATGAAAGCACACCCGATGATGTCACCGCCCATCTTCTCGATCAGCTTGATCCCAGCCTCTGCCGTGCCGCCTGTGGCCAACAGATCATCAACAACCAAAACCTTCTCGCCGGGCTGAATGGCGTCCTCATGCACCTCCATGACCGCCTCGCCATATTCCAGCGTATATTCCTGGCTCAGCGTCGCCCCCGGCAGCTTGCCCTTTTTGCGAATAGGCACAAAGCCCACCGACAATTGATGCGCAATCGCGCCTCCAATAATGAACCCACGCGCTTCCAATCCGATAACCTTGTCGATCCGCTCCCCGGCATAGGGGTGCAGCAACTGATCAATACAAATCCGAAACCCACGCGGGTCAGCAAAAAGCGTCGTCACGTCACGAAACATGATCCCCTCATGCGGAAAATCCACGATGGTGCGGATATAGTCTTTGACGGATTTCTTTCGGTCGTTCATCGGGTATCCTATCTTCGCGTCAAGAGCCGTCATTCAGACGGCATATGGTTGAAAAGGCAAGCGCTTGAAGCAACGCAAAACAAACCGGCGCGACCTGCTTGCGCTTGGGGCAGGGTTGGCCGCAGTGGCAGGTGGTTGGCAATTTTGGCTGAGGCGCCCCAAACCGCTTTCGTTCGCGCCAATAGAGACCCTCCCCGGCTGGCGACGCCTTGCCTTCGACGGCATTACAAGCGCCAGCGGGTCAGCCACCGGTGCTGTCTTTCTCGGCATTGGTGAAACCGAAACCCTCCCTCCGCTGTCCGCCGATGCCCTGTGCAAAACGCTCTATCCTGCGCAAGGCAAAGGCATACCGACCGCCATTTTCACAGACGTTAACTGCCCGAACTGCGCCAGCCTTGAGGCCAAGCTCAAGGCCCGCTCCGATGCGCTGTCCCTGAACTGGCACGATCTTCCCCTATTGGGCCCTGCATCTGAACACGCGGCGCGCGCCATGGCCGCAGGCGATCTCCAGCCTAACGGTCCCACTTTTCGCCAAGTGATCCTAAGTACAGCACCCGGACGCCTCAGATCCGCACTCTTGAAAAAGCTGGCCGCAGAAAACGGCCTGGATGGCGACCGCCTTCTCAAGGACATGCAAGCTCCAGAGGTTAAAGCCAAACTTCGAACTGACCGGCGTGCCGCACAAACCCTTGGCGTCTGGGGCACGCCAGGCCTGACGATCGGGCGCACCTTCGTGCTGGGTGATCTGTCCGCAGATACGCTTGACCAACTTATCGAAGCAGAAGCCAGCGCAAAGCACTGCTAGGATTTCATTGGTCGGGTTTTCGCGAATTCATTGGCTTATGGCGGCACCTCTACGGGCATCGGTACACCGGTGGTGATCCTGAGCATGGCGCTTTTTATCGCTTTGGCCGAGGTGCCGATCGGCTGGTGATTACCAGTTTTCGGGATCAAGCCGGAAGAGTTCCGAGAGTTGCGCGTATACCTCGGGCTCTTCCCTTTTCAGGGCGGAGGGTCTCTCAAAGAATACTTCGACCGACACAGCGAAGAACTCCTCGTAGCCTTCGGCCCCATATGCATCGATGACTGTGTGGCGGCCGCGCTCGACATTCCGCAGATGAGTGTCATAGGCCTCGACAAACACCCTCTCCCAATCGGCATAGCTGTGGCCTTTAGCCAGAACAGGCACACCATCGGTATGGCCGGAAAGGTCATCAATCTGGTGGGCAAACTCGTGCAGGACCACGTTGTGACCATCGGTATGGTTCCGAGCGCCTGCCGCGCTGTGTTGCCAAGACAGGATGACCGGGCCCCGGTTCCAACTTTCGCCGGTGCGCACCACTTCGCGTTCTGTAACGACGTAGCCATCGTGTGACTTGTCGATGGATTTGAATGCACCGGGATAGATCAGGATGGTCCGCAGGCTGACGTACCATGCGTCGATATTAACGACGAGCAGGCAGGCTTGGGCTGCGATGGAAAGGCGCATATCTTCGGTAACCTCAAGCCCGTCGCAACCGATAAATTCGACCTGTTTGAGGAACAGTTTGATTTTGCCTTCGAGCTTGGCGTGAAGGTCAGAGGGCAGGTTTGACAACAGTGGCACCTGATATGCGATGATGGCGCGTTGTGCTGGGGAAAGGTTGCTGCTCAAGATCTGCGCCCGTGTCTGACGATTCAACAGGGTTCGCCAGCCGAAAAAGCCTCCCGCGATAAGAAGAATGCCAAGAAAGTAGGTCATGCGTGACCCGCGTCAGAACCGTTCGGCCCGCAACACATCGGCATCGGTGATCGAAACCACGCCAATATGACGCTCGACCACAGCAAAGGCTGCCTCCAGCAGCTCATCAAGCCTGTCCGGGCGGATCAGGCAGACCACGGCAACCATACCGGACGCAAGTGAGACCTGACCGTCCCGGCTCCACTGACCTGATCGCCCGGAACCGCCAAGAACGGGCAAGACGGTGAAACCCGTGACGCCAGCCTCGACCATCGCGTCGGTCAGGCGGCGTTCCAGTGGGGCTTCGATAATGATCTCGACGCGTTTGGCCTGATGGGTTTTCATGCGTCTCAGCCTCCTGCAAATGTCGCGGCAAGGCTTGAATAAAGCGGGATGCCGATGGTCAGGTTAAACGGGAATGTCACGCCAAGCGAGAGGGTGAGATAAATTGAGGGGCGCGCTTCGGGCAGAGCCACGCGCATAGCGGCGGGCACAGCGATGTACGAAGCGGAAGCCGCCAGCGTCATCAAAAGCGCGACGCCGCCGGTAGAGAGGCCAATAAGAAGCCCGCAGCAAAGGCCGAACAGGCTACCTAAAAGCGGCATCAGGATGCCGAATCCTATGGCACCAAGGCCAAGATCACCGCGTGTTTCGCGCAAGCCGCGCCCGGCAACCAGCCCCATGTCTAGCAAAAAGAGGCAAAGCACGCCCTGAAATGGCGCAATGATAAACGGGGCGATTTGGGTCAGGCCTTTTTCACCTGTGACCATGCCGATCAGGAAGCTGCCGACCAAAAGGACGATAGAGCCGTTAAGCATAATCTCGCGGTAAAGACCGCTGCTGGCCGTGGTGGTGCCACCCGAACGGGAAACAAGCCAGAGAGCGGAGAGGATTGCAGGAGCCTCCATCACCGCGGCGACGGCGACCATGTAGCCTTCCGGGTCAAGGCCTTGACCCTCCAGCACGGAGGTGGCGGCGACAAAGGTGACGATGGAAATCGAGCCATAGTGCGCGGCTACGGCCGCGCTGTTGACGGTGTCATAAGGCGTCATCACGCGCAGCAGTGCATAGGCGATGAAGGGTAACAGGAACGACAGCACAAGGCCTGAAAGGATCGTCGCAATCAGCGTGCCATCGACGCCGTGGGCTGCCACGCCCGCCCCGCCTTTGAATCCGATGGCGAAAAGCAAGTAGATCGACATGCCCTTGGCGACCGCTTCGGGGATGGTCAGATCAGACCGCGCCAGTGCTGCGCCCAGCCCCAACACAAAGCTCAGGATGATCGGCGAAATCAGGTTGTTGATGGCGAGCGCCAGCATGTCCATGCAGTCAGGTCTTTCAGATGGGCCGAAACTGGTCTTCTTCGGGAACATATTCGTGCAATTCGCCTGCGCTGATGTCGGCCCAAAGCCCGTGCAGCATTACGCGGTCGTCTTTGATGGCCTCTACAACGAAAGGAAAGGTCATCAGGTTTTCCAGCGATATTTTCACCGCCTCTTTTTCAAGGTCGATGATTTGCTGGTCGTGATCGTTCGTGCCGTTCAGACGTTCAAACCCCGGGCGCAGAATATCCATCCAGCGCCCAACGAAGCTTGAGTCGTCTTCCAGTTCTGGCGCATGGCCCGAGCACATTGCGTGACACCCGGCGACACCGCCGCAGTTGGAATGCCCCATAACTATAACATGCGCGACGTTGAGCGAGGTGATCGCATATTCAAGTGCTGCCGACGTTCCGTGTCTTTCGCCTGTGGCTTCAAAGGGTGGCACAAGGTTGGCAATGTTGCGGTGAATGAAGAATTCACCTGAGTCGGCGCCAAAGATCGACGTGACGTGTATGCGGCTGTCACAGCACGAAATCACCATCGAGTGCGGGCGCTGGCCTTCGTCGGCGAGCCTTTTGTACCAGACCTTGTTGTCGGCGAATGTCGTGGCTTTCCATCCATGGTAGCGTTGCACCAGGTATTTCGGCAGCGGCCGCGCGTGTTCCATCTATCCCTCATCAATTTGCTGCAAATGCAACGAATTTAGCGCTTGGTTTCAACCAAATGTTTCTCCTTCCGCCCTACACGGGTCTGGGTGAGAGGAAAAGGGGAACACATGCACACCGACAAGGTAGTCGTTTTGTGCCCGCAAGAGGTGATCGCGCTAGACATCGGCCCAATTCAGGGGTTTCGCGAGGCGTTGGGCGATGGTCCTTTGGGGTTTTGGGCCGAAGACGCGGTTGAAGAAATGGTTGTTTGCTTGGCCTCGGTCGAAGCGGCTTGGGCTGCGAACGAATTTCGTCGGCTTGGGATTGGCGTGCATAAAGTGATTGGATTGGCGGACCGCACCGGTCTATCAGACGTGGCCAACGTTGCCCGTGAATTGCATGGGCTGTTGAAAATTGGGGTCGACGCGACAGCGATTGCAGCTGTTACAGCGCGGTTGGTGCGTGTCGGCGAGGCGTCGCTCGCGACTTTACTGGAAATCAGCTATCGCCAAGTCTGAATTCCCACCGAGGAAAGTTTGCCTTAGTGTTCAGGTAAGGCAAAGAAGGACACACCGAATTGAC
>JABDJX010000107.1 GCA_013003245.1 Silicimonas sp. | reverse complement strand
CTCCAATCAGATCAAGCGGCGCAACTTCGACCGCTGCACCGATTTTTCGGGCCGCTCCGGGCATTCCATCAACAACACAGGTCTTTGCCGACTGAACAATCGTGTGCGCCCCGGCCTGACGCATTTTCAAAAGGCTGTCCGCCCCGTCTCGGCCCATGCCCGTCAGAATCACGCCCACCACTTTCCGACCGTGGCGCTCGCCCGATGCCATCAACAAATCGATCGAAGGGACATAAGCCTCACCCGCGTCCGGCACGAATTGAAGTACAGGAGGGCGTTTGGGTGAAAGGATAAGGTGTTCCGTCCCGCCGGGTGCAAGATACACATGGCCTTTTTCAACCCTTTGCCCATCCTCGGCCAACAGTGTCTTGGGAGCAATACTGCGGTCAAGACGGTCTGCAAAACTGCTCAAGAAAGCCGAAGGCATGTGCTGCGCAATAACCGTTGGCGGTCCATCGACGGGATAGGACGACAGAATTGTCATCAAAGCTTCGACCCCGCCAGTAGAGCTTCCGATAAGAACGGTTTTGCCGTTCCATCGAAACGGCGAAGTATCCTGCGGCGGTTCAACAGATTTTTTTCGCGCGAAGTGGCTGGTGTTGCTTTGGGCTGCCATCAGCACCGCGTCGGCCAGATTAACCTTTGAGGTGCCGTCTTGCAGCGATCGCAGATCGACGCAGTCCACCGCCCCAAGTTCAAGGGCACGCACCGCGTCAAAGCTCTTTTCGGTTGTACGGGTCGAGACCATGACCACGGGCATCGGTCGCAGTCGCATCACCTTTTCAAGAAACGACAGTCCATCCATGCGCGGCATAACCACATCAAGCGTGATGACGTCGGGGTTTAAAGTGCGGATAAGCTCGCGCGCCTCGTAAGGATCGCCCGCTTCGCCCACAACTTCGATGTCGCCCGAGCGCATCAAAAGAGCGCGGATCATGGCCCGAATAGAGCGTGTGTCATCCACAATGACGACGCGGGTCTTGTTGCCTGTCATGACGTTCCAGCAGAAGGGACTGGATACGCTCATGCACCACGAGATTTAAGGAAAAATGAAACCGAGGCGGCAATTTCGCCCCGGTTTTTAGCCAAATTACGCGTCGATCGGGAACCGCAGGTAAAGACCTTCGCAGTACACCTCGGCTGAGATGCCAACGTGTAGCATTGTGTAGCTCAGACCTGTTTCGCGCAATCGGCGCACACCGGGGCGTGAAACAAGCATGGCAGCCTCGCGCTCAGAGCTAAGCCCGGATTTGTCATCGGCACAGATGATTTGCCGCGGCGACACCATGATCTCGTTTGCGGGGGCCTGCACACCAAGCGAGCCGGGTGAGAAAACAACAGGGTTACTGTCCGGCTTCATGCTCAAAACATGCTCATCAAGCTTGATGCGGTTGATCCACTGGATCGGCGCATAATCACCGCTACGCAAAAGCACCTCATCCCCTTTGCGCAAGGCAATGGCATGCACGTCCCCAAAAGACGTACGCACCCGCGTCATCGGGGCAAGGCCCGGCAACGGCCATTGCTCGACGCCGTCTACGGCAGGTCGATGCGAAACGGCCTGCTTTGGGCGCGATGCCGGCGTTTCCGTTTCATTCAAGACCTGCTTTTCGCACGTCCCCTCTGCCATCAAGCCTTTTGATTTTGGACGGAACTTGTCAATGGCACGCATAAGCCCAAACGGACTTTCGACACCTGCGGAACTAACCCGAGCACTCATAATTACACCTCGCACACAAACACCGCCAAGGCGGTAAACTCTTAAAAACGGGGGGGTCAGCAATCACTCTCTGACACGCCCCCAAAACAACATCCGGGACAGCTTCCGGTTCACACACACAACCATGAGAGAGGAGTGGTCTCATTGATCGCTTACAGGATCAAAGGTCTCACACGGCATGGGCGATATTTTGACGACATTTTTAGCAAAAAAGGCTGCATTAGGGAAACCATGGCGCTGATAAATCGAAACTAAGTGTAAACGCGTTTCCCATATCGCAACAGTTTTTGGATTACATGTTTGGGAATGACGTGTGTTCAATAGGTTACGACAGATTTCGTTTCTTCAGTCGATACAATTGCTGTAACGAATTTGGCACTCTTGTGGCAAAGATCCGGGGTCACTTCGTAGTATTCTCCTTCGGAAACAAACCGTTTCTTTTCGCGCTGACGTCAAAGCGGCCATTCTGCCAATTGTTTGGCCCACAAAACCCCTTATGTTGGCCCGATGAACACCGATGCCCTGATCGCCTGCCCATATTGCGACGCGCTTTACGAGATACCCCAAGACCCGATCAAGCGGATAAGGTGCAGCAGGTGTCATACGGTTCTGATCTCGCCGCGCAAGGGAGCTGGGTTAAAGATCATTGCCCTGGCGTTCATCTCGGTCGCTTTGGTTGTCGGCGCCCTTTTGACCCCGTTTTTGACGATAGAGCGGTTTTGGCTGTCGAACGAGGCGACGCTGCTGGACACGATACTGGCGTTTGAGGGTCCGTTGCGCCTTGTTGCCTTCGGGCTTCTGGCCGTGGTGATCATCCTGCCGGTGGCGCGGTTTCTGCTGACGCTTTACGTGCTGACCCCGCTTGTCGCCAACCGCTCGGTCTGGCCCGGTGCGAAAGGTGCGTTCATCTGGGCCGAACGCCTAAAGCCCTGGTCGATGGTGGAAATCTTTGTGCTGGGCTGCGCGGTCGCCCTCTTCAAGATCATCGATCTTGCCAATGTCGAGCTTGGCCCGGCCTTCTGGATGTTCGTTGTTCTGGTGATCGTGATGACGGTGCAGAACACCTATATGTGCCGCTGGAGCGTGTGGAAGGACCTTGACAGATGATGGGCGAGACAACCGCGCGCGCCGAAGGTCTGGTCGGCTGCCGCCGCTGTGCGAGGGTCTGGCCGATCAGGACACCGCGCTGTGCGCGCTGTGGGGCAAAGCTGCAAAGCCGCGATCCGGCCTCGCTGAAAAAGCTCTGGACATGGTGGGGGCTGGGCCTGATCGCCTATATCCCGGCCAACCTTTATCCAATGCTGGAGACGCGCACGTTTTTGGCGCGCAGTGACGACACCATAATTGCGGGTGCGATCAAGCTGGCGCAACACGGCGCTTGGGGCATCGCCGCGATCATCCTGATTGCCTCGGTGGTGATCCCGGTCGCCAAGTTTCTCGCGGTGGCCTATCTGGCGCTCTCGGTCAGGTACGGCGCCCACATGAGCCGCCGCTCGCGGCATTGGCTCTACGAGTTCGTCGAGTTCATCGGGCGCTGGTCGATGATCGATGTCTTCGTCGTCGCCGTTCTTGCCTCGCTGGTGCAGTTGAACGTCGTCGCCTCTGTCACTGCAGGGCCAGCGGCGCTGTCATTTGCGTTGTCGGTGATCTTCACGATGCTGGCAGCGCAAAGCTTGGATACGCGGTTGGTTTGGGATCAGGAGGCGAAGGGAGAGGGTTAGATTGATCCCGGTCTAACTTTTTTCTGAAGCGCATCAAATGTCTGGTTTTGATGGCAGGAGCTATGTTTTTAACGTCAGGAAAGAATTGATCAAAGTGTTGAAGAGTTCGGGTTGCTCGCTGTGAACGGCGTGGGCGCAATTTGGCACCACTGCCAAGTTGCAGGTCGGTATCGAACGCCACAGCTGCTCGATCTGCGGCCAGGCATAGGATCGATCCAGGTCTCCCCAAACAACCAGCGTGCGCAACGGAATGTTGGCCAGGGCCACCTCGCCCGACCAGTGCTGCATGGCTCGCAATCCTGCCACCATCGCAGGCAACGTCGCCATTTCCGCAATCCTGGCACAGCCCGGATATTCAGCCGATTCCTCGTACCCACGAAACCAGGTCGCAGCGATCCGCCGCGCCGTAGACTGCGCGCCTTCTGCCGTAACCCGTTCAATGGATGTCGAAATCGGCTCGAACCGCCCGGGCAGCTCGCCAACCGCGCCGGTGCCATAAAGCACCAGCCGACGCACGCGGTCCGGTGCGATCCGCACCATGTCCTGGACGATCATGCCGCCCATGGAATGCCCCAGCAGGTCAAACCGGCCAATGTCCTGGGTCGCCACTTCGGACAGTACCCATTCGGCAAATCCCTCGATACGGTCGATCGGCGCCATATGCGCGTTCTTGCCAAACCCCGGCAGGTCGACACGAAGCACAGGCCGTTCCTTGGCAAGTGGTTCCTGCAAGTTCCATTGGTCACTGCCGCCCAGAAACCCGTGCACCATGACAAGTGGCGTCACTTGCGCTGGCCTTGCACGATGCGGTCAAGGATCATAGCGCAGAAAAGGATTGAGAAGCCGGCAAGGATGCCCTGGCCGACATTGGCGTATTGCAGCGCCTCCAGCACGTCTTCGCCAAGACCCTTGGCGCCGATCAGCGAGGCGACAACGACCATGGCGAGTGAGAGCATGATGGTCTGGTTGATGCCCGCGCGGATTGAGGGACTGGCGAGTGGTAGGTCCACTTTGGTCAGCAGGTACCATTTATTCGCGCCGAAACTGATCGCCGCCTCGCGCACGCTTTCGGGTACGCCTCGCAGGCCCAGAACGGTCAGGCGCACGACGGGCGTGCCGCCAAAGATCATGGTAACAACAACGGCCGCAGGTTTGCCGACGCCGAAAAAGGCGATGACAGGCACCATGAAGACAAAGGCAGGCATGGTCTGCATGAAATCCATGATCGGCTGGATAAAGGCATAGAACCGGGGCCGCCGGGCAGCGAACATGCCAAGCGGAATGCCGATGGCGATCGAAAGGCAGGCCGCTGTGCCCAGAAGAGCAAGCGTGGTCATTGCAGCCTCCCAAAAGCCCAAAAGACCCATATATGCCAGGAACGCCCCGGAATAGATAGC
>JABDJX010000063.1 GCA_013003245.1 Silicimonas sp. | reverse complement strand
AGAAAGGAGCGGCGGTTGTGATATGAATAGGTAATATTATTCTCCGAACAGGTCGTTGACTTCACTATACCCAGAGCAAAGTAGTCGATATCGGGTGAATAGACATAAGACCCCACGCTATTGTGATAGATCTGAGTGGTCTCACGCCTAACGGCTTAGGTGAACTTCCGAAACAGCTTTGTCTTGTCGAAGATGTCTTCCAGGTCCTGCATGCGGTCCTTTGTGCTGTTCCAATGCAAGGTTTGTATTGCCGAGATCATGCTTTCAAGCAGCAACATGGTGGTCGTCGAAGAATCCCAGGCAGAGGGCACAATGATCTGGCTGGTCAGGCAGATGTCGGCCATGCGATGGATGGGAGAGCGCCATTGATCGGTAAACAGCACGATCTTGGCGCCGCGCGCCTGGGCCAATTCGGCAAGCTTCAGGGTGTTATTCTCGTAGCGTCGCACATCGAAAATTACGAAAACATCGCCATCTTCGGCGTTTAAAAGATAGTGCGGCCACGTATTGGATGTGGATTGCACATGAGTCAGGTTTGGTCGGATGACTTGCAGGTGCATGAAGAGATATTCGGCCAGCGTATGCGTTATCCGCCCGCCGACAATGTAGAGATGCCGGTTTTGGTCGGCGACAAGGGCGCAGGCTTCGTCAAAGGCGATGGGGTCAATATGGGCCAGCGTGTTTCGGATGTTGTCGATCACAGCTTCGGTGAAACGGTTCAGAATATGCTCTGACGGCGCAGCACCTGCCCATGTTTCATGCTTGGCGATGGGGCCTTTCGCGATGGCGCTCAACTCGTCGCGCAGATCGGCTTGAAAGTCGGGATATCCTTTGTATCCAAGCTTTTGCACCATCCGTGCTACCGTTGGAACAGACACGTTCGCCCCTTTGGCTAAGGCGGCGAGGGGGCCAAGACCTGAGGCGGGGTAATTCTCTAAAATGGACAAGGCCAGTTGACGTTCTGCTCGGGTCAGACTGTCTAACCTTTCTTGAATGCGGTCGGAAATTGTCTGGCTTGCATCGGGCATGGAATACGCCTCGTATTTGAGCAAAAATTATCAGAGCATCAGCGCCCGTGATAAATTTTTCACAATTGTGTTGACAGAAAGCGGACTTGGCAAGACCTTTCGTTCGTGGGAGCTGCCATGATTCACCTAGATCAGCCGCTAGATGACACCATTGTCGAATTACGAAATACGCAGGCTTCGTCGCCTGTTGTCTTCGTTTGCGAACATGCAAGCGCGCATATTCCACCTGAGTTTGCGAACTTGGGATTGCGGGATGAGGCGCTGAAAAGCCACGTTGTTTGGGACCCGGGTGCATTTGCGGTAGCAGAAAGAATGGCGACGGCGTTCGATGCCGTTCTCATCGCCGCCAAAACCTCGCGCTTGGTCTATGATTGCAATCGACCGCCTCATGCGCCGGACGCAATGCCTGCCCACAGTGAGATTGTCGATGTTCCGGGCAACACGGGCTTGAGCGCGGAACAGAAGGCCGGGCGCGTCGAGAGGTTCTATGAACCTTTTCGCAGCGCGGTATCTGGCGTCTTGGCCAGTATCGACACGCCGGTTCTGGTGACTGTGCACAGCTTTACACCGGTTTATCACGGACGCCGCAGAGATGTCGAAATCGGGGTGCTTCACGACAAGGACGCGCGTTTGGCCGATGCGTTTCTTGCCGCAGCCGCGGACAGCCATAGCGTTGTGCGCCGCAACGAGCCTTATGGGCCGGGCGATGGCGTTACCCACACATTGAAGGAACACGCGCTGCCGGCGGGCCACCTGAACGTCATGCTTGAAGTGCGCAGTGACCTGATCGCGACCAACGCCTCACAGGTGGCCACGGCGGATACCCTGTCGGGATGGCTGCAAACTGCTCTTGCAACAACAAGGGCAACCGCATGTTGAACCTTGTGCAGCGCTATATCCGGGTTGTTGACGCGCTGAATTACCGTGTCGGTCGCATCGTGATGTACGGCATATTCGTGATGATGGGGATCCTGCTTTGGTCGTCCATCAGCAAGACGTTCTTTGTCCCGTCGCTTTGGACGCTGGAAGTGGCTCAGTTCGCAATGGTCGCCTATTACATGCTGGGCGGGCCTTATTCGATCCAGATGGGCTCGAACGTGCGGATGGACCTGCTTTATGGCGAGTGGACGGATCACCGCAAAGCGCAGATCGATGCGATGACGGTGATCTTTCTGATTGTCTATCTGGTCTTCCTGCTCTGGGGCGGCTGGGAGAGCTTCCAATACTCGATCAGCTATGGCGGCGAGCGTAGCCCTTCGGTCTGGCGTCCTTATCTTTGGCCCATCAAAGCGATCATGCTGGTAGGCATTTTCCTGATGCTGCTGCAGGCGATATCCGAGTTTTTCAAGGACATCCTGCGCATCAAGGGCCATGACATGGGGGCGAAAGTCTAATGTCTTATGAAGCTATCGCCATCCTCATGTTTTCGTCGATGATGCTGATGCTTTTGACGGGTCAGCGTGTATTTGGGGCGATTGGGTTTGTCGCAGTCGTCACCGCGTTCTTTTTGTGGGGCGACCGGGGTGGCTATGATCTGGGGTTTGCCGCCGCGATCAAGCTGATGAAGTGGTATCCACTTTTGACGCTGCCGATGTTTATTTTCATGGGTTACGTGCTGTCGGAGTCAAAGATTGCCGATGACCTTTACAGGATGTTCCATGTCTGGATGGGCGGGCTTTCTGGAGGCTTGGCCGTGGGCACCATCGGGTTAATGGTGCTGATCTCGGCCATGAACGGGTTGTCGGTTGCAGGCATGGCGATTGGAGCGACAATTGCGCTGCCCGAGCTTTTGAAGCGCGGCTACGACAAGCGGATGGTGACCGGCGTGATCCAGGCGGGGTCTTCGCTGGGCATCCTTGTGCCGCCCTCTGTGGTGCTGGTGCTTTACGCGATGATAGCGCGCCAGCCCGTGGGCCAGTTGTGGCTGGCAGGCGTGTTGCCGGGGCTGATGATGGCAGCGATGTTCGTGATCTATATCGTGATCCGTTGCCGTATCAATCCAGCCCTTGGCCCTGTTCTTCCGCCAGAAGAGCGTGCGATTCCCATGGGCGAGAAGATTCGATTGCTTGGCGCTGGCCTGCTGCCGCTATTCATCTTTTTCGCGATGATGGTGCCGTTTGTGAATGGCTGGACCTCGCTTGTTGAAAGCTCTGCCATCGGGGCAATTGCCGCATTTATGGCCGCAGTTGTCAAAGGTCGTATGACACGCGAGGTGTTTGAGAATTCGGTGCGCAACACACTTGGCATTTCCTGCATGTTCATGTGGATTATCCTTGCTGCTCTTGCCTTTGGCGCGGTGTTTGATGGCCTCGGCGCGGTGAAGGCCATTGAGAGCCTGTTCACCGAAAAGCTGGGCCTGAGCCCGTGGGTGATCCTGATCCTGATGCAGCTTAGCTTTATTCTGATGGGCACCTTTCTGGACGATACCGCTATGCTGGTGATCGTCGCCCCGCTTTATGTTCCGCTTGTCGGGGCCCTTGGGTTTGATCTGATCTGGTACGGTGTGCTTTACACGATCACCACACAGATCGCCTATATGACGCCGCCCTTTGGCTATAACCTGTTCCTGATGCGCGCGATGGCCCCGCCCGAAATCACGCTGCGCGACATCTATTCGTCTATCCTGCCCTTCGTGCTGGTGATGGTGGCAGCACTTGCTACGATCATGACCTTCCCCGAAATCGCCCTTTGGCTACCGGGGTATGTTTATGGAAATTAACAAAAAACGAGATCCCGGAGTGCGGGACGCAACATGAGAAGAGCTTCAACAGAGAGGAAAGACCCATGACAACCAGACGTAAGTTTTTAACCACTGCCGGTGTCGGTGCTGCGGCCACGCTGGCCAGCCCGTCAATCGTCAAAGCCCAGTCTGCCATTAAGTGGCGTTTCCAGACCTATGCAGGCAGTGCATTGGGTGAGCATGTGACCAAGCCCGTGATCGATTACATCAACGCCAATGCAAACGGCGAGCTTGAGGTCGAGCTGTTTTACGCAGACCAGATCGTGCCTACAGGTGAGTTGTTTCAGGCGCTGCAACGCGGCACAATCGACGGAGTGCACTCGGACGACGACTCTATGGCCTCGCCCACGCCACTGCGCCAGTTTGGCGGCTATTTCCCGTTCGCCACCAAGCACATTCTCGACGTGCCGGTGCTCTTCAACCAGTACGGTCTGAGGGACATCTGGACAGAGGAATACGCCAAGGTCGGCGTCAAATGGCTGTCGGCTGCAGGGCAGGACCCGTGCAACTTCAACACCAAGAAAGAGATCACATCCGTTGCCGATCTTGATGGCCTCAAGCTTTACACCTTCCCAACCGCCGGTCGCTTTCTTGCGCAATTCGGCGTGGTGCCGGTGAACATCCCTTACGAGGATGCTGAAGTTGCGGTGCAAACCGGCGAGCTTGATGGCATGGCGTGGTCGGGCATCACTGAAGACTACACCGTTGGGTGGGCCGATGTGACCGACTACTTCTTGACCAACAACATCTCGGGTGCCTGGATCGGGTCGTGGTTCGTGAACGAAGGCCGTTGGGCCGATCTGCCGGATCACCTGAAATCAGTGGTGATGGCGGCAACTGAGGCAGGTCACACCTATCGCAACCAGTGGTATTGGGGCGGTGAAGCGGCCTTGCGTGCCAATGGTGATAAGCTTGCGTTGCGCTCAGTTCCTGCCGGTGAGTGGGCCGAAGTTGAAAACGCGGCGAAAGCGTTCTGGGAAGAAGTCGCGCAAGAAGGCGAAGTGCACCAGAAGATCGTGAACGTCTTCAAAGAGTACAACGGCGTCATCAACCAAGCTGGGGTGCCTTACAACTTTGAGTGAGTTTGGCGAAACGAAAGAGCGCCCCTTGCTCGGGGGCGCTTACCCACTAAGAGAGGAAGCACAACATGCCCGGCAACCTGACCTTTGATGCATTGAAAGAAGCCGTGGAAACCGGTGAAATTGACACGGTTCTTGCATGTATCGTCGATATGCAGGGGCGGTTGATGGGCAAACGCTTTCACGCCGTGAATTTTGTTGAGGCTTCTTTTAGGGAAACCCATTGCTGCAACTACCTGCTGGCGACGGATTTGGAGATGGCAACGCCTCCGGGCTACAAATCATCCAGTTGGGAAGGTGGGTATGGCGATTACATCATGGCCCCTGACCTTGCGACGCTGCGTCTTGTGCCGTGGCTTGAGGGCACCGCGATGGTGCTGTGTGATGTGCTTGATCACCACACGCATGCGCCCGTTCCGCATTCGCCGCGCGCCATGCTCAAGGCGCAGATTGCCCGACTGAAATCGCTTGGATTTGACGCGATGATGGCGACCGAGCTGGAGTTTTTCCTGTTCGAGAAAAGCTTTGATGAGATCCGCAAAGAGGGCTTCCGCGATCTGGCGCCGATCAGCGGGTATAATGAGGATTACCACATCCTTCAGACTACCAAGGAAGAAGGCGTGATGCGCCCGATCCGCAACGCGCTTTTCAAGGCGGGGCTTCCGGTCGAGAATACCAAGGGAGAGGCGGAGACCGGGCAGGAAGAGTTGAACATCCGGTACTCGGAGGCACTGGATTGCGCCGATCACCACACGATTGCAAAGAACGCGATCAAGGAGATTGCCTGGCAAAACGGGCGTGCGGCGAGCTTTCTTCCAAAGTGGCACCACGACAAGATCGGCAGTTCTTCCCATGTGCACCAATCGCTTTGGGCGGACGGGTCACCGTCGTTTTACGACGCTGATGCGGAGCTCGGGATGTCAGAGGTGATGAAGCACTATATGGCGGGGCTTATCGCCTATGCGCCCGATTACACGTACTTTCTGGCCCCTTACATCAACAGTTACAAGCGATTTGCCAAAGGCACTTTTGCACCGACCAAGACCGTCTGGTCCGTTGATAATCGCACCGCCGGGTTCCGGCTTTGCGCCGATGGCACCAAGGGTGTGCGGGTCGAATGCCGCATCGGTGGATCGGATTTGAACCCGTATCTTGCGCAGGCTGCGATGCTGGCTGCGGGTATCAAGGGGATTGAGGATAAGATGGACCTTTCACCTGCGACATCGGGCGATGTTTATGACGACGTGGACGCGGCAGAGATCCCGCGCACGCTGCGTGCGGCAACTGAAACATTGCGCGCCTCTGGCTTCCTGCGCGAAGCGATGGGCGACGATGTGATTGATCACTACACCCGCGCGGCAGAGTGGGAGCAGGAAGAATTTGACCGCGTGGTGACCGATTGGGAAATCGCGCGTGGCTTTGAAAGGGCTTGATTCATGATACGCTGTATCTCCCCCATTGATGGCTCGATCTATGCTGAGCGTCCGGTGTTTTCGGCCTCTGAAGCGCAATCAGCCGTGGACCGTGCCAAGACCGCGCAGGCTGTGTGGGCCGCACGACCCTTAAGCGAACGCATCGCGCTGGTTCAGGCCGGTGTCGCGAAGGTCGGCGAAATGAACAATGAGATCGTGCCAGAGCTTGCCCATCAGATGGGTCGGCCCATCCGATATGGCGGGGAGTTTGGCGGCTTTAACGAACGTGCCAGCTATATGGCCAAAATCGCTAAAGACGCGCTGGCCGATATCGAGATTGAGAACAGCGATGCGTTCCGACGTGTGATCAAACGTGTGCCACATGGAGTAGTTCTGGTGGTGGCCCCTTGGAATTACCCTTACATGACTGCGATCAACACCGTTGCTCCTGCCCTGATCGCAGGCAATGCCGTGATGTTGAAACATGCCAGTCAGACGCCTCTGGTGGGGGAGCGGATGGCGCAGGCCTTTCATGCCGCCGGTATCCCGGAGGATATTTTTCAAAACGTGTTTCTGGATCACCAGACCACATCTGATCTGATCGCCGCAAAATCATTTGGCTTTGTGAATTTCACCGGGTCTGTCGGCGGTGGGCAAGCGATAGAACGCGCGGCGGCAGGCACGTTTACCGGCCTCGGGCTGGAGCTTGGTGGCAAGGATCCGGGCTATGTCTGTGACGATGCTGATCTGGACGCGGCGGTGGATACTTTGATCGATGGAGCGATGTTTAATTCGGGCCAGTGCTGCTGCGGGATTGAGCGGATTTATGTGGCCGAAGCACATTTTGATGCCTTTGTCGTCAAAGCTGTTGAGATCGTCAGCGGCTATAAGTTGGGAAATCCGCTCGACCCTGATACGACGCTTGGCCCGATGGCGCACAAACGTTTCGCCGACGAGGTGCGGGCACAAATCGCCGAGGCCGTCGCACAAGGGGCAACCGCTCACATCCCAACTTTTGCCGAGGATGATGGCGGCGCGTATCTGTCGCCGCAGATCCTGACCGACGTGACCCATGACATGCGCGTGATGCGAGAGGAAAGCTTTGGTCCGGTCGTTGGGATCATGCCGGTGCGTGACGATGCCCATGCGATAGAACTGATGAACGACAGCGATTTTGGCCTGACCGCTTCGGTCTGGACGCAAGATGTTCAACGTGCCGAGGCGATTGCCGACCAGATAGAAACCGGCACCGTCTTTATGAATCGCGCGGATTACCTGGACCCCGGCCTTTGCTGGACCGGATGCAAAGACACCGGGCGCGGTGGCGGGCTGTCGATTATTGGGTATCACAACCTGACGCGCCCCAAATCCTATCACCTGAAGAAAGTCTGACGATGATGACGCTTACCGCAAACTGGTCCTATCCCACCGCTATCCGCTTTGGGGCGGGTCGCATTGCCGAGATCGCCGAGGCCTGCGCGGCTGCCGGGATCACCAAGCCCCTTTTGATCACCGACCGTGGCCTTGCCAACATGGAGATCACGTCTAAGACACTTGATCTGCTAGAGGTGGCGGGCCTTGGGCGGGCGATATTTGCGGATGTCGATCCCAACCCCAACGAGAAAAATGCGGAAGCTGGCGTGCGCGCGTTCAAAGTAGGTGGCCACGATGGTGTTGTTGCCTTTGGCGGTGGCTCGGGCCTTGATCTGGGCAAGCTGGTTGCCTTCCTGGCAGGCCAAACCCGCCCGCTTTGGGATTTCGAGGACATTGGTGATTATTGGACCCGTGCGGACGCCGACGCGATTGCGCCTATTGTGGCGGTGCCGACGACGGCGGGAACCGGGTCAGAGGTTGGGCGGGCCAGCGTCATCACCAACTCGGAAACGGAAGAGAAAAAGATCATCTTCCATCCCAAGTTCCTGCCCACCGTGGTGATCTGCGACCCGGAACTGACCGTCGGCATGCCCGGTTTCATCACCGCGGGCACCGGGCTTGACGCCTTTGCCCATTGCGTGGAGGCTTATTCCTCTCCGCATTATCACCCGATGTCCCAAGGCATGGCGCTGGAAGGCATGCGGCTTGTCAAAGACTACCTGCCGCGCGCCTATGCAGATGGCAGTGATCTTGAGGCGCGCGCGCATATGATGTCGGCCGCCGCCATGGGTGCCACCGCCTTTCAAAAGGGGCTGGGTGCGATCCACGCGCTTTCGCATCCCATCGGAGCAATCTACCATACTCACCACGGGACCACGAACGCGGTCTGTATGCCTGCAGTGCTGCAATTCAACCGCTCTGCTATCTTTGAACGCTTTGAAATGGCAGCGAATTACCTTGGTATCAGCGGTGGATTTGATGGCTTTTGCATGTACGTGGACGACCTGAATGCGAGCATGGGAATCCCCAAGACGCTCTCGGGTCTTGGCATCGAGAATCTGGACGTGGACCGCGTGGTTGATGGCGCGCTGATTGATCCAAGCACAGGCGGTAACCCGATTGAAATGACACGCGAAAATACCAGGGAGCTGCTTTTGAAGATCGTCTAGCGGCCCGACCTGCTCGCCGGTGGCCGCCTCAACAACATAGACAACTTTGGGCGAGTTTGACTTAATACTGTAACAAATCACTGGTTCTACTGTGCTGGTGAACACATTCAACAGGTTGGAAAAGATCATGAAAAACACGTTCGTTACGTCCCTTTTGGTCGCGACAGCGCTTAGCGCGTCGATGGCCAATGCAGAAACACTGCGGCTTCTTACATGGGGCGGTTATGCGCCCGAAGATGTCATCGCGAAATTCGAAGCTGAAACCGGACACACGGTCGAGGTTACAACCTCGAACAACGAAGAAATGATCGCCAAACTACGCGCCACCAACGGCGGTGGTTTTGATCTGGCACAACCAAGCCAGGACCGGATCACAAGCGCGCAGGAAGAATTTGGCATCTACAAGCCGATCGATATGTCGAAGGTGCAGGCGGCTTTGTTCATCCCCTCGATGCTGGAAGCGACCGCGGGCAACACGACCTATGAAGGTGAGGTTTACGGTCTGCCGCACGTCTGGGGCACCAGTGGCCTTGTGGTAAACACGGCCATGGCGGGCGACGTTCAGGACTATACCGACCTGTGCGAAGCCTCGGTGGCGGGCAAGGTTTCGTATCGCCTCAAGCGTCCTACGCTGATCGGCTTTGCCTATTCGATGGGGCTTGATCCCTTTGCGGCCTATGGCGACACCGACAAGTATCAGGACATCCTGAATCAGGTCGAAGCAAAGCTGACCGACTGCAAATCCAACGTGAAAACATACTGGGATGGCGGCGACGAAATCAAAAACCTGCTGCGCTCTGGGGAAGTTGTTGCCTCGATGGCTTGGGATACAGGTGGCTGGCAATTGAATGCCGACAACCCGGACATCACCTTTGTTGCGCCAAAATCAGGTGCTCTTGGATGGATCGATACGTTTGTCCTTCCTGCGCGTGGTCGTGCTGACGATGCGGCCTATGACTGGATCAACTTCGTGATGCGTCCTGACATTGCCGCGATGATCACCAACACGGCCGGAAACTTTACGGCAGCCGTGGGTGGCGATGAGGGCGTGAGCGCTGATCTGAAAGCGCGCTATCAGGGCAGCTTTGACCAGATGGCGATCGATAACATCAAGTGGTATCCACCGGTGCCTGCAGGGCTTGAGACGCTGGAAGGTGCCACACTTGATCGGATAAACGCCGCGAATTAACGCGTCTAAAAGCCAAAAGGGGCGCCGTTGGGCGCCCCTTTACTCTTTTGAAGGACAGGCCGTGACCCAAGGCAACCCCGATCTTGTCTGCAACGATCTGACGAAGGACTTCGACGACTTTCGCGCCGTCGATCATGTTAGCTTTGAGGTGCCGCAAGGGTCATTCTTCTCAATTCTGGGGCCGTCCGGATGTGGTAAAACAACGCTTTTGCGCATGATCGCAGGGTTTCAGTCACCCACTAGCGGCGATTTGCTGATCAAGGGCAAATCGATGTTGGGTGTACCGCCCAACAAACGCCCGGTGTCGATGGTGTTTCAGCATCTGGCGCTTTTTCCAACGATGAACATTGGGGACAACGTTGGTTTTGGGTTGCGCCAGCGTGGTGTTGATCGATCCGAGATCATGGCGCGTGTCGACGAAGTGCTGGAGCGCGTCGGATTGCCGGGGGTGACCGCGCGCCGGGTGGATCAGCTTTCCGGAGGCCAGAAACAGCGCGTCGCCATTGCGCGGTGCATGGTTCTGGAACCCGATGTTTTGCTTTTGGACGAACCGTTGGGTGCGCTTGACCTGAAGCTTCGTGAACACATGAAGGTTGAGCTGAAATCGCTGCAGGCCGAATTCAACACCACGTTCGTTTATATCACGCACGATCAATCTGAAGCCTTGGTGATGAGTGACAATGTCGCTGTTATGAACCACGGGCGCTTCGAACAAATTGGTGCGCCGCACGAGGTGTATCACAATCCGGGCACCGCCTTTGTTGCGGGCTTTGTGGGTGACGCCAATAAGATCGAAGCGAAGTTGACAGCAGTTAACGGTGCGATGCTAACGCTGGAGACTGAGTCCGGTACGCAGATGCACGTCGAAGCTGCGCATTCCGGTCTGAGCGCTGGGCAGCGCGCGCAGGTCTTTTTGCGTCCCGAAGCGATTGAACTGTCTAAGACTGATGGCGGACAGGGCGTGAATGTCAGCAAAGGCACGGTAAAGACGGTTCTTTTCAACGGAGCCAACAGCAGTGTGACCGTGCAAGATGCGTCCGGTCACCTGATCAGCGTCGCCCTCCCGCAGACCGGAGATTTTGCTGAACTATGCCCGGGTGCCGAGGTCTTTACGCGCTGGCATCCGCAAAAGGCGCGCTGCTATCCGGCGTCAGAACGATGACGTCGGACACATCCAAGCTTGGGTTCTATCTGCTGCTCGCGCCGATTTTGTTGTGGCTTGTCGTTTTGATCATTCTGCCGCACGTCGGTCTGTTCTGGGTGTCGATCAGCGAAAAGATCGGTCCGCGAGAGTACGAGACCGGGCTTGGAAATTATGCCACCTTCTTCGGTGAGCCGCTTTATTGGCGCACCTTCGCGCGCACGGCTATCATGTCTATCCTCGCGACGGCACTGACGCTGATCTTCGGGTTCCCCATCGCGTATTACATCGCGAAACTTACCAAGGGGCGCACCAAGACAACGCTGTTTTTGATGTGCATGATCCCGTTTTGGGTGTCGGAACTGGTGCGCACTTTTGGGTGGATGATCCTGCTGCGCGAAACTGGGGTGATCTCGAACACGCTTCAATACCTTGGGCTTGTCAGTGGCCCGGTCGAGTTCCTTTATAACGACGCTGCGATCATGGTGGGGCTGGTTTACACCTCGATCCTGTTCATGGTTGTTCCGCTGGTCACGACGCTCGATAGCCTTGACGACAGCCTGATCGAGGCGGGCTATGATCTGGGCGGGACCAGCACCTCGGTCATGCGCGAGATCGTTATTCCCCACGCCATGCCGGGGATTGTCTCGGGCTGCATCGTTGTTTTTATGCTGTCGCTTGGAAACTACCTGACGCCGATCCTTCTGGGCGGCAAGGACAGCCTGTGGTTCACTGGCATGATCTACACACAGTTCATTACGCGGTTTAACTGGGAACTTGGATCGGCCTTGGGCTTTCTGTTGCTGGCGCTTTCATCGGCAGTTGTTTTCTTGGGCCTCAAGCTCTCGCGTCAATCGCTGGCGGAAACGATGGGGCGCTCATGATCCCGACCGTACCACAGCCAGCCTTCGCAAAATGGTGCTATCGCGCTTACGTGACGCTCTTTTTCGTCTACCTCGCGCTTCCACTGACGGTGGTGTGCGTCTTTGCCTTCAACAATAGCGTTTTTCCGTCGCTGCCGTGGGAAGGGTTCACGCTCGCAT
>JABDJX010000057.1 GCA_013003245.1 Silicimonas sp. | reverse complement strand
ACATGAACCTTATGCCCACCGGCTGCGGCCATTTTCGCGGTCAGCGGCACGGCAGCAACCCCAAGGCTAAGTTTCAGGAACTGGCGACGGTTTGCGTTTTTCATCTGATGTATCCTTTTAAAATGTTCTGAACTGCGTGTTCACAAGGGTTACGCGCGGGCTGCCGGGATTATTCACGGCTTTTCAAATTTTTTTGGTACCGGCTATTTTGCCAGCAAAACGACTTGGCTTTGACTCGCGTGCAGCCAGCGGTACAGTCTTTCTTAACAAACGAAATCGAAAGGGCCGCACATGTCTTTGCTTTCCAAGCTTTTCGGTGGCGGTGGCTCTGCGCCAGAGGCAGAGCCCGAGGATTACGACGGCTTCAAGATCACCGCGCAGCCCGCCAAGGAGGGATCAAAGTACCGCATCGGTGCGCTGATCGAAAAGGAAATCGACGGCGCGGTTCAGACACACAGCCTGATCCGCGCCGACACGCTGGATGACCTGGAAGGCGCCAAAGAGGCATCGGTCGGCAAGGCCAAGCAGTTGATCGACCAGATGGGCGAGCGGCTTTTCAATATGTAAGCACGCGCAATTTCTCTATTCAGCAACACGAAACGCGTGCTAGCCTGTTGCCATGGAACCCATATCACTTGTCTTTTACGCCGTTGTCTGTGGCGTCCTGAGCCTTGTCGCCCCCAAGCTTGGTGCGATGATCCCGCGGTTTGCTGTTGGCGCTGTTGTCGGTGCCGGGTCTGCGGCAGCCTTGCCCAGCATCGTGGGCATGATGGGCTATTGAACGCAGCACTTGCAGCGCCTTAATTACGTCTATGACATCGACCAACCCCTTCCTGAAAAGACCGCGCCTGCTGGCACAGCTGCCGCGGATTGTGCGCCTTTACATCCTGCACAGCATCATTGGATTTGCCTTGTCGGCGATCTTTACGGCGTTGGTTTTGTGGTTTGATATTGTCGGCATCGGGCACCTTGTGACCCATGTGGACGGCGGCTGGATCGCGGCTTTGGTGTTCTTCGTGCTCAACGGGATCGTTTTTGCGGGCGTACAGACGGCGATTGTGATCATGACGCTCGATTATGACGACCCGGATACTTAGCAGCACGTCATGACTCACTTTACACTCACCGTTGCAACCAGTCGTGACGGCTTCATTTCGCGCACAACCAACGAGCCGCCACAGGACTGGGCCAGCGCAGAAGAACAAGAGTTGTTCTTTCGTGATGTCGAGGCGGCGGATTGGGCCATCATGGGGCGCAACACACATCAAGCGGCGGACAAACCGCACCGGCGCAGGATCATTTTCTCTTCAAAAGTCAGCGGATGGCAGCGCCCGACCCAGCTTTGGCTGGACCCCGCCGGCCTGACGGAATGCGATCTGGCGGGCGCAGTTGCAGACGTATATCGCATGGAAAAAGTGCTGATATTGGGCGGCACACGGGTGCACGACTGGTTTCTTGCGCATCGGGCAATCCACAAAGTGCACCTGACGATCGAGCCGGTCACCTTTGGCCAGGGGCTGCCTGTTTTCAGCGCGCAGACCTCGAATGACCCTGCCGCGGTTTTCCGGCAAGCCGGGTTTGAGGTATCGTCCGAGACGGTGCTGAATGGTGCCGGAACGCGATACTTGGAATTGGTCGCGGAATAAGCGGAACATAATCGCTCAAGCAAGGGCTTGGGATTTCAATAATTGGCCCCACATCGTTAGGATGGTATTTAACACCCAAACGGATGGAGCAAAGCGATGAAGTATGCCCTTACAATAGCATTGCTGATGGCGACACCTGCTTCGGCTTTTTTGTCTCAGAACGATCTGATCGTACGCAGTACAGGCGGCGACACTTTTGAAGTGCCTTACCGGGGGCTTTCGGGTGCCAGCGATTTCTGGTGTGCGGCGGGGGATTATGTGATCCGCGAGTTGAACCTGCCGGTCACCACGAAAATATATCGCACGTCATCGCCACCACGCCGCGCAGGCAAAGGGGTGACCTTTAGCCTGTCGTCTGAGAACGCGAAACGCACCGGGTTGTTCATTTTGGGCAATCCGCGCGGGGTCAGCGCATCTTTTGCGCGATCCTTGTGCAACAACAGGTTTGTGCCTGTCGACGACTAGGTTCGCCCAAAGAAAAGGCCGGCCAATTGGCCGACCCGTTTCAATTTATTCTGGTGTCATCAGCCTGTTTCGCCGATCAGCTGCCACTTGCGGCCCAACTCATCGAAAAAGCCCTGTTCCTGCTTGAGCGTGATCCAGGTGTTCACATAATTGATCCAGACCTGATCAGCCTGCGGCATCAGCATCGCAATAGGTGTGGGCGAACGGCCCTCGGGCACCGGCACGATCATCAACTGGTCGTACTGCGCGACCAGCTTGTTGGCCTCGACGTTCGAGGTGATGTTGGCGTCTGCACGTCCGGCCAGAACCTCTTGAAAATCGCGGGCAGGGGCCTCGACAATGCGGTGCGTTGCATCGGGGAAGTACTGTTTGACCTGCGTTTCCTGAGTGGTGCCCAGCGTGGCGGCAACCGAAACATCGGCCTTGTTCAGATCATCCCAATCGGAAAAGCGATCTGCGTTGGTCTTCAGTGTCAGCGGCACGGTGACCAACGAAAAATAGCTGTTGGAGTATCCCGCAGCCTTTGCCCGGCTGGGCGATACCGAGGCAGAGCCGGTGATGTGGTACTGGCCCGAGGTTACGCCGCTGACCAGCGTTTTCCAGTCGGTTGGCACGAACTCAACCTCGACGCCCAGATCGGCGGCCAAAGCTGTCATCACGTCGATGTCATAGCCTTCGTATTTGTTGGTGGCGACATCGCGCATCGTCATCGGGTTCCAGTCGCCCGTGGTGCCGACTTTCAGCGTGCCGTTAGAGAGGATGTCGTTAAGAGCGGATTGGGCCATTGCCTGACCAGCGCCGAGCGCTAATACAAGACTGGTGGCTGCAATTTTGAACAGTTTCATGGGTTTCCCTTTTGGTGCATTCGTTGTTAGCTAGTTTGCCAGACCGGTTTGGGAATGCAAAGCGCTGAGGAAATTTTCAGCCACGTACGTCTCTAACGACTCCGTGATCAAGGAAAGACCCAAACTGCGATGACGACCGAGACGCCCATAATATCCCTGCGCAATGTGTCCAAGTTTTTCGGCGACTTTCAGGCGCTTAAGGACGTGTCTCTGGACGTGGCCCTAGGCGAACGTGTGGTGGTGTGCGGCCCGTCGGGTTCGGGCAAGTCAACGCTGATCCGCTGCATAAACAGGCTGGAAGCCCACGAAAGCGGCGATATTGTCGTTGATGGGATCACTTTGACCGACAGTGCTGACAGCCTTGAGAAAATCCGCGGCATGGTTGGCATGGTCTTTCAGCAGTTCAATCTTTTCCCGCATCTGACGGTGATCGAGAACCTGACGCTGGGGCCCAAGCGCGTGCTGGGCCTGTCCGAAAAGGACGCCCAGGCGCGCGCGATGAAGCACCTTGAACGGGTGCAGATCCCCGATCAGGCGCAGAAGTATCCGCGCCAGCTTTCGGGCGGTCAGCAACAGCGCGTGGCCATCGCGCGCTCGCTTTGCATGGAGCCGCGCATTCTGCTGTTTGACGAGCCAACATCAGCGCTCGATCCCGAGATGATCGCCGAGGTGCTTGAGGTGATGACCGAGCTTGCCACGTCAGGCATGACGATGATCGTGGTCACCCACGAGATGGGCTTTGCGCGCCGTGTGGCTGATAAGATGGTCTTTATGGACAAAGGCGAAATCGTCGAGGTGGGACCGCCCGATCAGGTGTTCACCGCGCCGAAATCCAAGCGTTTCGGCGCGTTCATCAAACAAATCTTGAACCACTAGGGGGCGGTGATGAAACGATTTCTCATAATTGCGCCCATGGCTCTGCTGCTTGCAGGATGCTCGGACAACTGGGGCTGGTACGTGGTCGATCCCAGCACGACAAACGGGTTCAACAACCTCAAATTCATGCTGACCGGCGCCTATTACACCATCACACTTTCGGTGACGGCGATCCTGATCTCTATCGTGGTCGGCTTGCTGGTGGCACTGCCGGGGCTGTCGAAACGCAAGGGCTGGCGCAGGTTCAACCGCACATATGTCGAGATCGTGCGCGCTGTTCCAATTCTGGTGCTGATCCTCTGGGTCTATTACGGCCTGCCCACGCTCACGGGCATCACGCTCAGTGTGTTCTGGGCAGGCGTGCTGGCTCTGGCGCTTTCAGACAGCGCGTTTCAGGCCGAGATCTTCCGCGCAGGTATCCAGTCCATCGCCAAGGGCCAATACGAGGCGGCGCAATCCATATCGCTCAACTACCGCGACACGATGCGTTTTGTCATCCTGCCGCAAGCGATCCGCCGCATCTTGCCTGCCTTGGGCAACCAACTGGTTTACATGTTGAAAATGTCATCGCTGGTCTCGGTCATCGGCATGCAGGAGCTGACGCGAAAAGCCAATGAACTTGTTGTCTCGGAATACCGCCCGTTGGAAATCTACACCATCCTCGTGCTGGAATACCTTGTTCTGATCCTGATCGTTTCCGCCGGTGTCCGCTGGCTGGAGCGCCGCATGCAGGCGGCCGAAGAATGAGTGCGGTCAAGGACGATCTGACGACCGGCCCAATGTCCGAGCATTTCAAAAACCTTGCCATACCCGCCGCCTTGGGGATGCTGTTTTCGACGCTTTATAACGTCGTCGATGTCTATTGGGCCGGGCGGCTTTCGACCGAGGCGCAGGCGGGCCTTGCCATCGGGTTTCAGGCGTTTTTCATCCTGATGGCGATCGGCTTTGGTCTTGGTTCTGGCCTGAGCGCGCTTGTCAGCAACGCCAAGGGCAGCAAAAACACCAAAGAGGCCCGCAATTATGCCGCCCAGGGCCTGAGCTATGGCGTGATCGCGACGCTGATCCTGGCGGTTATTGGCTGGATTGCCGGGCCGCATCTGATCAACCTAGTGTCCGAGCCAGGCGGGTACCGCGATGCCGCCACGGGGTATTTTCGCTGGCTGATCTTTGCGCTGCCGGGGTTCATGCTGGCCTTTGGCGGCAATGGCATTTTGCAGGCGCATGGCGACACCAAATCCATGCAGCGCGCGATGATGGTGGCGTTTTTTGCCAATATCTTCCTCAACCCCCTTTTTATGTTCGGTATCCCCGGACTGTGGGGCGGCATGGGCTTTAACGGTATCGCTGTGGCCACGATCATCAGCCAGACCGGCGTTATGGCCTTTATCATCAGCCGCATTTTCAAGCTTGAGCTAATGGACGGCGTCAAACGCGCAGAGTTCGTGCCGAACCTTGGCACCTTTCGCGACATCACCGCGCAATTGTTGCCCGCCAGCACGGCGATGATGGTGATGTTCATCTCGGGCTTTGTGGTGCAATTCGCACTCAAGCAATTTGGCGGGCACGCGATTGCGGCTTACGGCGTGGCCCTTCGGATCGAGCAGATTTTGCTGTTGCCCGTGCTTGGCATGACCGGCGCGCTTTTGCCCATTGCTGGCCAGAACTTTGGTGCAGGCGAGCATGACCGCGTGCGCGACGCGCTTTTCTTTTGCTGGAAAACCGGGTTTGTGATGAGCCTGATCGCCGTGCCTTTCCTGATCTTTGGCGGCGGCTTTGCCATGAGCTTTTTCACCGATGACCCGGACGTGATCAAGGTCGGTCGCGCGTATCTTTTCGTCGATGCGTTCCTTTTCGCCATCTACATGATGCTGTTTTCGATCAATTCTTTCCTGCAGGCGCTTAAACAGCCGATCTGGACGCTGTGGATCAGCATTTACCGGCAGGGCTTTGGCATCGCCTTTTTCATCTGGGTGTTTATCGGCCTGCTTGGCTTTGATGTCTGGGGCGTATGGTTTGGCATTGCGGCGGCTGTCAGCAGCGGCTGGATTGCGGCGCTTTTCGTGGTGAACATGATCGCCAATCGCCACATCGGGGGTCTGCGTGCATCAGGCTCTGCGGCAGTAACCTAACAGCGTTGATTATGCGTTCGCGGTAAAGGTGCAAGCGCTGCGGCGAACATCTCGCCCGTTTGCGGGGGCGCTAACGCAAATCCCTGAAGGACGTCGCAATCAATCTGCCGGGCTGCCTCAAGTTGCTCAGATGTCTCAATGCCTTCCAAGACCACACCGATTCCTTGCGCGCGTGCAACGGCGACAAGGGCTTGAAGCATGGCGAGATCCTCGGGCCGCGTGGCAATGTGCTCTGCTAACCTGCGGTCGATCTTGATCCTATCGGGGCTTAGCGTGATCATTGCGACAATCGAGGCACGGCCCGAGCCAAAATCATCCAATTCAATGGGCAGACCCAAGGCACGAAGGCCCTTAATGGTCTTGTGTTCGGGCGTGTGCGGATTATCAAGAAATGCCGTTTCCAAAAGCTCCAGCGCAATTGCGTGATGTGACTCAAGGCAGCCAGCCACGTGGTCGACCAGGGCATCGTCAAGCAATCGGTGTTGTGAGAGGTTCACCGCAACCGGCGGATACTTCAGCCCCGCTGCAGACCAATCCGATTGGTCCGCCAAAACCCGCTGGAAGATCAATTCCTCGATGTCCGTCAGAAGCCCGGTTTGTTCCGCGAGCGGGAGGAATTCGTCGGGTGCCAAAACCGCGCCGTCCGGCAGCCGCAGCCTTGCCAGCGCTTCTGCCCCGACAAGCTGAAGTGTATGGGCATCAAATTGTGGCTGATACCAACACTCGACCCTTCCGTCAGAAAGTGCGTTGATCAGGTCCTGTCGCTGTCGCATGGGCCCACCATGACAGTTATCGCCACGGAATGGTATCAATACCACGAGGAGGCCCTGGCGGCGCAGGGCGCGCAAGTAAGAATTACCTTGATGCCATCCTCCGCCAGATATGCGATGCGCCTTGAAACGGCGAAACGTGTAACAGATGTGTCGAGAAATTTGGTGAAGCGCTGCATTTTGAACCGGGAACCAATCTGTAATCATTGTGTCGTGATCGTCTACGGGTCTGCGCTTGTGGCGGCATAACAGTCGCCCCGTCGGCACTTCCCTTGGATGGCTTGTGCGAGCGGAGTGCTAACATAGGGTTAATATGCGAGATGGCAGCTTTCTTCATTGCGGTGAGCGTGCATACTGGCATCAGAAATAATGCTTTTCGGGCAACTCAAGGAGGCACCAATGGGAGAGAAACTGGTCATCAAGAACATCGGGATGATCCTGTCTGGCAAAATCGAAGAGCCGGTCTTCGATGGTGATTGCCTTGTAGCGGAAGACGGGAAAATCACCGCATGGGGGCGCGAGGCTGATCTGGATTGCGAAGGGGCTGCAACCACTGTGGATGCCAAGGGCGTGACGCTGGCCCCGGGGTTGATCGACAGTCATGTACACCCCGTTGTGGGCGACTATACGCCGCGCCAGCAACAGCTTCACTGGATCGACTCGACACTGCATGGCGGGGTCACCACGCTGATCTCGGCAGGCGAAGTGCACATGCCCGGACGGCCCAAGGACGTGGTTGGCCTGAAGGCGATGGCGATTGCCGCTCAGCGCTGGTACGAGAACTTCCGCCCCTCCGGCGTCAAAGTGCACGCCGGTGCGCCGGTGATCGAGCACGGGTTGGAAGAGCAGGATTTCAAGGATCTGGCGGACGCAGGCGTGAAGCTTTTGGGGGAGGTTGGACTTGGCACGGTCAAAGACGGCAAGACCGCCAATCAAATGGTCAGTTGGGCGCGCAAGTATGGCATCCAAAGCACGATACATACCGGTGGACCTTCGATCCCCGGATCAGGGCTTATCGATGCGGATATGGTGCTGGAAACCGGCACCGATGTGGTGGGCCACATCAACGGCGGGCATTCAGCACTGCCGGATGATCAGATCGTGTGTCTGTGCGAAAGCTGTACGGCGGCGCTTGAGATCGTACACAACGGCAACGAACGTGCAGCACTTTTGACGCTGAACACGGCGCGCGAGCTTGGCAAGCTGGATCAGATCATTTTGGGCACCGATGGGCCTGCGGGATCGGGCGTGCAGCCGTTGGGGATCATGCGGATGGTGGCGATGCTGTCGTCGTTGGGCGACGTGCCTGCCGAGACCGCGTTTTGCTTTGCCAATGGCAACACCGCACGCCGGCGCAAGCTGGACACCGGGTTGATTGAGGCGGGGATGGCGGCGGATTTTGTCCTGATGGATCAGGCCCAGCACGCGCCGGGCAAGACCCTTTTGGAGTCGGTGCAACTTGGCAATCTGCCGGGTGTTGGCATGACGGTGATTGACGGCAAGGTGACAAGCCTGCGGTCGCGCAACACACCGCCCGCCCAGAGGCTTCCCGAGGTGGTTTGAATTGGTTTCGCCGCGGACTGCGGCCGCGTCGATCCGCTGGGGGAGCGCTGCTCCCCCAGACCCCCACGGGATATTTTTGAGCCGATAATGGACCTAAGACAGTTTTTTGAAGAGTGTCACCCAGTTGCGTTGCCAATCTACGCTACCAGCCGACCTGATCGTCCAGCCCATCGTGCTTTTTTGAACTCCGGTGTTATCTCAGTCCGTCTTCGCCTTTTGCCTCTTTGGCCTCAAGACCTCCGACGCGCGGCAAGGGGCGACCGCTGTCGGTGACAGCGACGGCAACCAGGATTTCATTCGCACGCGGGGCATCGTTCAGGCGCACTTCGATGCCGTCGAAATGGCTGCGCACGTACGCCGCATCCTTGTGGCCCAAAGGCACGTCGAGCACCTGGCCGGGGCTGCCCATTTTTTTGGACGACGGCACAAGGGCAGCGCCCTTTTCGACGGCTTTGCGCAAGGGGGCGCCCAGTTTGGGATGCAGGATGGCGGCGGCGTGCTCCAGCTCTCCGTTTTCGCCGACCATGGCCGATTTGCCATAGCTTTCGGCCTGCGCGGGTGTAATGCCAAGGGCGGCCACGCAGCGGTCGCCCAGCAGCCCACCCAGTTCGGCACCGATCTCGATCAGGTCGCTCAGGTCTTCCTGATAAGTGCCAGCAAACGGGTTCTCGATCACGGCGATGGACACGGCTTTGCGCGTGGGCGGCGCTATCGTTTGGCCCATCTCGGTCAGGGTCTCTTCCACGGTGACGGCGATTTTTCGGATGTTGGCTTTCATCGGTGCTCTCTTTCGTGGCTCAGTTCGCGAGTGGTGATCCCATGACCCAGCACGCGCGCCTCGCCTTGCAGGAAAAGGGCGGCCCCCTTGATGTGACCGGCGGTGTGCATCGCCTGCGCGCGCTGCACGCCCGCCTCAAGTGCTTTGGCTTTCTCAGTTCTCGACAAGCGCGTACAATCGGTCACGACCGGCATCGCGCCAAGATCGCTGTCGGGGGTCATCTGGTTTGCGGGCAAGCGCGTTACACCGGGATGCCCGGGCAGATCGACGGCATTGGCGATCAGGGTTGCGGCGACGTCCGCCTTTGCGGCTGATCCGGCCAGAACGGTGACGCTGTCGGCGATGCCAAGCGAGTGGCTGCGGCCATGGCGGCCAGAAGTGGCGATGCCGCCGATGCCTTGGCCCTGCGTGATGGTGATGCGGCCCAGATCAACGCCGTCATGGCTTTGCATGGCCGTTATGAAAATTTGGTTTTCTGACATAAAAACAGAGATGTCGCCGCCATTGTTCACGTATGCCCGGTCAGGCGATGCGGATATGATCATCGCATCCAGAACCTCGTCGGCGACGCTGCCTGCAACGGCGGCCATGCGGGTTATGAACTGGGATGTGAAGGGACGGCAGGCCGTGTCCATGCGTCGCGCGACCGTGCCTTGTGGGCAGGGCGCACCTGGCAAGAGGGGCGTGCGTAACAGGGGCAATTCGTCGACCAACTCTGCCAGTACCGATCCGAACCGGTCGCGCGCCGCTGCAAACGCCAGATCGCGCGCGCCATCTGCCCCGATGATCAGATCGATCGGACCGTGCTGCAAATGCAAACGTCCGCCGGGGAGGAGGGCTGCCAACGGGGTCATCGCTTTGGCCACCGGTAATGCGCGCGGTCCATCGGGTCGGGCTGTCCGTCCAGAGTGACTTTGCGGGCGTGGCTCAACTCCAGATCGTCAAGATTTTTCACTTCAGCGACATAGCCGCCAAGGGTGCCATAGTCGCCCGCGCGCATGGTGAATTCGATAGGCGCGACAAGCGCGGGCGTGGGCACGTAGCCGAAGGAACCCTGCGGCATATCCATGACATCGACCATCACCGTGATCCCGCCGCCGGGCCAGACATAGGCCTCGGCACCCCCGCAGGACACGTAAGTGAGCGCGTCTTTGACCGAACGGGTCAGGCGCACCGGATTTTCTGTGACACCTGCACGCAAAGAGCCGCCAGCGCCGCCCATGAAGAGGACAGAGCAGATCGAGGGTTCGCAGTTTTCAGCGATCAGATCCGCGCTGGCTTTGAGTTTGGCGGGGATGTCCTTGGGCTGCGGCACAAGGTTTTCGTCCAATTCAAAGTAGCCGTATTGCTCGCCCGTCGTGGACACCATCAGCAGGCGCATGCCTTCGCGCGCGGTCTTGGCGTCGAACGGCTTGAGGATCGTCAGCGGGTCTTCGATATCGGTGCCGCCCCAGCCGGTGCCCGGTGCGGCGACCTGGAAATAGCGTCCGGGCGTCGAGCGGCGGCCTTTGATCTTGATGCCGGTGGGCGGCACATCAAGCTGCTTGCCCGCCTCGTGTTCTGAAAGCACGCCGGTGATGTGATCGTCGACGACAACCACGTCGTCCACATGGCCGAGCCATTGTTTGGCAAACATGCCGATGGCGGCAGAGCCACAGCCGACACGCATCAGCTTTTCTTCCACACCGTTGATAATGGGAGCCTTTCCGGCCTGCACCAGGACCGTGGTTTCATGGCCTTCGTCGCCAATGACCATCTCAACCGCTTCGCAATTGCACAGCTTCAAAAGTGCGTCGCAGGTCACCCGGCCCTCTTTCTTGGAACCGCCGGTCAGATGTTCGACCCCTCCGAGCGACAGCATTTTTGAGCCGTATTCGGACGTCATCACGTGGCCGATAGGCTCGCCATCGACACGCACGACGTCGCGCTCGTGGCCGATGTGGCGGTCGGTGTCGATTTTCACCTTCACGCCGCAGTAGGAAAAGATGCCCTCGGTCACCACGGTCACCATGTCGACGCCATCGACCTCCTGAGAGACGATGAACGGCGCCGGTTTATAGTCGGGGTAGGTCGTGCCAGCGCCCACGGCGGTGATGAACGGACGGCTGCCCTGCACGATATCGCCGTCCCAGTCATCGCCCACGCCGCCCTTCATGAACGGCACCAGCGCTTGTGTCGTCGTCTCGACAATCGTCAGCGCGTCAAGCCGCACC
>JABDJX010000036.1 GCA_013003245.1 Silicimonas sp. | reverse complement strand
GTTCTGGGTGGTTCCAAGCGTAAATACGCATCCGTCGGCGACGTTATTGTCGTCTCGGTCAAGGAAGCCATTCCACGTGGTCGTGTGAAAAAGGGCGACGTCCGCAAGGCCGTTGTTGTTCGCACCGCCAAAGAAGTCCGCCGCGACGATGGCACAGCAATCCGCTTTGATCGCAACGCCGCCGTTATCCTCAACAACAACAACGAGCCGATCGGAACACGTATCTTTGGCCCTGTTGTGCGCGAGTTGCGTGCGAAAAACTTCATGAAAATCATTTCGCTTGCGCCGGAGGTGCTCTGATGGCTGCGAAACTGAAAAAAGGCGACAAGGTCGTCGTACTGACCGGTAAGGACAAGGGCAAAGAGGGTGAGATTACCTCCGTGGACCCAAGCTCTAACAAGGCAGTCGTCGACGGCGTGAACATCGCCATCCGCCACACCAAGCAAACCCAGAACGATCAGGGCGGCCGCCAGCCAAAGGCGATGCCGATCAACCTTTCCAATCTGGCGCTTATCGATAGCAACGGCAAACCAACCCGCGTCGGCTTCCGCATGGACGGCGACACCAAGGTGCGTTTCGCCAAGACCACGGGGGACGCGATCTGATGTTGGACGCTGCAAACTATACCCCGCGTCTAAAGACGCTTTACACCGACACGATCCGTGCCGCCTTGAAGGAAGAGTTTTCCTACAAGAACGACATGCAGATCCCGCGCCTGGACAAAATCGTCCTGAACATTGGCGCAGGCGCTGAATCGGTCAAGGACAGCAAGAAAGCCAAATCCGCTCAGGCCGACCTGACAGCAATTGCTGGTCAGCAGGCGCTGATCACGAAAGCCAAGAAGTCCATCGCTGGCTTCCGCGTTCGTGAAGATATGCCGCTGGGTGCCAAGGTAACCCTGCGCGGCGACCGGATGTACGACTTTCTGGATCGTCTGATCACCGTGGCCCTGCCTCGCGTCCGCGACTTCCGCGGCGTGAAGGGTTCGTCTTTTGACGGGCGTGGCAACTATGCCATGGGCCTTAAAGAGCACATCGTTTTCCCCGAGATCGACTTTGATAAAGTCGATGAAACCTGGGGAATGGATATCATCATCTGCACCAACGCCAACACGGATGCAGAAGCCAAGGCGCTGTTGAAAGCTTTCAACATGCCATTCAACAGCTGAGCCTGGGAGAGAATTCGATATGGCAAAAAAAGCAATGATCGAGCGCGAGAAAAAGCGTCAGGCCCTGGTGGACAAATACGCCGCCAAGCGTGCTGAGCTTAAGGAAATCGCGAAAGATGAATCGAAGCCGATGGAAGAGCGTTTCAAGGCCCGCCTCAAGCTGGCGAAACTGCCACGCAACAGCTCTGCCACCCGTCTTCACAACCGTTGCCAGCTTACGGGACGTCCGCACGCGTACTACCGCAAGCTTAAGATGTCGCGTATCGCGCTTCGGGAACTGGGCTCGCAAGGCCAGATCCCCGGCCTCGTGAAATCAAGCTGGTAAGGGAGGGTATAGATAATGAACGATCCTCTTGGTGATATGCTGACCCGCATCCGTAATGGACAGATGCGCGGCAAATCCACCGTCGACACTCCTGCGTCGAAGCTTCGCGCATGGGTTTTGGATGTTTTGGCCGACGAAGGCTACATCCGCGGCTATGAATCAACCACTGGCAAAGATGGCCACCCGGCCATCGAGATCAGCCTTAAGTACTATGAAGGCGAGCCTGTGATCCGCGAGATTAAGCGCGTATCCAAGCCCGGCCGTCGTGTGTACATGGGCATGAAAGACATCCCACAGGTCCGTCAGGGCTTGGGAGTGTCGATTGTCTCGACCCCGAAAGGTGTCATGTCAGACGCACAAGCACGCACTGCCAACGTTGGTGGCGAAGTGCTTTGCACAGTCTTCTAAGGAGAGAAAACAATGTCTCGAATTGGAAAAAAACCGATTGAACTGCCATCAGGCGTTGAAGCCAGCGTGTCGGGTCAGACCGTTTCGGTAAAGGGGCCAAAAGGCACCCGTGAATTTACCGCAACCGATGACGTGAGCATCGCAGTCGACGGCAACGTGGTCTCAATCGAGCCTCGCGGCAAGTCCAAGCGCGCGCGCCAGCAGTGGGGCATGAGCCGCACGATGGTGGCAAACCTTGTCACCGGCGTCACCGATGGGTTCAAGAAAGAGCTTGAGATCAACGGCGTTGGTTACCGGGCGCAGATGCAGGGCAATAACTTGCAGCTGAACCTTGGTTTAAGCCACGATGTGAACTTTGAAGTGCCCGAGGGCGTGACTGTGACGGTTCCAAAGAACACGCAAATCATCGTCGAAGGCATCGATCAACAACTTGTCGGTCAGGTCGCGGCGAACATCCGCGAATGGCGCAAGCCCGAGCCTTACAAGGGCAAAGGCATCAAATACCTCGACGAGTATATCTTCCGCAAGGAAGGCAAGAAGAAGTAAGGACCAGACAGATGGCACTCAGCAAACGGGAATTGTTCCAAAAGCGCCGCCAGCGTGTTCGGAACAAACTTCGCAAGGTGAACGCAGGCCGCGTGCGGCTTTCGGTAAACCGCTCGAACAAAAACATCAGCGTGCAGCTGATCGACGATGTGGCCGGCACAACTTTGGCCAGCGCTTCTTCCTTGGAGAAGTCACTGGGCGTGGTTGGCAAGAACAACGTCGAAGCAGCAGCAAAAGTTGGATCAGCAATCGCCGAGCGTGCCAAGAAGGCAGGCGTCAGCGAAGCATACTTCGACCGCGGTGGTTTCCTCTTTCACGGCAAGGTCAAGGCTTTGGCCGACGCAGCCCGTGAAGGTGGCTTGAAGATCTAAAGTGAGCGGCCCCTAGGGGCCGTTTCCGATGACCTGGGGGTGCCAAGCACTCACCAAAGGTTGGACAACCGGCGCAAAACGCCAACAAAAGCTAAGGAGGCCACGCATGGCCAGAGAACAAAATCAAAGGGGCGGAGGCCGCGGTCGTCGCGAAGAAACCCCAGAATTCGCTGACCGCCTGGTCGCGATCAACCGCGTCTCCAAGACGGTCAAAGGTGGTAAGCGCTTTGGCTTTGCTGCCCTTGTCGTTGTGGGCGACCAAAAAGGCCGTGTCGGTTTCGGCAAAGGTAAAGCCAAAGAGGTGCCTGAGGCGATCCGCAAGGCCACCGAGCAAGCCAAGCGCCAGATGATCCGCGTGCCCCTGCGCGAAGGCCGCACGCTGCACCACGACGTCAACGGTCGCCACGGTGCTGGCCGCGTTGTGATGCGCACGGCACCAACCGGTACCGGTATCATCGCCGGTGGTCCGATGCGTGCCGTGTTCGAGATGCTGGGCGTGCAGGACGTGGTGTCAAAATCCATTGGCTCGTCTAACCCTTATAACATGATCCGCGCCACGATTAATGGGCTGACCCAAGAGGCATCGCCGCGCTCGGTGGCTCAACGTCGCGGCAAGAAAGTCGCCGACATCCTGCCAAAGCGCGAAGATGCGCCGCAGGAAAGCGCCCAAGTCGCTGAGGAGGCCTGAACCCCATGGCTAAAACAATCGTCGTCAAGCAGATCGGCTCCCCGATCCGCCGCCCTCAAAAACAGCGTGCAACGCTGGTTGGTCTGGGTCTGAACAAGATGCACAAAACCCGCGAGTTGGAAGACACCCCTTCCGTACGCGGCATGGTCAACTCGATCCCGCACTTGGTAGAGATCGTCGAAGAGCGCGGTTAAAATTCTTACGAAGAATTTTAAAACGCCCCGGTTTCACCGGGGCGTTTTGCATTGGTGTCTAATAGTCACGTCTTTGTGTCCTTTAAATTGCTGAAAGCGATTGAATTTTACATGGCGGCCTCGACTTCGACATAGTCCCCTCATGCCACCACTGAGTGATATTCTTCTGGTCGCCACCGCCATTCTGGTCGCCATGGCCCCGATGACCGCCAGCTTTCTGCAATGCTGGGCGGATCGGGCGCGGGGTGGCAACAGCGGCGCGCCTGACGGGCGCTCGTACTGCGACAGCTGCGGCAAGACCCTGAGTGCCATTGATCTGGTGCCGGTGCTCTCGTGGCTGTGGAACCGTGGCAAAAGCCGGTGCTGCAAAGAACCGCTCTCGCCGGCATTGCTTTGGCCCGAAGCAGCTGCATTCGGGTTTGCACTCTGGGGCGCTCTGGTCGCACCCTTGGCCCTTGCTGTACCCACCGTGGCGCTGGTCTGGGCGCTGCAGATCGTGATCCTGCTTTATGCCCTGCGCCCGGATGTAAGCAACGCAACCATTTGCCTGCTTGTGCTCCTCGGTTTGGGACTGTCCACAGCTGGGCTGACGGGCCCCTTTTGGCAACATGCAGCTGGCCTTGCGATTGGACTGGGTGTGATCGCCCTGAGTCGCGTTCTGACGGCCCTGCAGCCGTTCAGCGACGCCGCACTCATCCTGGCCGCCGCTGGCGCGCTGTTGGGCATTGTCCTGCTGCCACTTGCAACAGTTGCAGGCGCGCTCTTTGCCGCGTGCTATCGCGTCTTTGCGCCCTCTCTTGGATTGCCGCGGGCAGAGTGGCCCCGCGCAGCGGTCATTGGCATCTCTGGCGGCCTATGGCTTGCTTGGCTTTACGGCGGGACCGTGTAATCTCTGACCTGGGGTCGGGGAACAAACACGAGGAACATCCATGTCAATTTTGAAAAGAGGGCTCAAAGGCGCCCCGGTCAAACGCCTGCAAGAAAAGCTTGGGATTGCTGCCGACGGGGATTTCGGACCAGGAACGGAACGCGCGGTAAAGGAATTCCAGCAATCCAACGGTCTGGCCGTGGATGGCATCGCGGGACCAGACACCTTTACCGCTCTTGGTCTGCACGAGTTGGTCTTGCTGCGCAAAGGCTCACGTGGTGCTGCAGTGAAATCGCTGCAAGAAGGTCTGGGCATTGGCGCTGACGGCATTTTTGGCAGCGGCACAGAAGCGGCCGTTAAAGAGTTTCAGGCGGCCAACGGGCTTGATGCCGATGGTCTGGCCGGGCCGGAAACGCTTGCCAAAATGACAACATTTGCCGAGATCACGCCCGAGGTCGTTGAGAGAGCGGCTGTGCAACCGGATGAGGAGCACTTTGACAGCGAGCCCCTGCCCGAGATAAAGGGCAGCGACGTGGTCACCGGCTCAATGATCGAAGTGCCGGCCAAGAAGAGCGTCTGGGGCAAGGTCAAAGGCTGGTTCGGCTGAGATTTCGCCGCATCTCACGATGCGTCGACCCGGGGGGGGGGGGGGGGGGGG
>JABDJX010000033.1 GCA_013003245.1 Silicimonas sp. | reverse complement strand
GACGTGATCCAGAAATGCGAAGTTACAGGCATCCGGCAGGAAAACGGCAAGGTCACGGGTGTGAGCACCAATCGCGGCGACATCGCTTGTGATAAGCTTGGTATGGTCGTGGCTGGTCATTCCGGGCATCTGGCAGATATGGCTGGTTTCCGTTTGCCGATTGAATCTGTCGCCCTTCAGGCGCTTGTATCCGAACCGATCAAACCCTGCATGGACATCGTGGTGATGGCCAACACGGTGCACGGCTATCTCAGCCAGGCGGACAAGGGCGAGATGGTGATTGGCGGCGGGGCGGACGGGTTTAACAACTACACGCAGCGCGGATCGTTTCACCATATCGAGGAAACCGTGCGCGCTTTGGTCGAAACCTTCCCGATGCTGTCGCGTCTCAAGATGCTGCGTCAGTGGGGCGGGATCGTGGATATGACGGGCGACCGCTCGCCAATCCTGTCAAAAACGCCGCTTGAGGGTTGTTTCATCAACTGCGGCTGGGGCACCGGCGGCTTCAAGGCGATCCCCGGTTCGGGCTGGGGCTTTGCCGAGTTGATGGCCAAGGGAGCGTCACCGCTGACGGAGGCCTTTGGGCTGGAACGGTTTCGCGAGGGCCGGTTTGTTGATGAGAGCGTGGCGGCGGGGGTGGCGCATTGATCGCCTTATTCCTGATAATGAGAGTCGCTGCCGCCACCGCGCGCTTCATTGTTGGTGTTGTCCGGCTTGGTGCGCATGCCGCGCCAAATGATGATGGCCACACCCAGGATCAAAAGCGCCAGTGGAGCGATTTGCAAAAATATTTCCATCTAGGACCCACCACCGTTGTGATAATGCGTCTTCTTCAATGCCTCGACATCAACCGGGTCTTTTTTCGCCGCCCATCGCGCGTAGATTGCCTTCAATGGAAACAGAACGCCGATCAAAGCGCTGACAAAAACGAAACCTTTCATTGCATACCTCTACGTCTACCCTTGCGTTTCCATATAAGCACCAATTGTGGCGCATTAAGGTCCGTTTTGGAAACAATCTGTTACATGCTCTTACAAAACTTGGCACAAAATCGCTCGGCCAAAACTGGCGCACAGCTTACACCAATTCCCGCAGGTTTTGGCCCAAAACCCCGCATACTCCCCACATCTGGTGTCATTTACCGCAACCCGTGCTCACATACCTCTATTCGAAAGGAGGACGTGACATGTCAGACTATTATTCACAAGGCGACCCCCGCAAAGGGAACGACACGTTCGACTATGACACCGGGTCCGGCGCAGGCTGGTTCTGGGCGCTTGTCGTGGTTGTTGCCTTTGTCGGCCTTATTGCGCTTGGCGCATCGGGCGGCGGCGGTGAAGGCACCGAAGAAGGTGCAACCGCACTCGAAACTGCTCCGGCAACCATCGAACCAGCTCCTGCAGTTACAGAAACCGCGCCGGCAGCCGCAGACCAATAAATCTAACCCCTTCCCACGCTTTTCGGCGGTGGCCTTCGGGCCGCCGTCTTTTTCGTGTTTGAACAACCCCATAAGGACGCTGACATGAAAGCGCTTTTCCCTTTTATTGCGTCGCTGGCTTTTGCAAGCACGGCAGCAGCCCAGACCATGCCCGAAGTGGTCGGTGCCGCAGGCGACTATCAGGTCATGAAGGCCGCAAATTATGAGCTGTGCTTTGCAACCCGCGAACTTACCTCGAATGCGGGCAAGCTGATGGTGTATTCCTATTATGCCACCAAACCGGGTCAGCGCTGGAACGTGGCGGGCTATGCCAGCGAGACCGAACTTGAAGACGGTACGATCGAAATCGCAGTGACAATTGATGGAACAGAAACCATTCGACGCAAGACCGAAACCAGCGGCAGTGACTTTTTGTTGCCGTTCGAAGTTCTGCCCGAACTTGAAGCGCATGAGGCGCTGGTCAAAACCGGCGAGACAATGACCATAGCCATCGGGGATCGCGACACGGTGGACGTGCCGCTCGACACCCACCGCCTTGCGCTCGAAGCCATGGCAGACTGCATGGCGGGTTTCTGACCATGCTGACGCTCACCTGTCCTTACTGCGGCGTTCAGGCCGATGAAACCGAGTTGCACGCCGGTGGCGAGGCACATTTGACGCGTTTCGGCCCCGGTTCGGAGGATGCCGACTTTGAGGGTTATCTTTTTGCGCGCCAAAACCCCAAAGGTGTACATTTCGAACGCTGGCGGCATGCCTATGGCTGCGGCAAGTGGTTTCACGCGGCCCGCTGCACGATGACGCTGGAGGTTTTTGGCACGTATCCCGCACAGACGACCGAGCCGCCTGCCGACCTGCTTGAGGCGATCCGCGCCAAGCGGCCCGATTTCGCCAAAGGTGCACCGAAATGAGCCACAGGTTGCCCCAGGGCGGTCGGTTCATCGACCGCGACACCGAGTTGCGCTTTACCTTTAATGGCAAGCACATGCGCGGCTTTGCGGGCGATACGCTGGCCTCTGCGCTTTTGGCCAAAAACCAGACACTGATGGGCCGGTCGTTTAAATACCACCGCCCGCGCGGCGTGGTGACAAGTGGCTCCGAAGAGCCCAACGCGCTTTTGGGCGTCGGCAGCAGGAAGCGGTTCGAGCCGAATGCGCGCGCCACGATCACCGAGCTTTATGACCGGCTGGAAGCCGTCAGCCAGAACCACTGGCCCAGTCTTGAGTTCGATGTGGGCGAGATCAACGCCAAGCTGTCCAGGTTCTTGCCTGGCGGGTTTTATTACAAGACCTTCATGTGGCCGCGCGCCTTTTGGAAGCACCTTTACGAGCCGGTGATCCGCCAAAGCGCAGGCTTGGGCAAACCGCCAAAACATCGTGACGCGGATACTTATGAGCATTTCTATGCGCATTTGGACGTGCTTGTCGTGGGCGGGGGTATCGCCGGGCTGACGGCAGCGCTGGCGGCGGGGGCCGCAGGCGTCGATGTTCTGCTGGTCGAGCAGGACGCGCACTGGGGCGGACGTGCGCCAGTGGACGGCGCACAGATCGACGGGATGGAGGCCGAGACCTGGGTGACGCAGGCGCTTGAGCGGCTTGAAGCCATGCCCAATGTGAAGATGCGCGCGCGGACTATCGGCGCGGGTGTCTATGATCATGGCTATGCGCTTTTGAACGAACGCGTCAGCGAACATGCACCCAGTGACGACACGCCCCGGCAGCGGCTGTGGAAAGTGCGCGCCCGGCAGATCGTCACCGCTACGGGCGCTATGGAGCGGCCCCTGGCGTTTGCGGGCAACGATTTGCCCGGTGTGATGCTGGCCTCTGCGGTGCGTGACTACGTGGTGAATTATGGCGTGGCCCCCGGGCGCAAGACGCTGGTTGTCACCAACAATGACGATGGCTACCGCACGGCACTTGTGCTGAAAGAAGCGGGTCTGAGCGTGCCGGTGATTGTCGATGCACGCGCCGAGGCGACGGGGCCACTGGCGGATGCGGCGCGCGCGGCGGGCATACGTGTGACGCCTGCGCGCGGGGTCGCGCGGGTTGCCGGCAAGGGCCGGGTTCAGGCGGTGCATATCTGCGCGCAATCCGGCGCGGGCGAAGAGATTGAAGAAGTTGAGGTGGATTGCGTGGCGATGTCCGGCGGCTGGTCGCCGGTTGTGCATCTTTGGAGCCACGCGGGCGGCAAGCTGAACTGGTCTGAGACGCAGGCGCATTTTGCGCCAGATCCGGCCCGCGCACCCAAAGCCTCAAGCGGCGAGGATTTCGTCATCGCAGCCGGTGCGGCGAGCGGCGCGATCTCAACCAAGGATGTGCTGGAAAATGCACATACCGCAGGACTTGCTGCTGTGAGCGCGCTTGGTATGACTGGCGCTTCGGATGCCCCGAAGGCCGACGCAGAAGAGGCGCAACCGATTGAGCCGATCTGGCGGATGCCCGACCAGGCACCCTACAAGCTGCGCTCAAAAGCTTTCTTGGATTTCCAGAACGACGTGAAAGTAACGGACGTTGAACTGGCCGCGCGCGAGGGCTTTGAAAGCGTCGAGCACGCCAAGCGCTACACAACTCTGGGCATGGCGACCGATCAAGGTAAGCTGAGCAACATCAATGGCCTGGCGGTTCTGTCAGGCGCGCTCGACAAGGCGATCCCGGACGTCGGCACCACCACGTTCAGGCCTCCGTTTACGCCGCTGACGTTGGGCGCAATAGCGGGCGAGGCGAAGGGCGAGCTGTTCCAGCCGATGCGTATGACGCCGCTTTATCAGGCGCACATGGAGCGCAATCCCTACATGGAGCCGGTTGGCCAGTGGCGCAGGCCTTATTGCTATCTCGGGACAGGCGAAAGCCACGCGGATGCCGTCGCCCACGAGATCAACACGACCCGCCAATCGGTTGGCGTCCTCGACGCCTCGACCCTCGGCAAGCTGATCGTGAAAGGCCCAGACGCCGGGCGGTTCCTTGATATGCTTTACACCAACATGATGAGCACGTTGCCGGTCGGCAAATGCCGCTATGGGCTGATGTGCTCGGAAAACGGCTTTCTGATCGACGACGGCGTGGTCGCCCGTTTGGATGAGGACACCTGGCTTTGCCACACCACGTCTGGAGGCGCGGATCACATTCACGGGCACATGGAAGAGTGGCTGCAGACCGAGTGGTGGGACTGGAAGGTCTGGGTCGTCAATGTCACCGAACAATATGGCCAGATCGGCGTAGCCGGGCCCAAGGCGCGCCAAGTGCTGGAAACACTGGGCGGCATGGATGTCTCGCGCGATGGGCTGCCGTTCATGGGGTGGAAAGACGGTGAGCTTGCGGGAATTCCGGTGCGTGTGTTCCGCATTTCCTTCTCGGGAGAGCTGTCGTTTGAAATCGCGGTCAAGGCAGGCCAGACAAAGGCGCTTTGGGACAAGATCTTCGCCGCAGCCGAGGGCTATCAGATCACGCCTTACGGCACCGAGGCGCTGCACGTGATGCGCGCCGAAAAGGGGTTCATCATGATCGGTGACGAGACCGATGGCACGGTGATCCCGCAGGATCTTGGGCTGAACTGGGCGATCTCGAAGAAGAAGGACGACTACCTTGGCAAGCGCGCGCAGGAACGCACGCGCATGGTCGATCCCGATCGCTGGAAACTGGTGGGGCTTGAGACGACCGATGGATCGGTCTTGCCCGAGGCGGCCTATGCGGTGACTGATCAGATTAACGAGAACGGCCAGAAGGTGGTCGAAGGGCGCGTGACCTCGACCTATCACTCGCCAACGCTCGGGCGCGGCATCGCCATGGGACTGGTCCTGCACGGGCCGGACCGGATGGGCGAGGTGCTGACCTTCCCGACCGTTGATGGCGACGAGGTGACCGCCAAAATCGTCTCGCCCGTGTTCCATGATCCCGAAGGGGAGGCGCAAAATGTCTAGTTCTGTTACCGCCCTAGGCGGCCAGTCCTTTGAGGGCCGCGTGCGTGTCGAAGACGCCGGGCTTTTGGGCATGATCACCCTGCGTCTTGAGGCAACGGATACCGCAACCAAGGCGCTGCACGACGGTGGCTTCAAAAGGCCGGAGCAGGGCGCTGTCATGGGTGGGTTATCAGGCGGCGCGCTCTGGATGTCGCCCGATGAGGTGCTGCTCTTGTGCGACTATGACGCCGTTGGCGAGACCATCGCACGGCTCAACGACCACTTCGACGGGCAGCACTTTCTGGCCGCCGATGTCTCGGACGCGCGTTGCGTGATCAAGCTGACCGGCGAAGCGCGCGCCGTGCGCGAGACCCTTGCCAGGCTCACGCCTGCCGATCTGCGCGCGCAGGCGGTCCCCCCGGGAACCCTCCGGCGCACCCGGCTGGCACAGGTGCCCGCCGCCATCTGGTTCGAGAACGAAGAGACGGCCGTCATCGTCGCCTTTCGATCAGTGGCCGATTACGTGTTCGGACTTTTGACGAATGCGGCTAAAGGCGACGCCGTGGGGCATTTTTGAGTGGTGATTGACACCATGTTCAACCAATTGTGAGTGCGTACCTGAAAGAGACCACTCAATGAGCATCTTTGAAAAGTACCTGACCCTCTGGATCGCTCTGGCCATGGCGGGTGGGATCAGTCTTGGCAATGTCATGCCCGGCGTGTTCAGTGCAATTGCGGCGGCGGAAGTCGCCAGTGTCAATCTGGTGGTCGCCGTGCTGATCTGGGCGATGGTTTACCCGATGATGGTGGGCGTTGATCCCGGATCGCTGCGCGATGTGGCAAAACAACCGCGCGGCTTGCTTATCACGCTGGTGGTAAACTGGCTGATCAAACCTTTTACCATGGCCGCCCTTGCGGTGCTGTTCTTCGAGGTCATCTTTGCGCCATGGATCGCAACCGAAGACGCGACGCAATACATCGCCGGTCTGATCCTGCTGGGGGCCGCCCCTTGCACGGCGATGGTGTTTGTCTGGTCGCAGCTGACGCGCGGGGACGAGACCTATACGCTTTTGCAGGTCTCGGTAAACGATCTTATCCTCGTCATCGCCTTCGCGCCCATCGTCGCGTTCCTGTTGGGTGTGACAGACATCGCCGTGCCTTGGTCAACGCTGGTGCTTTCGGTCCTGCTCTTTATCGCACTGCCCCTTGTGGCGGGCTTGCTGACGCGCCGGCGCCTTGGCTCAAAAGGCGCCATCGAGGCGTTTCAGGGCCAAGTGAAACCCTATTCTGTGGTGGGCCTGATCGTGACGGTGATGATCCTGTTCGGCCTTCAGGGGCAGGTGATCGTCTCAAAACCCTTTGTCATCGTGCTGATCGCGGTGCCGATCATCCTGCAAAGCTATGGCATCTTTGCCATCGCCTATGCGGCTGCCTTCGCGATGAAAGTGCCGCACCGGGTTGCAGCCCCTTGCGCCTTGATCGGGACGTCGAATTTCTTTGAACTGGCCGTGGCCGTTGCCATTAGCCTTTTCGGCCTGAACTCCGGTGCAGCGCTTGCAACCGTGGTGGGCGTTTTGGTCGAGGTGCCCGTTATGCTGACACTGGTCGCTTTCGTCAATCGCACGCGGGCGCGGTTTGCGCCCTAGCGGCCCGCTTTAACTCTGTTCCCGCGCCGATGCGCAACAAGAGATCCAAAGCCAGAGAGCAGGACGAGCAGCAGTCCAATCAGCGCAACTGCGTCCGGCCAATCTCCAAAGACAATGACCCCAAGCACGGTGGCCGAGATCAACTGGCTGTAGACCAGCGGTGCAATCAGGCTGGCTTCGGCGATTTTGTTTGCTGAAACAAGAAGATAGTTTCCAAGGGCGGAGCCAAGGGCACTGATCAGGATGAGCGCCCAGAGATATCCATCAAGGCGTGGAATCCCGGCGCTGACGCCGAAGGGTGCCAGAAGGACCGCGCCGACCAGAAGTTGCGACATCAGCAGGAATCGAGGCCGATAATCCCCTGCCACCGTACGGGTCATGGCCAGATACGCGCCGTAGCACATGCCTGCGGCCACCGCGAAGCCCATGCCAAGCGTCGCCCCGAACCCCGGCTTTACAACCAGCAAAACGCCCGCAAATCCGACGATCAGCAAGAGACCCCGGCTTCGCGAAGGCGTCTCACCCAGAAAAATAACCGCAAGGACATAAGACACGATAGGCCCCACGAAGAACGCACCAAAGACATTTGCAATTGGCTCGGTCTTCAGCGCTGTCAGGATCAAGAAAATCCCGCTGGCAATAAAGGCCGCGCGCAAAAGCACGCGCCAATCCGCGAGACCGGGGAGCTCTTTAAGGCTCAGGCCGCTGAAGGGCAGCAGAAGTGCAGCCGCAAGCGCAAAGCGTGTCCACGCAATGAAAACCGGTGCTACGCCCTGTTGTGTCAGCAGCTTTCCGGCCGTGTCGCCGATGACGACGCAGGTCGTGGCAACAAACACCATGGCAGCAAGGCGAAGAAGCTCAGTCAGGCACTGTTCCTTTGCACTAAGAGCCTGGTATTCGCGATGGCAGGTTTGGTCATTTCGCCTGCGCTGCCTTGTACCAGGCAATCAAAATGCGCCGTTCTTGGGGTTCTATGGCGGTGATATTGGCTGGCGGCATGGCATGGCTCAGCCCGGCCTGCAGGTAAATCTCATGCGCATGGCGCGCAATGTCTTTGGTGGTTTCCAGATAAACGCCCTTGGGTGCCCAGCGGATGCCATCCCAGAACGGCTCGCGGGCATGACACATCGAGCAGCGGCCCAGCACGATGCTTTCGGCCTCTTCAAAGTGTGCGGCCTGGGCAAAGCGCATCTCGGCTGGGGTCAGCGGGCGCGCCGCGGCTGCATCATAGTCGCTGTCATTCAGCGCACCGGTCGACAGCCATGCGATGAAAATGAAAATGGCCACCGTTACAGCCCAGGTCCAATGGGGTGAGCCGCTGCGCGCGTGCTGGCTGTTGAACCAGTGGCGGATGGTGACCCC
>JABDJX010000055.1 GCA_013003245.1 Silicimonas sp. | reverse complement strand
CCCCAGCACAAAAGCGACCATTCCGCACCATCGCACCAGACAACGGAACCGGCATCCTGATTGGCAATCTGCGACGCAGCACTGGCGAACCCGGCCCATCCGTCAATCCGCACCAGTCGCACTCCAGCCGCCGTCGCTGCCGTCTCAATGTCTTTACGTAACGCACTTTGCATGGCGCGAACGCGGATGTGTTCGGCACCGTCCGCAGACGCAAGCCTATCCCAAGACACATCAATTTCATCAGGCAACACATTCATTTCACGCGATAAACGGTGCGCCACAAGAGCCTGCGCCTCGCTCTGCGCCTTGGGAAACTCGGCGAAGTCAAAGACGTCTTCGACGACCAGTCTATCGGGCAGCGCCAAAACAGCGGGCGTATCAGCGCGGCGCACAACGCGGGGCATTTTCTTGAGACAGACGCGAAATGCCTCGGTCAGTCTTTTTGATCGGTCGCTGCTGGTCAAAAGTCCCTCACCTGCGACAGCGGCGGTTGCGATGGTTTTGCTGGCTTTGCGTCCCGGACGCACCACGGCGGCTTCAAGCGCGGTGTCGCTTAGCCAGAACCCCAGTGTCACGACTTTTCCCAACATGGCCTACTGCACCTGAATAACGCGGGCGATTTCCGCAAGCGAGGTGACACCCTGACGGGCAAGCGCCTCGGCCTGATCGTGCAGCGCGATCATCCCTTCGCTTTGGGCTTCGCGCACGATCTCGGCTGCATTGGCGCGGCGGATCATCAGATCAGAAACTGTGGGGGTGACATCGATCCTTTCAAGCACCGCCGTGCGGCCCAGATAACCGGTGTCGCGGCAGACCGGGCACCCTGTCCCATGGGTCCAAGGCGTATCGATATCCGCCACAGGGTCGAGACCCGCAGCCAGAAGCTCCACAGGCTCTGCTGGCGCTTTCACACTGCAGGCTGCGCAATTCTTGCGCAGTAACCGTTGCGCCGCCACGGCATTGAGCGAGGTCACAAAGTCATGCAGATCGATGCCCCAGTGGGTGAAACGGCTGAGCACGTCGATGGCGTTGTTTGCGTGCACCGACGCGAGCACAAGGTGACCGGTGAGGGCGGCCTGAACAGCAATCTCGGCGGTTTCCAGATCACGGATCTCGCCCACCATGATGCGGTCAGGATCGTGTCGCAGGATCGAACGCAGGCCAGCCGCGAAGCTCAGACCCTTTTTCTCGTTCACCGCGATCTGCACGATGCCGTCAAGTTCATATTCGACCGGATCTTCGACCGTAATGATCTTCTCGCGCCCGTCCACAAGCTCGGACAAAGCACCGTAAAGCGTGGTCGTCTTTCCGCTGCCTGTAGGCCCGGTGATCAGCACCAGCCCATGCGGTTCGCGCACCGTTTTGCGCAACCACACGATGTCGTCGCCTGCAAACCCAAGGGCATCAAGCGAAACGCCACCGCCAAGCTTTTGTGTGCCTGCTTTGTCGAGCACGCGGATGACAATGTCTTCGCCATACTGCGTTGGCAGAACCGAGACGCGAAAATCCACATCACGCCCTTCGATCCGTAACCGAAAACGTCCATCCTGCGGTTTGCGCTTCTCGGCAATATCCAGTGATGCCATCACCTTAAAGCGCGAAATTAATTCAGCATGGTGGGCCACATCGATCGGCTCGGAGGCGGGATAAAGAATTCCATCGATGCGATATTTGACATCAACCCTGTCGGCGTAGACCTCGATATGAATGTCGCTGACTTGCTTTTGCAGCCCTGCCATAAGGATCGAGTTGGCCAACAGAACAACACCGCTTTGATCCTGAATGGTGTCGAGGTCCACGACCTCTTCATGGCCGTGCTTATCCTCGCGTACGATCTGAGGCCGGAATTCCGAAGTGACAGCCGCCAACATTCGCCCAGAGCTTTCAGCGCGCTTCAGCGCTGCTTCGATCTCGGTACGTGGTGCAACGCTCAGGCGCAACGGGACCGATACCGCGCGGCGCAAACGGCGCTCGGTGATCAGATCAAGAGGATCGGGGATGGCCACGTGCAACGCGCCGTCTTGCAGCGCCATGGGGAACGCCGTCAGACGGCTTGCTGTCTCAACTGACAGCACTTTGAAAAGCTCGGCATCGATCGACTGGTTCTCAAGCGAGATCACCGGCAACCCGAGGTCTTCGGCCAAGGCAGCAAGCTCGGCCGAAAGAGCGGCAGAGGGCCTTGCATCGGAAATGGGCGGTTGGCTGGTCATTGGATCACTGAAGAAATGCCGAAAATAGGTAAGTATACTGCAACGATAACCGATCCGAGGACAATGCCAACAAATAGCATCATCGCAGGCTCCAAGAGGGCCAGCGTGCGATTAAGACGGTTTTCCAGCCTCTCTTCGTGCAGCTTGGCCACTTCTGTGAACATCCGGTCAAGATCGCCCGCCGTCTCTCCCACCTCAAGCAACGACACGGAGAGATCAGGGAACAGCGTTTCGCGTTTGAGAGCGGCGGCCAGCGTTTGCCCCCGCGAAATAGCGTCTTCGATGCGAAAGACGGCGGCTTGATAGACGCTGTTCGTAGCACCTTTACCCGCAAAATTGAGCGCATCGCGCAGAGTGACGCCAGCAGAAAGCAGCATCGACAGCATGAACGAGACCTGAATGCGCCCGGTTTCCTGACGGATCGGGCCAAAAAGTGGGAGTGCGAGGCGAAAGCGGTCCAGCCCCATTTGCGTGGCAGGCAAACTTGCCATCAGACGCAACAGGGCAACAAGGCCCAGAACAACCACGGCCAGTGCGGGCACCCAGATCGGCGCGCTCTCGACCCCGGCAATCAACATGCGGGTCAACCACGGCAGTTCCGTATCAAACTCTGCGTAAAGATCGGCAAACCTGGGCAGGACAAACAGCATCAGGATCGCCAGAACAATCGCCAAAAGACCCATCAGAAACAGCGGATACCGCGTGGCGCGGCGCACTTTCTGGTCCAGCTGCTGGCGCATCGCCATGAAAGACAAAAGCCGATCAAGCGCCGTTTCAAGCTGACCCGTGGCAAGCCCCGCGCGCACGGTTGTCTGAAAGAGCGGGTCAAACACGGTTGGATTGTCGGCCATCGCCCGGTCGAGGGCGACGCCCTGTTCCACTTTCCGGCGGGCATCGGCAACAGCAGCAGCAAGCAAGGCATCGTCTTTGCGGGTCTCAAGACGTTGCAAAGCGGCGGCCATTGGCATGCCAGCCCCGACAAGGGATCGAAACTCTCGGGTGAAAGCGGAAAGCGCTGCCAGCTTGACCTTGCGGCGCGGCGCAAGCGCCGAGAAGCCCTGACCTTTGCCAGCCGGTCTTGCGCTGACCAGAACCAGGCCTTCGCGCGACAATTGAGCCGCCAATTCAGCCTGCGTGGCAGCCGCACCCTGCCCT
>JABDJX010000004.1 GCA_013003245.1 Silicimonas sp. | reverse complement strand
GGGTTCCACCCCTCCAGACCTCCCCGGAGTATTTCGAAATAGATGAAGGCGACTAGCGGCCAAACAGGTCGTTGAGCACGTTGAGGATCACGCGTTCCACGGCATTGTCGCTGCTGCGATTGCGCTGTGGCTGACGGGTTTGACCCCCGGCGATTTGTGCGCCGCCTTTTGGCTCCATCATTGGCAGTGGGCGCGCTGGCGTGCCTTCGTGCACGCGGATCATGGTTTCGCGCCATATCTCGGCAGGCAGTCCGCCGCCGCCGACGCCCGTCAGCGGGGTGTTGTCGTCATACCCCATCCAGACGCCGGCCACGTAATCGGACGTAAACCCGATGAACCACGCATCCCGCGCGGCCTGCGTTGTGCCTGTCTTTCCGGCAACCTGGCGGCCCGGCAGCAAGCCCTTGCGACCGGTGCCGCGTTCAACAACCTGATGCATCATGTAGGTTAGCTGGCGCGCGGCATCTGTGCTGATAACGCGCTCGCCGATGCCACCTTCTTGTTCAACCAGACTTTCAGAGTCGCCTTTTAGCTTCAGAGAGACCAACCCGTAAGGCTCGACCGAGGAACCTCCATTCAGGATGCCTGCGTAAGCGCCGGTCATTTCCAAAAGCGTGGCTTCCGAGGTGCCAAGTGCGACGGCAGGCCCAACGGCGAGATCACTTTCGATGCCGAAGTCAGATGCAATTTTCACCACCGCTTCGCGGCCAACACGTTCGAGCACCTTTACGGCAGGTATGTTGCGCGACTGCGCCAATGCCTGGGTTAGATCCATGCGGCCGTTGAACTTATTGTCGTAGTTCTTTGGGCACCATTCACCGGAGCCGGGGACATCCAGACAGTAAGGCTCATCAGTGACCAGCGCGTTGGGTGAATAACCCAGATCCAGCGCTGCCGCATAGACGAAAGGCTTGAACGCAGAGCCTGTCTGCCGCTTGGCCTGTATCGCGCGGTTGAACTGTCCGGCTACACCTTTGAACTTCCGGCCGCCCACCATGGCACGCACAGCACCGTCGGCACTCATCACCACGATGGCTGCTTGCGCCTTTGATCCTGGTTTCACCTTGGTGTCGAAAATGAATTGCAAAGCTTCTTCTGCGGATGTCTGAATACGCTGATCGAAAGTGCTGTTGATCACCACGTCTTCGGTGGTTTGTTCGGTCAAAAAGCCGGGACCCTGGTCCATAACCCAGTCTGCATAATAACCGCCCGCGCGGGCCTCTGCCGCTGCCGAGAGCGTGGCCGGATTGGCGCGCGCGATGGCCGCATCATCTGCGGAGAGGTATCCCTGATCTTCCATTAGACCGATGATCAGATTGGCTCTGTCGCGCGAGCGTTGCAGATTTGCTGTTGGGGCAAACCGGGTGGGCGCGACAAGAAGGCCTGCCAGCATCGCGGCCTCGGATGGCAAAAGTTCGTTTGCGGTAATTCCAAAATAGCGCTGTGCGGCCGCTTCAAAACCACGTGCACCCGCACCCAGGTAGGCCCGGTTAAGGTAGATGGTCAGAATGTCGTCTTTCGAGTACCGCACTTCCATCGCCATGGAGTAGACGGCCTCCTTGATCTTTCGGGTCAAAGTCGTGCGGCGACAATCGCGCTCGAATTCTGCCTCGGTCATGCCGCTGTCAGGGGAATACTCGGTGCCAAGGCACAGCAGCTTGGCGGTTTGCTGTGTTATCGTCGAGCCACCGTGACCTTGAAGCGGGCCCCGGCCTTCGCGCAGGTTGATGCGTACTGCACTGGCGATGCCGCGCGGTGAGAGGCCGAAGTGACGGTAAAACCGCTTATCTTCGGTGGCGATTACGGCGTTCTTGAGAAAAGGCGAGACATTTTCAGCTGTGATCTGGCCGCCAAACTGTTCGCCGCGCCATGCGAAGACCGCGCCGTTGCGGTCCAGTAGGGTTACAGAGCCTTTTGAGCGTCCGTCCAGCAATGCCGAGACCGGTGGCAAAGTGGCCGCGTAAAAGAGAACAGCTCCCACAAGTGCCACCGTTGCAAGTGCAGTGACGCGCCAACCGATTCCCCAGATCAACCGCATGATCGAGCGGAAAAACCAGACAACTGGGTTTCGCGACCGTGACGGGGTTGTCTTGCGTGCTTTTGCTCTCCGTGCCGGGGCCGGTCTTGATTTGGTTTTCTTCGCCGACGTGCGCTTGTCTGCAACCAATGGCGGTCGCTTGTTGTTTGGGCCACTCATTATGCTCTGGTCCTTTTGCCTCTGGGTGCAAAGATAAGGCTTTCGCAGGCGGATGTGGAGCGCCTTTCCGCTGCGTTGCAGAATTGAAAATCTGCCTAAAAAATGTGCAAAGATGAATATTTGTGCAAAAAATCTAGATTTGACCCCTGCAAGCCACCCTTAAATCAGGTCAGCCTTCTTGTCTCATCGCGCATTCGCGCCCTTTCTCACCCACGGAAATGCAGCGCGAGGGGCGTGCTGCGAGATTTAGGGGATCGTCGTGAAACTGATTATTGCAGCGATCAAGCCGTTCAAACTTGAAGAGGTGCGCGAAGCGCTGACCTCTATTGGTGTGCGCGGCATGATGGTGACTGAAATCAAGGGCTTCGGCTCGCAATCTGGACATACCGAGATTTATCGCGGCGCTGAGTACGCGGTAAATTTCGTGCCCAAAGTGAAATTAGAAATCGTTGTGGCAGACAGCATGGCCGATCAGGTGACTGAGACCATCGCGACCACTGCCAAGACTGACAAAATCGGCGATGGCAAGATTTTCGTACTTGATGTGCAAAGCGCTCTGCGCGTCCGCACCGGCGAAACAAATGACGACGCGATCTAAGCGCGGACAAGGGACAACGGATATGAAACTGAAAAATCCACTATTAATGGCAACCATTGCGGCGGCGGTGCCCGGCTTTGGATTTGCACAAGAGGCGGGAGTGAACGCCTCGACCGATTCGGTCTTTATCTTCAACTCGCTGCTCTTTTTAATCGGCGGGTTTCTTGTGTTCTGGATGGCAGCCGGTTTTGCCATGTTGGAAGGCGGTTTGGTGCGCTCCAAGAACGTGACCATGCAGATGACAAAGAACATCGCGCTTTTTTCATTAGCGGCGATTTTCTACTATTTGATCGGCTACAACCTGATGTACCCGCTGGGCAGCTGGTCCATCGGTGCAGACGAAACCGGTGGCTACCTTGGTGCCTTTGGTCCGGCTGTGATGGAAGCGGTTGGTGTCACGTCAGATGCAGCCGATGATTATGGCTATGCGTCCACCGGCTCAGACTTTTTCTTCCAGTTGATGTTCTGTGCGGCAACTGCGTCAATCGTATCGGGCGCACTGGCTGAGCGGATCAAACTGTGGCCATTTCTGGTCTTCACAATCATTCTGACCGGCATCATCTACCCAATCCAGGCTTCCTGGAAATGGGGCGGCGGTTTCCTGGACAGCCAGTGGGGTTTCCTTGATTTCGCCGGTTCAACGGTTGTGCACTCGGTCGGTGGCTGGGCGGCTTTGGCAGGTGCCATTATCCTTGGTCCGCGGTTGGGCAAGTACAAGGACGGTCGCGTCAATCCGATGCCAGGCTCGAACCTTCAAATGGCGACGTTGGGGACGTTTATCCTTTGGCTTGGTTGGTTTGGCTTTAACGGCGGCTCACAGCTTGCCATGGGCACTGTGGGCGACGTGGCCGATATCAGCCGCATCTTTGCCAACACCAACGCGGCAGCAGCAGGTGGCGCGGTGGCCGCGCTGATCATGACGCAGATCATGTACAAAAAGCCTGACCTGACGATGATCCTCAACGGTGCCTTGGCTGGCCTTGTTTCGATCACGGCCGAGCCTCTGACACCGACACTGGGGTCTGCGACGCTCATCGGTGCCGTGGGTGGCGTGATCGTCGTGTTCGCTGTTCCATTCCTTGACAAGATGAAGATCGACGATGTGGTTGGTGCGATCCCGGTTCACCTGTTTGCCGGTATCTGGGGCACCATGGCAGTGTTGCTGACAAACTCGGACGCCACGTTCATGGGTCAGCTTGGGCCGATTATCATCGTTGGTGTGTTTGTCTTTGTTGTTTCGCTTGTGGTGTGGGTCGTGCTGAAAGGCGTCATGGGTATTCGTGTCAGCGAAGAAGCCGAGATCAATGGTCTGGACACAACCGAGTTGGGCATGGAGGCCTATCCCGATTTCTCCAAAGGCTGATCGTCCTTCCTAATCAGTCTTCACATACCTTACCCGGGCGTCAGCGCCCGGGTTTTTTGTGACCATCAGCCCGCAACAAGACCCATCTGTTCAAGCTTCAAAAGCACCTGATGCGCGCAATGGTCGACTTCCACGTTTTCAGTTTCAACGCTAAGCTCCGGGTTTTCCGGCACGTCGTAGGGATCCGAGATGCCGGTGAACTCCTTGATCTTTCCGGCGCGTGCCAAGGCGTAAAGGCCCTTTCTGTCCCGGCGCTCGCACTCTTCAATAGACGTTGCCACGTGAACCTCGACAAAGGCGCCAAAGGCTTCAACGTCTTCACGAACGGCCCGGCGGGTCGTTGCATAGGGTGCGATCGGTGCGCAGATGGCGATGCCCCCGTTCTTGGTAATCTCAGAGGCAACGTACCCGATGCGTCGGATGTTCAGGTCGCGGTGCTCTTTTGAAAAGCCAAGCTCGCTTGAGAGGTTCTTTCGTACGATGTCTCCGTCCAGAAGCGTTACCGGGCGGCCACCCATCTCCATCAGCTTCACCAACAAGGCATTGGCGATGGTCGACTTGCCGGAGCCGGAAAAACCGGTGAAGAAAACAGTGAAGCCCTGTTGAGCACGCGGCGGATAGCGGCGGCGCAGTTCTTCCACGACTTCGGGGAAAGAGAACCATTCGGGGATTTCAAGCCCCTCACGCAGACGGCGGCGCAGTTCTGTGCCCGAGATATTCAGCACCGTTGCACCCTTTGCCACTTCGTCTGCCGCCTGATATTCGGCGCGATCCTGCACGTAGACCATATGTTTGAAATCGACCATTTCGATCCCGATTTCGTCCTGATGCTCTCGAAACAAATCTTGCGCATCATACGCGCCGTAAAAGTCTTCGCCCGCGCTGTTCTTGCCGGGGCCGGCGTGGTCGCGCCCGACAATCATGTGTGTGCACCCGTGATTGCGGCGAATCAGCCCGTGCCACACAGCCTCGCGCGGGCCCGCCATACGCATCGCCAGGTTCAGCAGGCTCATGGTTGTCGTGGCGGCCGGGTATTTGTCGAGCACCGCCTCATAGCACCGAACGCGGGTAAAATGATCGACATCACCGGGTTTTGTCATACCCACAACGGGATGAATCAAAAGGTTGGCCTGCGCCTCTTTTGCCGCACGGAATGTCAGCTCCTGATGGGCGCGGTGCAATGGGTTGCGGGTTTGGAAGGCTACAATACGCCGCCAGCCAAGTTTGCGAAAGTAGGCGCGCAATTCGTTTGGCGTATCGCGGCGCATCTTAAAGTCGTAGTGATTGGGCTGTTGGATACCGGTGATAGGGCCGCCCAAATACACGCTGCCTGCCTTATTGTGCAGATAATTGACTGCTGGATGCGCGCTATCATCCGCGCCAAAAACCTTTTGCGCTTCGCGCGCTTTGTCTGGCGTCCAACGGTCTGTGACGGTCATCGTCGCCAGAATAACGCCTTCCTGATCGCGCAGGGCAATGTCCTGACCCAGCTCAATACCGTCCGCAAAGCCTTCGCTGACATCAAGCGTGATCGGCATGGGCCAAAGCGCGCCATCCGCTAGGCGCATATCTTCAACGACCGTGTCGTAATCCGCCTCGCTCAAAAAGCCCTTCAACGGGTTGAAGCCACCGTTCATGAGCAGTTCAAGATCACAAATCTGGCGTGGGGACAGGTCCCAGCTTTGTAAGTCGCCTGCCTCTTTCCTTAGCTTCAGGCTGCTCTCGTACGACACGTAAAGTTCGGGAATCGGGACATGGTTTGGGATTTGCATCGCACGCACTCGCTTGAATTTCTGATGCGCTCTTACGCCGCGCGACCTGCCATAATCAACCCGCTTGCAGGTTCAGTGGCAGCCGATAGCGCAGAGTGGTGAACACTTAATGAAAATTTGCGCCGTTATTCGGCGGCTGTCGCAGTGCCTTCGAGTTCCGCGTCCTGTTCAGCCAGAAACTTCTCTGCCTCAAGTGCTGCCATGCATCCCATGCCCGCAGATGTAACGGCCTGACGATAGATATGGTCCGTGATGTCACCTGCCGCAAAAACACCCGGAATAGAGGTCGCGGTGCTGTCGGGCGCGGTGACCACATACCCGCCAGAGTGAAGCGCGAGCGTTTCTTTAACCAACTCCGACGAAGGGGCGTGACCGATGGCGATGAACACACCTTTGCAGGCCAGTTCAGTGATTTCTCCGGTTTTGGTGTGCCTGACCCGAACACCTTCTACGCCCTTCGGATCCGATGTACCGGTCACCTCTTCCAGTTGGTGATCCCAAAGGACTTCGACCTTTTCATGGTTCAGTAACCTGTGCTGCAGGATTTTTTCTGCGCGCAATTCGTCGCGGCGGTGGATCAAGGTGACTTTGGATGCAAATTTCGTCAGGAAAAGCGCCTCTTCGACAGCGGTGTTTCCGCCGCCAATAACCACCACTTCCTGGCCACGATAGAAAAAACCGTCGCAAGTCGCACAGGCCGAGACGCCGAAGCCTTTGAAGTGTTCCTCGCTCGGCAGACCCAGCCATTTTGCCTGCGCACCAGTTGCCAGCACAAGCGCGTCGCAGGTGTAGGTCGTGCCACTGTCGCCTTGGGCGGTGAAGGGGCGTTTGGAAAGATCGAGTGACTGAATGTGGTCTGAGACGATTTCGGTGCCGACGGCCCGTGCATGCTCTTCCATCCGGACCATCAGATCAGGGCCCTGCACCTCTGTGTCGCCCGGCCAGTTTTCAACTTCTGTCGTAATCGTAAGCTGCCCGCCCGGTTGGATGCCTTGCACCAACAACGGCTCTAACATCGCGCGGCTTGCATAGACCCCCGCCGTATAACCGGCAGGGCCAGAACCGATGATAAGAACGCGGGTGTGGCGGATGTCAGGCATGGGGCAGCTCCTTGCTTAAGGCTTTTGCATATAGGCAATCTGGGTAGCAGGGTGCAAGGGCTGACGCCTGCGCAGTGGGAGTGTGCAGTTTCGCTCTGGATTTCCAAATATTGCGTGTTTGCGAAATATTATTGCGCATAGGGTTGCGTGTAAGTAAGAATGCTCAAAAGGGGTGCGCGACATGCCAAGCCACAAGCTTGATGCCATCGATCGAATGATTCTTGCTGAATTGCAGGCAGATGGTCGCATGACAAATGTCGACCTTGCCGGTCGCGTTGGCATTTCTGCGCCGCCTTGCCTGCGCCGTGTGCGTGCGTTGGAAGAGCAGGGCTATATCCAAGGCTATCACGCCTCGGTCGACGCGCGCGCACTTGGCTTTGAGGTTCAGGTATTCGCCATGGTCGGCCTTCAAAGCCAGGCCGAAGCTGATCTGACCGCTTTTGAAAAACGTTGCAGCGCGTGGCCACTTGTCCGCGAATGCCATATGCTTAATGGCGAGGTCGACTTTATCCTGAAGTGTGTCGCACCCGATCTGTCCACCTTTCAGCGCTTTTTGACCGAGGACCTGACGTCGGCCCCCAACGTCATTAGCGTGAAGACGTCTCTGGTTATACGCGGGGCCAAAGACGAGCCCGGCGTGCCTTTCGACGTCTTGGAAGACCGGGTCAGCCAGACGGCCTGACCATTTAGAACATCGACCGGAAGTCTTCGTCGGTCAGACGAGCTGCGGTCAATCGCCCAAAGTCGCGGATACCATGAAGGTGCGGGAAGAAACCCATAAAGAGATGCAAAATCTCTTCTGGCAAAGACAGGGGCATTTCAGGGCCGGGGTGGTAGGATTCAACCTCAAGACCCGAGGCCAGAATTGTCTCGTGACGCTCGCAGACAAGGTGATAGACCTTGGTGGGTGACACAGGGGTCACCTCGACAACACCCATTCCGTCAGCCATCGCTGAGAGCGGCACAAGCGCCTGCTCGGTGCCCAAGGCGGCGCGCACGAGCGGATCGCGATCCATGCGGCGCGCGGCGGGTCCAAACGTCTGATCCTGAGACGGGCGGCCCAATCCAAAGGCATCGGGCATAACGCGATAAAGTTTGGCGGGTTCCTCGCTTAACGTCGGCGCGCCGGGGACGATTGTGATCGACCCTTTCCACATCAACTGGCTGGCCTCACCGTCGGCACATTCCAGAAACATGCCGGGTTGCAGGTCTTCGACGGCCACAGGCCCTTCTGTGGTTTGCACCAGAATGCCATGGGTGAAAGCGCTGAAAGCCTGCTCGAACGCGGGCAGGGCGGGCGCCACAATGATATTTTCCAGAATCTGGCCGTCTTGCAGCCACTCGGTTTCAAATCGCCGTGTTACACGCGCCTTTTGAACAACGGCGGGCATTGGCCGACTGGTGCGACGCGCTGTCCAGGCTTCGGATTTGGTCTGCTGCGCCGGGAACGGAGGTAAAGTTGGCGGTGCGTAACTCATGACTTTTAAACCTTTTACTATTCAACGCAAAGGAGCATCTGCTCCCGATACTGGACTAACCTTTTGCCGACAGAGAAGAACGGGTGGTGGGAACAACTGGCGCCCGCTTAAGGCTGACAGTTGTGGATTTCGACGCCTCAATCGCGCTTTTCATCCAACGTGGCTTGGGCTTCATCTGCTCTTTTCCTCAGTGACGCTAACCGGGTCATTGCCCGTGCACTGAACATATGGAGGAGCAATGGGGCGAGGTCATGACGGTTTCTGGGAAATTAACGCGCTGATTTTTGCCACAATGCTTAGAGGCGAATAACCGAGATCAGACGCCCGTAGTCCGCTTGCTTTTTGTGAACACTGCGCCGGTAGGAAAAAAAGCGATCAGGATCAGAATACGTGCAGTGTCCGGTCCACTTCGCGTGACCGACACCAGCGTTGCGCAACCGTTGAAGACCATAGCCGATCAGGTCGAATTGGTACCGATCGCCTTCGCCGTTTGCAAAGAAGCGTGTGCTTTCACGATCTTCGCTCAGAAATGTATCGAAAAACTCCGGCCCGACCTCGTAGGCGCGCTGGCTGATCGACGGGCCGATGACGGCTGAGACGCTCTCGCGGCTTGCGCCCAGGTCTTCCATCGCGTCGATTGTGGCTTCCAAAATACCGCAAAGGGCGCCTTTCCACCCCGCGTGGGCGCCACCAATGACACCAGCGTCTGTGTCAGCAAAGAGCACAGGCTGACAGTCGGCGGTCATGATCCCCAAGGCCAGACCGGGTGTCGCCGTCACCATTGCGTCTGCCTTGATCGTCTCATTGAGAGGCGCATTGATGGTGGCGACGTCTGCTGAGTGGTGTTGATGCACTGTCACCAAAGCCTGCGCGTCCAACCCGAGCGCCTGCGCCACACGCTCTCGGTTGATTCTGACCATGTCTTTTTGGTCGGTGGAGCCAAATCCGCAGTTCAGGCTTGAAAACACACCCGAAGATGCGCCGCCCTTGCGGGTGAAGAACCCATGTCGTGGAACGAGCGCGTCCGAGGTGAAAACCTCGAGCGTCACGGCTCGAACCCTGGTGGGAGCGTTTCAGTGTCTTTATAAATGGCCATGGCTTTAAACAGCGTTCCCATTTCTTCGGGGTGCGTCAAGCGCCGATGCGCCTTTATGTGGTTATCAAGGGCATCGCCTTGCAGTGACTTTGCCAAAACCTGCGCGCGATGCGTTATGCCCAGACGTTCTAGAAAGACGCCTTGGGGGGTGACGCGGCTGTGCTTGGCGGGGCTGGCCGCGCGTGCGATGGCCTCGAAATCGACGTGTGTGGTCAGGTCTGCCTGGCCGGGTGTGTCCAGCGGTGAGACGCTTTGGTGGTTGGAAAGCGCCTGCAGTGTGTCCCCAAGCGAGCGCCAGTCGCCATAGTCGATGATCAGGGCCAAACCACCGTGTGTATCGATGCGATGACCGATTTCGGATGCAATAGCTTGGCTAGCGGGTGCGTGCTCAACGATGTCATTGTCCTTGGTGTCCTGTATCCGATCTGCCAGAAATGCAGGCGCGGTTTGGTCGGAGAGGCCAAAAGCCAAGGCGCCCTCTTGAAGGCCGATGATACGCTCGCGCCATGCATCGCCGGTGCGTTGGAATTGCCGTGTGGGCATGGCATCGAAAAACTCGTTTGCGATCAGAAGAAGGGGGCCTTCGGGCACGTCCTCAAGGCTATTGTGATGAGTAAACGGTGTGGAAATGGTTTTGGATTGTTGTGCCCGCAGCGCAGGCGAGGTCTCAACAAGATGCACATCAACCGCATCAAGAAAGCCGGGAATCGATTGCGTTGCACGCAGGATATCGGCCATCAGTGTGCCACGGCCCGGGCCAAGCTCGACAAGGTTCACGGCGGCAGATGAGCCTCTGTCCATCCATGCCTGCGCAAGGCTCAACCCGATGATTTCGCCAAACATCTGGCTGATCTCGGGCGCGGTGGTAAAGTCTCCGCCCGCTCCAAAGGGATCATGCGTAGAGTAATAGCCGAACCTGGGGTGCATCAGGCATTCGGCCATGAATTCGGCGATGCTCATCGGGCCTGTCTGGCGGATGCGCGTAACCAGCAACTCACCGAGAGGTGTCATGCCTTTGTGCGCGCGGCAAGCAAGATGATCACGCCGGCGAGGATCATTGGCATCGACAAGAGCTGGCCCATCGAAAGGCCCAGAAAGACTGTGCCGAGCGGATTGTCAGGCGTGATGAATTGCGCGTCAGGCTGCCGGAAGAACTCGACAACAAAACGTGCGACGCCATAGCCGGCAATGAATGTCCCGCAGATCGCGCCCGGCGTGCGCAGCCAGCCTTTGCGGAACGCGAGGAACAAAAGCAGTAGCGCAAGTGCCAGACCTTCGAGACCGGCTTGATAAAGCTGCGACGGATGCCGCGCACATTCCCCCAAGACGCCCGCACAGGTTTGCGCGGCTTGGCCGGGAAAGATCACGCCCCACGGCACATCTGTGGGACGCCCCCAAAGCTCCGCGTTGATGAAATTAGCAATGCGTCCCAGCA
>JABDJX010000299.1 GCA_013003245.1 Silicimonas sp. | reverse complement strand
ATCTACGCCTATGTCACCTTGATGGGCGGCGAAGCACCGTCAGAGGAGTTGCGCAAGGAGTTGGAAACCTGGGTCCGCTCGGAAATCGGTCCGATCGCCAAGCCGGACCTGTTGCAGTTCACGCCCAGCCTGCCCAAAACGCGGTCCGGCAAAATCATGCGCCGCATTTTGCGCAAGATCGCCGAGAACGACTATGGCGCACTGGGCGACACCTCGACGCTCGCTGAGCCGGAAGTGGTCGACGATCTGATCGAAAATCGGATGAACAAGGGCTAAGCCCCTTCATCTATTGAAAATACTCCGGGGGTCGCGGGGGCGGGGCCCCGCGCTTCGCGACGCGCGACAGCGCGGCGCAAACCAAAAATTCAAATAGCCCGCCGCCACCAACGGCGCCAAAGCGTCCACGCCTTACGACGGTGGACCCCGCCCCGAAGGGCAAGACGTACAATCTCTGTCATTTAAACTGCTCTCAAACCTGCCAGGCGCGGTTTCTCCACGCTCTGCAGTGACTTTAACCCATATGCCGCTGAATTCCCAAACAAGGTTTTAACGCTCGGCAAAGACCTGCCCGCTAGTGACATCTAATTTTAGATTTTGTCCTAAGTATACCAACAGCCAGGCGCATTACGCCAAGGCGTCGTTGCATTAACCAAGAGGTCATGCGCTTTGCGCCACCACTCAGATCTTAAGGTATTTTCAACAATTGGGTGCCACTCTTACTTTTGGTTGGGGGCGTTCGAAAGGACGCTGGACATGATTCCACCTGTCACATCCCCGGGCCCTGCGCCATCGCTGGCGCCCAACCAAACAGCTCAAAAAACGGCACTGCCACAAAGTGATACGGCCCGCAGCAGCGTTGGTGAGAACGCCGCCGCCAATATCCGCGCCGAAACGACCCGCGCGATTGATGCACCTGATCAAAGCTCGGTTGCGCCCCGGCTGCGCGAGCAGGAAACCAAGGAACGGCCTGAAACTGTGTTTGACGACCTCGTCGGACCAGAGCCGACGTTTGTGGAAAACCTGCTTGAACGGCAGGCGCGTGTGGCCCTCGATCCGCCGGAGATCGTATCGGTGCCAGAAGAAAAGACCGAAGCAACCGACGACACCGAAAAGCAAGAAATCGCGGCAGAAGAGACGCCAGTCTTTGAGAATCCACCGCCGACACCCACTGAGCGCGCCGAGGCGAGCTTTGCCGAAACCCGCACTCTCGCTGAGACATCTGAGCCTGCGATCGTAGACGTCGCGCGCTGACGCAGACTGTGATCGGCACGCGTACGGGCAGGCAGAACCGCCCCGCGCACCCCTTTAAAATCCAGCGCATCCTTTGGCAGAGACCCGGTCGCTTGGGCTCATATTGCTATGCGCGCGCCACGCATGGGCTTTTCCTGACACAAAAGCTTCCATATAAGCGGTCAAATCGATAAGGATGGCGTAAAGCCGGGCAGAACCAAGGGGCAAGAATGTCGAAACGATCGCACCAAGACGACGTGGAATTTATCAAGGCACTGGCAGAATTGTTAAGCGAAAACGAGCTGTCAGAACTGCAAGTTAAACGCGCCTATCCAGACGATGGCACGCTCAATGTCCGGGTCTCAAAGATCAGCAATGTGACAACGACGGTTGCCATGCCCACCGCCGCTCCCGCACCCGCCGCGGCACCCGTTGCTCCCACCGCACATGCGCCCGGCGCCGAGCCCGCACCCGCCAGTGATGGCGGCGATCCTGCCAGCCATCCCGGTGCAGTGACATCGCCGATGGTCGGCACGGTCTATCTCGCACCAGAACCCGAGGCCGCGAACTTCGTCAAAGTCGGCGACAGCGTTGAGGAAGGCCAGACGCTTTTGATCGTCGAAGCGATGAAGACCATGAACCAAATCCCTGCGCCAAAAAGCGGCACCGTCAAGCGCGTGCTGGTCGAAGACGGCGCGCCTGTGGAGTTCGGCGCACCCTTGATGATCGTCGAGTGAGGGCTTAGCCAATGTTCGACAAAATCCTGATCGCCAACCGCGGCGAAATTGCGCTTCGCGTCATACGCGCCTGTCGCGAGATGGGCATCAAAAGCGTTGCCGTGCACTCGACTGCTGATGTCGACGCGATGCATGTGCGCATGGCCGACGAAAGCGTGTGCATCGGTCCGCCCTCCAGCACCCAAAGTTATCTTTCGATCCCGGCCATCATCTCGGCCTGCGAGATCACCGGCGCGCAAGCGATCCATCCCGGCTATGGGTTCCTGTCGGAAAACGCCAATTTCGTGCAGATCGTCGAAGACCACGAGCTTACGTTCATCGGTCCCTCTGCCGAACACATCCGCATGATGGGCGACAAGATCACCGCCAAGGACACGATGAAAAACCTCGGCGTGCCTTGTGTGCCCGGTTCTGATGGTGGCGTGGCATCCGTCGAAGAAGCACAGCGCATCGGCGAGGAAATCGGCTATCCGGTGATCGTCAAAGCCACCGCTGGCGGCGGTGGACGTGGCATGAAGCTTGCCAAGACCGCTGCTGATATGGCCAACGCCTTTCAAACCGCGGGGTCCGAAGCCAAGGCCGCGTTCGGCAATGGTGAGTGCTATATCGAAAAATACCTTGGCCGCCCGCGCCACATCGAAATTCAGGTCTTTGGCGATGGCAAAGGCAATGCCGTGCATCTGGGCGAGCGCGACTGTTCGCTGCAACGCCGCCACCAGAAGGTGTTTGAAGAGGCCCCCGGCCCCGCAATCGATGCCGAGACCCGCGCGCGGATCGGCAAGGTCTGCGCTGATGCTGTCGCCGAGATCAACTATATTGGCGCAGGCACGATCGAATTTCTCTATGAAGATGGCGAGTTCTATTTCATCGAAATGAACACCCGCCTGCAGGTCGAACACCCGGTGACCGAGGGTATTTTCGACGTCGATCTGGTGCGCGAGCAAATCAACGTGGCCGCTGGTCTGCCAATGTCATTCACCCAAGACAACCTTAAGATCAACGGCCATGCCATTGAAATCAGGATAAATGCCGAGAAGTTGCCGAACTTCTCCCCATCGCCGGGCCGCATCACGCAGTACCACGCGCCGGGCGGTTTGGGCGTGCGCATGGATAGCGCGATGTATGACGGCTATTCGATCCCGCCCTACTATGACTCGCTGATCGGCAAGCTGATCGTGCACGGGCGCGACCGACCCGAGGCATTGGCCCGCCTGTCGCGTGCCTTGGGCGAGTTGATCATGGATGGCATCGACACCACGGTGCCGCTTTTCCATGCGCTTTTGCAGGAAGAGGCGGTGCTGACCGGCAATTACAATATCCACTGGCTTGAGCAATGGCTTGACGAAAACCTCGAATCCTGAGGAGCCCTGCGATACGCTTCAACCATGAGTGATCGCCGTCTGACCCCGGAACTGCTGCTTGGTGCCTATGCCTCTGGTATTTTTCCCATGGCAGAGACGCGCGACGATCCCGAGGTCTATTGGGTCGATCCACAGTATCGCGGCATCCTGCCATTGGACGGCCTCCACCTCTCACGCAGCCTTGCACGCCGCATGCGGCAAGGCGAAGTGACGGCAACGCTTGATGTGGCCTTTGATGAAATCGTCGACGGATGCGCGGCCCGTGATGAGACATGGATCAACGACACGATCCGCGATCTGATGTCGCAACTTTATGTGGCGGGTTACGCCCATGCCTTTGGTGTCTGGCGGGGCAACTCGCTGATCGGCGGCATGTACGGCCTGACAATCGGCGGCGCGTTCTTTGGAGAAAGCATGTTCTCTGCCGCCACCGATGGGTCGAAAATGACGCTGGCATTTGCCGTCGACCACTTGCGCCGCACCGGATTTACGCTCTTTGACACGCAGTTCCTGACACCGCATCTGGCCTCACTCGGAGCAGTCGAAATCCCGCGCGCTGCCTACCACAAACGGCTGGCCGAGGCCTTGAGCCGCCCTGCCGACATTCATGCAATCCCGTTGGAAACCGACCCTCAGGCCGTGGTGCAGCGAATAACCCAGACGTCATAGCGCGCATGATCCAGCGCATTAAGCGCCGGGCTTGAGGCCACCATCCAGCCATCAAACAAGACGTTTTCGCGATTTGGATCGAGGATCGTCAGCCACGCATACCCCTCGCCAGTCGGATTGTCTTCGGGATAGCGGCACTCGCCCAAGGTCACTTCCAGCCGCCCCACGGCAGCCGTCTCTCCGACCGCGATGCTGAACGGCGTGACTGTACCAGAGGTTTTATCAAGCCCGCGCAATTCGGCGCCGGTGCCACTGGCAGCGCGCACCTCGTCTTCTTTGACATCCGGTAAAACGGTCTCAGAGCCGTCAACAGGCGATATGATTATCGTACCCTGCGTTCCGTCGTTCGGGGTGGTTACGATGGCGCCTTGTGACCCATCGTTTGGGGTTGTGATGATCGTACCCTGCCCAAACGCAGGCCACGCAAAGCACATCAAAGCGATGGCAATTCTCATTCGTCCCCGCCAGAGACGAACTTCAGCAAAAGCTGCACGATCGAAACCGAACTTTGCGTGTCTTCAATCTCGCTGCCAGGATCAAGGGTGAAATCAGACCCACCGGGCAAAATCTCAAGAAAGCTGCCGCCCAAAAGCCCTTCGGACGAAACAACAACCGCCGTATCTTCGGGCAAGGCCACATCGTTTTGAACCGTGAAACTGGTTTCGGCGCGAAATGTCTGTGGGTCGAGTTCCATATTCAGGATGCTGCCCACCTTGACCCCCGCCAGACGCACGTCGGTGCCTATGCCAATCCCCTCGGCAGAGCGAAATGACGCGGAATAGGTCGCATCGCCCGCGCTCCCAACCCCCACGCCGCCAACCTGCGCCATATAGGTTAAAAACCCAGCGGCAATCACCAGCACGCCAGCGCCTGTCAAAACTTCCGCGTAATTGTGTTCAGCCATCTCGTGCTACTCCGGAGACCATGCCTCGTAATCCGACCGTGCCACTGGCTCTGCCTTGCGGATCGACCCAGAGGGCGCATAGGCTGCAGCCGTTCCTGTCAGGTTTTCAACATGCGGCTTTTCCCACGCCTTCTTTGCCAGCGGCTTCTCGGTTGGCGGTTCATCCCATGTATGGTGCAACCACCCGTGCCACTCCGGGCTGACCCGGCTGGCTTCGCTCAACCCGTTGAAAATAACCCAACGTTTGCCCGCGTCTGACTGGTAGTACGCGTTGCCTTCGGCATCTTCGCCCACTTTTTTGCCCTTACGCCAGGTATAAAACTGCGTATTGAGCGTAGAGCCATTCCACCACGTGGCAGCGCGAAGTAGCGTATTCAGAATGCCCATGTCGGACCCTCGTTTGGTTTGATGAAGGTATGGCCTAAGGCGAAGGGAAGATCCAGAGACCTCGGCCTCAAACCGCTACACGTTCTTCTTGGTGAAAATATCCCGGGGTCTGGGGCAGAGCCCCAG
>JABDJX010000292.1 GCA_013003245.1 Silicimonas sp. | reverse complement strand
CACAGTTAAAGCTTTTCGACCGCCACCAAATCACCGGTTTCAAACGCAAGATAACCCGTAATCTCTGATCCGCCATCGATGGGGCTTTCAAAGCTCCATGCCGAATTCTGCAACGTCGTGCTTTTGGTAACAATCGAATAAAACGTTGCCTCGCCAAGCGGGAAGCTTTCAGTTTTATCCGAGGCATCCAGAAAAACAGTGGCGATATCGGCCTTGGGAAAATAGACCGTAACGTCATCACCTTGCGACACTTCCAAAGCTTTCTCGCTTTCACCAAGTACCGCGCCACCCGCGCGGACGACCCAAGTGCCATCTGCTGGTTTTATCGTGATATCGTCTGCCATTATGTGAATTCCTTCGCTTTCCCCGCACTACATAGGCCATGAACATGACATTGTCATGTGATCGGATCAGATCGGCTTTGTGGCCTCTTCCAGCCAAGCCAGCGCCTCACCTTTGACGCGCCCGGAAACTTTGTCGCGGACCTTTGCGTGATAGCTGTTGATCCAGTCGCGCTCCCACGGGGCAAGCATGTCTGTCGCGATCAGGCGGTGGTCAATTGGCACGAAAGTGAGCGTTTCAAAGTCCAGGTGATCGCGGTCGTCGCCCAAACGGGCTGCCTTTTGCACCACAATCAAGTTCTCAATCCGGATGCCGAAAGCGCCTTCACGGTAGTAACCGGGTTCGTTTGACAGGATCATTCCTTCCTTGAACGGCACATCTGCTATGCGAGAAATCCGTTGCGGTCCCTCATGTACCGACAAGAACGACCCAACGCCGTGGCCGGTGCCGTGGTCATAATCAAGCCCGGCACGCCACAGTGACGCGCGCGCCAAAGCGTCAATGTCGCGTCCGGCCACGCTGCGTGGGAAACGTGCGGTCGAGATGGCGATCATTCCTTGCAACACGCGGGTGAAGCACTCAATTTGTTCGTCCGTTGGTGTGCCCACAACCAAGGTGCGGGTAATGTCGGTGGTACCGTCAAGGTACTGACCGCCGCTGTCGACAAGATAAAGCTCGCCTTCCTTGATTGCGCGGTTCGTCTCTTCCGTCACGCGGTAGTGGACAATCGCCCCGTTCGGACCCGCCCCCGAAATGGTTTCAAACGAGATATCCTGCAACGTGTTGGTGCCGGCGCGAAATCCTTCAAGTGCCGTGGCCGCGTCTATTTCGGTCAAACCGCCCTTAGGAGCTTCGCGATCGAACCATGCGAGAAATTCGACCATGGCCGCGGCGTCGCGCAGATGCGCCTCACGCGCGCCAGCAATCTCGGCGTCGTTCTTGCAGGCTTTGGGCAGGATACAGGGGTCATCGCCCCATGCGATATCAATGCAAGCGGATTCCAGAATCTGGCTCACCGCAATAGGCGCGGTCTTTCGGTCCACGCGAACGGGGCCTTCCAACTTGGTCAAGGCGGCCGCGAAGTCAGTCATCGGGGCGATATCGATATTTGGGTCGGGACCAAGTGCCTCAAACTTTGACGGCTCAGCAAAGAGCTGCACCCGAGCGTCTGCCTGCAGGATTGCAAAGGCCAGAACCACAGGATTACGAGGAATGTCGCGGCCGCGGATATTGAGCAGCCAGCAAATGCTGTCGGGCAGGGTCAGAACGGCAGCACTTTGACCGGCCTCCTTCAAGATGGCGGCCATGCGGACACGTTTGTCGCCGGATTTCTCACCCGCAAATTCGATCTCTTGCCGGCGGGCAGGCGCGTTAGGCGGGGCAGGGCGGTCGTTCCATACCTCATCCACCAGATTGGAAGTGGCACGCAGTTCCAGTGCAGCTCCAACCGCTTTTCGAAGCGTGACAATCTCCTCGGACGAATGCAGCCAAGGATCAAACCCGACGATGGCACCATCGTCCATGTGCTCCAAAAGCCAAGGCCCAAGCTTGGTCTCTGGCCAATGCACCGGGGTAAACGCCTCAGCCACCTGAGCACGCACCTGCAGGCGATAGCGTCCATCGATAAAAACACCTGCGATGTCTTGCGTGATCGCGGCAAAACCAGCCGACCCGGTAAACCCGGTCAGCCACGCCAACCTCTCGTCTGAGGGCGGCACATACTCGCCCTGATGCGCATCGGCGCGTGGGACGATAAAGGCATCGAACCCGGCGTGATCCATCGCCTCGCGTAACGCAGCCAGTCGCGGCGGGCCCTGTTCGGGGTTTGTGGTGGCGGTAAAGGTTTGAAACATGATCGGCAGGGAATACTAAGTGGGGCATCTGCGCAAGCGAGGGCTTTTTACCAGTTGGCCGACGCGTCGTCATAGGCTGCCTGAGCCTCGTCCAAGGTCACAACGTCCAGACCGCGCTTGATCCAGCCGGGACCGCGCCGGTTGCCCATCATCCCTTCGGACACGTCGACAATCCCTGCAATCCCGTTTTGCTCCAAAATGGCAGTGACACGACCAGTGCGCCCGCCAACCGCACAGATCAACGCAATTTGTTCAGGGGGATAGACGGCAAGGATGGCTTGCAGACGTGTGCCAAAATCGCGGGAGTGCATCGACACCGGCCACGCACCCTTCGCCAAACCGGTTTCGCGCCATTCCTGCGGCGTGCGAATGTCGAGCAAGATCAACTCACCCGCTTCAATCTGTTGCTTGGCATCCGGGGCAGAGAGAATAGGCGTTTCGGCCCATGCAGCGGCGATGGACATCAAAAACAGGGTAGCGACTGCAAGAACGCGTTTTTTCAATGGAGCCCCCTCGGTAGGTCATCAATGTGCCACAGATCGGAAGCATCGATAATCAACAATCT
>JABDJX010000281.1 GCA_013003245.1 Silicimonas sp. | reverse complement strand
GCCGCTGTCGAACCTCGACGCCCACCTGCGGTTTGAGATGCGCGATCTGATCCGGTCCTTGCAGCAAGACATGGGAATCACCACGATTTTCGTCACCCACGATCAGGAAGAAGCGGTGGTGCTTGCTGATCGCGTGGCGCTGATTTTGGACGGCCAGATGAAGCAATATGCCGAACCAGACGTCTTTTACAAACGCCCCGTAGACGAGGCGACAGCGCGGTTCTTTGGCGGGCACAACTTTATTGATGGCACGTCGGACGGGCATGTTTTTCAAAGCCCGCTTGGCCCTTTGACTTTGCCTGAAGGGGCCACAGCAGGCGCGGGAAAACTCACCTTTCGGCCTGAGAATGTGCGTATCGGTCCGGGGGCGGAAAACACGCTGACGGCGAAGATAGACGACATCATGTACCTTGGCACTCAGACGCGGGTTAAGCTGCGGGTGGCTGAGACCGAGGTCGAAGCAGTGGTCAATCCAAACGAGATTGAAGCCTTTGCGAAAGGCGGCGCATTGACGATCCATTTGCCCGCATCCACGCTTTGGGTGATCTGAAAAGGAGCCAACGACATGCTTTTGAAAGATAAAATTGCCATCGTCACAGGGGGCTCAAGCGGGCTTGGCCGGGCCATTGCGGAAGGTTTTGTCGCCCAAGGGGCCAGGGTCATCGTGGCCGCGCGCACGCCAGCCGGGCGCGATGGCGGAACACCCGTGGTCGAGGCGATCAACGCAAAGACGCCGGGGATGGCCAAGTTCGTGGCGTGCGATGTAAGCCGGATCAGCGATCTTGAGGCGGTTGTGGCCGAGGCCGAGGGCTGGGGTGGGCTGGACATCATGGTGAACAACGCGGGTATTTTGGAGAAAGAGCCGATCTTGGAAGCGACCGAAGAGACGTTTCAGCGGATGATCGACGTGAACGTGAAAAGCGTGTTCTTCGGCTCGCAAATTGCCGCGCGCGCTATGGTCAAACGAAAATCGGGGGTCATTATCAATCTGTGTTCCATCGCAGGCATGCGCGGCACGGGTGGATTTTCGCACTACAACATGACCAAAGGCGCTGTGCGGTTGCTGACGTATTCGCTGGCAGACGAGTTGGGGCCGATGGGCATTCGCGTCAACAACGTGAACCCCGGTATTATGCGCACCAAGATGAACACCGAAGATGATCCTGTTATTGGCACCGAAACCGGCGAGGAGTATCTGGACATGATCCCGGCGCGGCGTTGGGGTGAGCCGGAAGACGTGGCCGACACCTGCGTTTTTCTTGCCTCTGACATGGCCAAATACGTGATGGGCACATCGCTGGTCGTCGATGGCGGCTATTTGCGGATTTAAGGAGCATACCCCATGAAAATCGGCTTGATCCGTGCATCATTGCCCAGCTACTTCCCGGAAAAACACCGGGTTTGGAGGGCCGCTGAAAAGGCGCTTGGTGCGCTTTGTGACGATCATGGCGTGACTTTGCATATCGCTTCTGACATCCCGATGAATGGACAGGAAACACAGGCCATCCTGAACGACTTTGCGGCGCAAGGTATTGATTTTGTGCTTCTTCTGCACGGCGGTTTCACTATGGGAGATGTGGCGCGCGCGGTGGCGGCCTCGCCTTTCTGGTGCGGCTTTTGGTCGGTGCCAGAACCTGTGCGCACCGGTGATGTGCAGCTCAACAATTTCGTCTCGCTCAACATGTCGATGTCCATCGCACGGCAGGTGCGCGACCTCTCAAAACGCCCTGCGCAATGGTATCACGGCGCGCCCGAAAGCGCGGCTCTTCAGGCCCGTTTGGCCAGCACGTTGCGCGCGATCAAGGCAGCCAAAGCGCTTGAAGGTGCGCGCATAGGGGTCATCGGCGGGTTGGCGATGACGTTTTACAACATGGAGGTTTCGACCTCTGAGTTGCGCGCCCGCCTGGGTGTCGAGGTGGCGCACCACGACATCCACGAGTTGACCGCGCGTATGGCTGCGGTGGATGCGGCACGGGTTTTCAACCAAGTGACCGAGATGTCAAAAGCGGCACAGGTGTCGGGCGTTTCAAGTGCGCAAATGTTTCTGACGGCGCGGGCGGCCTTGGCGTTGAGGGACATGGCGGAAGCAGGCGGCTACGACGCGCTCGCAGTCAGCGACTGGCCCGCGTTGCAACAAGACCCTGGCATGCATCCGGGCGCTGCGTTCACGTGGCTGGAAGAGGTGCACAACCTGCCCGTCGCCTCAGAAGGCGACGTGTTGGGCGCGATTACCCAGTTGGTCGCGCGCTCGGTCACGGGCCGTGTCGGCTATCTGCTGGATATGACAGAGCCCGATCTGGAAGCGGGGCAACTGCTTGTCTGGCACGGCGGCGGTGGGCCGCTTTATCTGGCCGACGATCACGGAGCGAAATGGATCAACCACCCGATGATCGGGCGCGGCACCGAAGAGGGGCCGATCTATGGTGCCATCAGCGATCTGATCTTTCGCGACGGGCCGGTGACGCTCTTTCGCGTGGCGCGAAATGCAAGCGCCTATTTCGGCATGACGGCGCGCGTTGCGGGGCGTGATCCAAATGGGTTCACGGGCTGCAGGGGATGGTTGGAGGACTTGACCATCGACGGCCAGACCGCCAGCCTTGAAGACGTCATTGCGACCGTGATGGCGCACGGGCTGGAGCATCACTTCGTTCTGGTGCCTGGCGATGTGGCAGGCGTTTTGACCGAGTTCGCGAGTTGGGCCGGCATGGATATTCTGGGCCACGTACAAATGCGCGATCATCTGGACCGGCGCGACTTTACGTAGCCGCAGCCGCAAGCTTGTCGTAAAAATCCAGAAAGATTTCATCGCGTTGCACGTCATGTGCCTCACGCATCATGTGCCGGCTTGGATCCTTTCGCCAGTAAAGGCCGTCGTCCAGAATGGGCGAGGTCGTCAGATGCGTCGGCACCCAGTCGGGGTCGATCAGCCAGGCGATGCAGATGATATCCCAGATCACCCACGTGCGGCGGGGCGCATCGGTGATGGCGAACATCACGTGCAGCGGATTGTTGGTGAAAAGGTGCCAAAGGTAATCGCCAATCGCCCCGCGCCCCTTCACGAAAGCCTCCATTTCGGGGCGCGAGATCTTAAGCTGCGCGCCGACGTGATACCCCGGCAGGTACACATGCGGCACGCCGCTGTCGAAAATGATCCGCGAGGCGTGCAGGTCCTGCACAAGGTTCAAAGACGGCCGGTTACAGTGCGGCGCGGTCGAGGGATAGGCGGACGTCCAGATCACCACGATTCGCTCTGCAATTTCGGGCGCTTTCAAAAGTGCGGCCGCGATGTTGGTCACGCAGCCCATCGCCGCGATGTAAAGCGGTGCATCGCCAGATTTGGCAAGCCTGATGATCGTCTCGACAGCCTCAGACTCCACGATGTCTTCTGCATGTTCCATGTAGCGCGGCGCGCCACGAAACACCTTGCCCGCAGGGTCCATCCGCAGCTTTTCGTAGACCCGGCAGATCTCCTGAAAACTCAGCTCCATGCCCTCAGGCGGCAGGGTGAATTCAAGGTCCGCCGCCCGTCGGCCTTGCGCATGCAGTCGCTCCAACCAGCCCTGAAGTCCGCCGACCAGATGCATTTGTTGCGCGTCCCCACTTTTCAACGCACGTTCGGCGGCCAAAAGCTCTGGCTGATGATGCGCAAAGGAAAACGGCTCAGCGGTGACAGCCTCAACGGTCATGTGTTCGGGCGACAAAAGCGCCCAGGCAAGCGCGTACTGGTCATCGATCTCGTTTGCCGTGTCGGTGTCGATCAGCAATCTGACGGGGCCACTGGACGGCGGCGCAAGTCGTTCTTTCATCAGAGCAGGCGAAAGTGGCGTGAATGTCATAGCATCTTCTCTTTATCGGTACGCTTAGTATAGGCCCGCTTGACTACCGCACAATCAAAGGCTGGTCATACGCTTTGCGCTACGCCAGATTGGAAAGTGGAGGATCCCGAACATGTTCGACCACAGTTTGAATTTCGGATTGGGCGAAGACATCGATGCGCTACGCGACATGGTGCGCCGCTTTGCTCAGGACGAAATCGCCCCGCGCGCGGCCGAGATCGACGCAAACGATCAGTTCCCGATGGATATCTGGCCCAAGCTTGGCGAATTGGGTCTGAACGGCATCACTGTGCCCGAAGCAGATGGTGGCGTGGGGATGGGGTATCTCGCGCATGCGGTGGTCATCGAGGAGTTGACCCGTGCCTCGGCGTCTGTGGCGCTGTCTTACGGCGCGCACTCGAACCTTTGCGTGAACCAGCTGGCCCGATGGGGGGATGCCGAGCAAAAGGCAAAGTTTCTGCCCGGATTGATCGCCGGTACCTCGGTCGGCGCACTTGCCATGTCCGAACCCGGCGCGGGATCGGACGTTGTTAGCATGAAGCTGCGCGCCGAAAAGCGAAACGACCATTACGTGCTGAACGGCTCGAAAATGTGGATCACCAACGGGCCGGATGCGGACACGCTTGTTGTCTATGCCAAGTCCGATCCTGACGCAGGGTCCAAGGGCATCACTGCTTTTATCATCGAAAAAAAGATGGTCGGTTTCTCGGTAGCCCAGAAGCTCGATAAGCTTGGCATGCGCGGCTCTCACACGGGCGAGCTGGTCTTCAAAGACTGCAAGGTGCCGTTTGAGAACGTGCTGGGCGAAGAAGGGCAGGGCGTCAAAATCCTGATGTCGGGCCTTGATGTCGAACGTGTGGTTCTGGCAGCTGGCCCGCTGGGTATCATGGCCGCCGTCTTGGATGTGACGGTGCCTTATATCCACGAGCGCAAACAGTTCGGCCAGCCGATTGGCGAGTTCCAGTTGATGCAGGGCAAGATGGCAGACATTTACACAACGACAAACGCCTGCCGGGCCTATGTCTATGCGGTTGCCGCTGCCTGTGACCGGGGGGAAACCACGCGCAAGGACGCTGCTGGCTGCATCCTTTATGCCGCTGAAAAGGCAACACAAGTTGCCCTTGAGGGGATCCAGATACTGGGCGGTAACGGGTATATCAACGACTACCCCACAGGACGTCTTTTGCGCGATGCCAAGCTTTACGAGATCGGGGCTGGAACGAGCGAAATCCGCCGCATGCTGATCGGGCGCGAGCTTTTTGAGGAAACCCAGTAATGGCTGTTCTGTCCTCCTCAATCTCGCCGCAAAGCGACGACTTCAAAGCCAATGCGGCGGCGATGGCAGAGCAGCGCCAGACTGCGCAGGACGCCGCTGAACTGGCCATGGCGGGCGGGAGCGAGCGTGCGCACAAACGTCACCTTTCTCGTGGCAAACTGCTGCCAAGGGATCGCGTGCAAACCTTGCTCGATCCTGGAGCGCCGTTTCTTGAGATCGGCGTGACAGCGGCCCACGACATGTACGATGGCGATGCGCCCGGTGCGGGAATGATTGCCGGTGTTGGCAAGGTATCCGGCCGCGATTGCGTAATTGTTTGCAACGATGCGACTGTCAAAGGCGGCACCTATTACCCGCTCACCGTAAAAAAGCACCTGCGCGCCCAAGAGATCGCGGCAGAGAACCGGCTACCCTGTGTCTACCTTGTCGACTCGGGCGGCGGGAACCTTCCCAATCAGGATCAGGTCTTCCCGGATCGCGACCATTTCGGGCGCATTTTTTTCAATCAGGCCAACATGTCGGCGCAAGGCATCGCACAGATCGCGGTGGTCATGGGATCATGCACGGCGGGCGGAGCCTATATCCCGGCGATGGCGGACGAGTCGATCATCGTCAAAGAACAAGGCACGATCTTTCTGGGCGGTCCACCTTTGGTCAAAGCCGCGACGGGCGAGGTGGTGACCGCAGAAGCGCTGGGTGGTGGCGATGTGCACACGCGGCTGTCGGGTGTGGCTGATCATTTGGCGGAAGACGACGCGCATGCGCTGGCGATTGCCCGCGATATCGTCGCGCACCTCAACATCTCTGCGGCACAGACGGTTGTCCGCCAAGCTTCTGAACCGCCGCTCTATGAGCAGGCAGAGATCATGGGGATCATTCCTGCGGACAAGCGCAAACCCTTTGACGTCAAAGAGATCATCGCCCGCATCGTTGATGGCTCGCGGTTTTCCGAGTTCAAGGCGCGTTTTGGCGAAACTCTTGTTTGTGGTTTTGCCCATATCGACGGCATCCCTGTAGGCATCATCGCCAACAACGGTGTGCTGTTTTCGGAAAGCGCCTTGAAAGGCGCGCACTTTGTAGAGCTTTGTTCACAAAGAAAAATTCCGCTTGTTTTCCTGCAAAATATCACCGGATTTATGGTCGGGCAGAAATACGAGGCGGAAGGTATTGCCAAGCACGGGGCCAAGCTTGTCACGGCGGTCTCAACCAGCAAGGTGCCCAAGGTGACGATGGTCATCGGCGGATCTTACGGGGCGGGCAACTATGGCATGTGCGGCCGTGCCTTTGGGCCGCGTTTCATGTGGACCTG
>JABDJX010000275.1 GCA_013003245.1 Silicimonas sp. | reverse complement strand
TCTGACATGAGCCGGTATGTGCTTTAGGCGTCAGATTCCGCTTCCAGGAATGGTGCAATCTGCGGCATCCATGTCCAGCACAGGATCGTCTTCTGAACACTCTTCGCCTGTAAGCGGGTAAGTCCCTTCTTCAACACATGCCTGAAGGGAAAAAGCGGCAAGTACCGCAATAATCCAAGCTTTCATCTTAGCCTCCTGAATTTTGAGGCCATTGTGCATATGCACACCCACGCGACACTGACATTTATCAACGCTTACGAATTCCTCTTACCTTGGCGCACAAATAGGCAGAGACAGGCACTATGTTGAGCTTCATTCAAGCGAATTTCCGTTTTCTGAGCGCTGGTATGGTGCTCTCGTTCTCATCGTCCTATGGGCAGACGTTCTTCGTGTCACTTTTCGCCGCACAAATCATGGCGGCCTACGGCCTGAGCGACGGGCAATGGGGGGCAGTTTATACGGTCGCCACAACGGCATCGGCCATTGTCATGTTCTGGGCCGGTGCCGTGACCGATTATTTCCGCGTGCGCGTACTTGCCTGGGTGGTGATGCCAGCTTTAGCGCTAACCTGCGTTTGGATGTCAGTAAATTCCTGGCTGATCGGACTGGCCGTGATCGTCTTTTTGCTGCGCTTTCTAGGGCAGGGGATGATGAGCCAGCTTGCCGTTACGGCCATGGCGCGGTGGTTTGTGGCGCGGCGGGGGCTGGCACTTTCAATTTCCGCGATTGGATTTGCTCTTGGAACCGCACTTTTCCCGGTCCTTTTTGCATCCTTGCTGGAGACGTTTGAATGGCGGTCGCTTTGGGTTTTGGCGGCTGCGCTTATTATCGTGACATTACCTTTAGTCCTGTGGCTTTTGTCAGCCGAGCGAACACCCCAGTCACATGCCGAAAGCTCCAACGCGCTGGGCATGGATGCAAAACACTGGACTCGCAAAGACGTTTTGGCTTCACCGTTCTTCTGGCTGCTGATGCCAATGCTGCTTGGCCCGCCCGCATGGGGCACAGCACTTTTCTTCCAGCAGGTGCACATCGCCGGGGTAAAGGGCTTTTCGCTGGTTGAATATCTGGCGCTTCTGCCGTTGCTGACCACGGTTTCAGTCACTTTCATGCTGATCTCGGGCCAGCTGATTGACCGCTTCGGCAGTGCACGGTTGATCCAGCTTTATCTTGTCCCGTTCGTCTTGGCATTTGTCGTCATAGCGCTTTCAGACAGCTTGTTCGGCGTCGCGATCGGCTTCATGTTCTTTGGGGTTGGGGCAGGGGTCCAGGCGACAGTTCCAGCAGCGTTTTGGGCAGAATTTTTCGGCACGCGCTACATCGGGTCGATTAAAGCGGTCTCAACCAGCGTGATGGTATTAGGCTCTGCCGTCGGGCCTGGAATATCAGGGGCACTTATCGACCTGGGGTATGATTTTCCCGACCAGATGCTGGCCTATGCCGCCTATTTCGTGTTTGCCATAGCGCTTGTCTGGATCGCCGTTGAAAAAGCGCGACCGCGTTTAACGGTTTCGGGCGAGATAGACGTAAAAAGCACCTGATCCGCCGTGGCGCTGATGCGCCTGAGTAATCTGCAAGACGATCTGGTCGAGCGGCGGCTGAGACACCCAATCTGGAAGTTCGTGCCGCAAGATCCCGGTAGGAGTTGGGATAGGTCCTGAATTGGCTGATTTTCGCCCCTTTCCGGTGATCACCAACACCAACCGTTTCCCATCAGAATAGGCATGCAGAAGATAGGATGTCAGCGCAATATGCGCCGCAGCCGCTGTCATGCCGTGAAGGTCGATGCGACCTTCGGGCGAGGCTTTGCCGCGCTTCATCCGCGAAAACGCGCGCTTATCCATCCGTAACGGTGTTTCAGCGATGCGGTGTGACACGCTTGGCGCAAGATTGTGTCTTGCAGGGGCTGTCGATGTCTTGCCTCCAACCCGAAAAGTTTCAATCGGTGCTCTTGGGCCAGCAGCTGGTGCCTTTTTCGTCGCTGATTTCGCTAAAAGGCTGGGTTTTGGTCGACCTGACATCGGTGTCGTGGTACGCGCCACTTGCTGCCAAAGCGCTTCTTCATCAGGGCGTAGGCCCCTTGGTTTTCGGCTCATAACGTGCCGTCGACGCGCGCCAACGCCTCTTGGATCGGCAAAAGCACCACCATGCGTCCGCCATCACGGATTCGCCCCGCCTTTCGGCCCGCATCTTTGCCAGTGCCATAGAATATGTCGGCCCGCTGCGCACCTTTCACCGCAGAACCGGTATCCTGAGCAACCATAAGTCGGCGAATGGGCGTTTTGCCGTCCTTCTCAACCCAAACAGGGGCGCCTAAAGGAACGTATTCTGGATCAACGGCAATCGAGCGCCCGCCTGTGATAGATCGGTTCATCGCACCAAGCGGGCCCTTGTCTGCTGGCACCTGCGTCACTTCGCGAAAAAAAACGTAAGATGGATTGTGGTGCAGCAACTCGGCTCCTGCGTCCGGGTTGTCATCGACCCAACTTCGGATCACTTGCGCCGAGACCTGATGCTCTTCAAAAATGCCACGGCGCACCAGTTCTTTTCCTACCGACCGGTAAGGATGACCGTTCTTGCCGCCATAACCAACGCGCAGATGCGAGCCATCTGTCAGCTTAATCCGTCCAGATCCTTGGATTTGCAGGAAGAACTTCTCAACAGGGCTTTCCAGCCAAGCGATTTCCAGTCCACGGTCTTCCAGCACACCAGACGTTTCGATCTCGCGCCGAGAAAGCCACTGGCCGGCGGGCGCGTCGTCAGGTCGGCGATAAAGGGGATAGCGATATTTTGCGGTTTGAAAGCGAGACCCAACCAATTCCGGCTCATAGTATCCGGTAAAAAGAGGCTCAGTTTCGTCGGTAATCAACACCGGACGAAAGAAGGCCTCAAAGTACTGACGCGGATCGGACTGCTTGGAAGCCATCGCACAGACCGCTGGCCAGTCACCCTCTTTCATATCCCGGCATGTCTGCAGAAATACATCAAAGGCTTCAGCATGATCATCACTGTGCCAGCCGTGCAGGTCAGCCCAGTCAAGCAGCTTGGTCTCAGCGCTGGCCTGTACAGACATGATTAGTGCTGCAAGAAATACGCCAAGACCAATGCGCATCATTCACCGGTGGCAACAAGCTGCCAGTTTGGATCATCGGATCCCATGACGCGGGCAAACGTCCATACATCGCGCTGACGCTTGATTTCATTCGCGTTACCTTCAACAACCTCGCCATCGGCGTTCTTTACAACCGATGTCAGTTCACCGACAAAACGAACGGTAACCTCACCTTCGCTCGTCGACCGATCAAAATCCGCCTCCTTAAGCGAAACTTCACGCACACCAACAAAATTTGCCTCGACAGTCAGGCCCTGTTCTTCACGCTGGTCGATTACCGACTGCAACGTCTCGGCAACATCATCTGACAGAAAATTGCGCACATCAGACAGGTCGCCATTTTCAAACGCCATCAAAATCATCTCATAAGCGCCGCGCGACCCTTCAAGAAAGGTGCCAACCATAAAGCCCGGCTCGGCCATCTTCATGGCAGCCAGAGATTTCGCACTGTTCGACCCATCGTCAACATGATCGATGATGTCGTGATCAGGTCCGCCTTCGATGACATCGAACTCAGGGCGACCCCGCGAGGGTGACGGCCCCGTGACAGGAGGCTTCTCGAACCCGTCGCGCGTGCCAAGTACGCTGCGCAGGCGCAAAATCAAAAAAACGGCTATGCCCGCAAGCACCAGCAACTGGATCAAAGATGAGCTCATTTATCCTCTCGGGGGTCAAAAGCTTGGGTTTTGGTTTATCAAAGCACATATGTAGGGCGGAGAGGCCACCGAGTCTACTGGATGGTCTGCGACGAAGAGGTTCAAATGCGCTTATTTTTGCTGTTCTTGATTGTTCCACTGATTGAAATCGCGCTTTTTATACAAGTAGGCGGGTTTATAGGCCTTTGGTGGACACTCGCAATTGTGATCCTGACCGCTGCTTTGGGAACATTTCTTGTGCGCAGCCAAGGGTTGGCGGTACTGGCGCAACTACGCGGTTCATTTGAAGACCTGCGTGATCCGACCGAGCCGCTGGCGCATGGCGCGATGGTCCTTTTTTCAGGGGCACTTCTTTTGACACCTGGGTTTTTTACAGATGCGATTGGATTTGCCCTGATGGTGCCTGGCATTCGGCGCAAGCTTTACCAATTCATCCGATCAAAGGTTACCGTTGAAAGCGTTCATTACGGACAGCCACAACAGCCACAAGACCCTTCAGTGATCGACGCTGAGTACGAAGAGATCAAACCAAAACCGCAAAACGGCCCATCAGGCTGGACCCGGGATTGAGCACGCACCGTGGCTCTGATAACACCCCTTCGATTTCAAGATTCCCCAACCGGAGACCGACATGGCCGAAAACGAAAATGGCGCTGCACCTGAACAGCCTCAATTGCCACAGATGAAAATTATCGGACAGTTCATCCGCGATCTGTCTTTTGAAAACATCATGTCACAAAAGCCGGTGAAAGGGCAGATTCAGCCGGATATTCAGGTTCAAGTTGCTTTGGACGGTCGCAAAGGCGGTACAGACAATCAGTATGAAGTCATCTCAAAGTTTAACATCACCTCAAAGAATAAGGGTACCGAAGATGTCCTTTTCGCAATGGAGCTTGAGTACGGCGGGATGTTCCAGATCGACAACATCTCTGACGAGCAGCTTCACCCGTTCTTGATGATTGAATGCCCTCGGATGCTTTTCCCTTTCGTCCGCCGCATTGTCAGCGACGTAACGCGCGATGGTGGCTTTCCTCCGCTCAATCTGGATAACATCGACTTTGTTCAGCTTTATCGCCAACAACTTGCCCAGCGCCAGAAGGCACAAGCCGACGCGCCGGTCGCTAATTAAGCCTGCGCCACAATGCGTCTTGTCCCATGGCGTCGACAAAGGCGGCATGGGCGGCCGATTCTTCTGACGTGATCTGGGGTGGAAGCGGTTTTGGGCGTTTTGTTGGGCGCCAAACTTCGATGGATTGGCTGGAAGCCGTCGCAACTCTGTCTGGCGAAAGAACCAAATCTGGCTGACGCCCACCAATAAGCTCAAGATACACATCTGCCAAAATTTCACTGTCGAGCAAGGCACCGTGCAGTGTGCGGGCTGAATTATCAATACCGTACCGACGGCAAAGCGCATCAAGCGATGCCGGAGAGCCTGGAAACTTTTTTCGCGCAATTTCAAGAGTATCCACAGCGCGTTCCCAAGGGATGGGTGGCAGACCAGCCCATTTCAATTCGGCGTTCAAAAACTTCATATCAAAAGATGCGTTGTGGATCACCAGCTTGGCGTCACCGATGAAGTCGATAAACCCCTCAGCTACCCTCTTGAACACCGGCTTGTCGCGCAAAAAGGCATCGTTCAGACCGTGAACGTCTATCGCCTCTTGTGGTACAGATCGCTCTGGAAAAATGTACTGGTGATAGGTCTCGCCAGTCGGCATGTGCCCTTGCAGCTCCACCGCGCCGATCTCAACAATTCTATCTCCCGTGTTTGGATCAAGCCCCGTTGTCTCGGTATCAAGAACAATCTCGCGCATTTTTTTGCCTGTTTTTTATCTGCTCAATCACATCATGAACGCCAGCTTTGGCAGCTTCAAGACTGGATGTGTCGATGACATAGTCTGCCCGCGCCCGCTTCTCTGCATCGGGCATCTGTTTCAATTTCAGTGCCTCATACTTTTCCAACGTCATGCCGGGTCGCTCAAGCACGCGGCGGCGCTGTACGTCTTCCGCCACAGATACAACAACAACGAAATCTGCTGTTTCTTCGGCAGACGTCTCGAACAGTAGGGGGATATCCAGAACAACAACGTCTTCTTCTGTGGTATCAAGGAAATAGCGCCTGCTTTCCGCAACAAGTGGATGCACAACAGCCTCAATTTGCTTAAGGGCCGTCGGGTCTTTTTTGATCCACTCTGAAAGAGCTTCCTTGCTAACTGCACCATTGAAGACAGCATCTGGTCGCAGATCTCCCAGTGGTTTCACTGCCAGTCCGTTTTTCTGGTACAGTTGGCGAACAGTTTTATCAGCGTCCCAAACCCGGATACCTAAATCGCGAAACATCTGTGCTGTCGTGGATTTTCCCATGCCAATGGAACCCGTCAGCCCAATCACGAAAGGACGGCTCACTGCAAAACAGCCTGCCGCAACTCATCGTCCACATCGGGGCGCAAGCCAAACCAGCGCTCGAACCCCGGCACAGCTTGATGAAGTAACATGCCCAGCCCATCGACTGTTCGGCATCCGATCGACTTCGCGTACGCCAACAAAGGTGTTTCCAAAGGGGCGTAAACCAGATCGGTCACAACGGCTGACTTCGACAGCGCATCAAGTGGCACACGCATTTCTGCCGCTCCTGTCATGCCGAGCGAAGACGCATTTACAACCGTCGTCGCCCCGTCCAGCATATTACCAGCGGTTACCCAATCAACGACTTCAACCTTGGTGCCAAATTCTTGGCGCAACCCTTCGGCACGAGTCTTGGTTCTGTTTGAAAGGCGTATTTCTGGGCAGCCTGCATCGATAAGCGACGAGATAACTGCTCGTGCTGCACCGCCCGCACCAATCACGGCAGCAGGCCCAGATGTGGCGTCCCAATCAGGCGCACCCTGTTTCAGGTTCTCTAAAAACCCATAGCCATCGGTATTATCTGCATGCACTTTCCCGTCAGCGCGAAAAATCAATGTGTTTGCTGAGCCCATAACCGCAGCTCGATCTGACACCAGATCAGCCACATTCAATATATGCTCTTTGTGAGGGATGGTTACGTTTACTCCGACAAAACCCAATTTCGGCAGCATGGCGATGGCGTCGTCTAGATCAGCAGACACGATCTCCATCGGAACATAGTGCCCCCGGATCCCATATCGTCGCAACCAGTGCTGATGCAGTCTGGGTGATTTACTGTGTGCAATCGGCGTTCCGATCACGCCAGCCAATGGTATCCGGTTTTCAGTCATGACGGTAACGTGCCCCGCAAAGTGAGATAGGACAAGAGTTCCAGCAGAGGCAGGCCAAGAACGTTGAAGTGATCTCCGTCGATCCGGGTGAAAAGCCGCACGCCTTCTTCTTCCAGCTTATAACTACCGACCGAGTGCTGAATACTCTCCCAGTTGCGCTCCACATAATCTGCTAGCCAGTCGTCGGAGGCCTCTCTCATATGAAGCCGAACAACCCCGACATGGCGCCAAATCGGCTTTGCCTACTCATAAAGAACTGCTGCAGACAAAAGCTGGTGACGCTGGCCCCGCAAGAGGTGCAAATGCTCCAACGCTTCTTTGGGCGTGCATGGCTTTGACAGAATCTTGTCGCCAAACGCTAAGACTTGATCGCACCCCAAAACCAATCGATCTGGCATTGATGCTGAAACCTTACGCGCCTTTGCCTCGGCCAAAGCGTCTGCGATATCCCGTGGAGAAGCGCCCTCTGCCAAAAGCGATTGTTTGATTGCATCCTCGTCTACCCGGGCCACCTTCACGTCGTGAGAAACAGCCGCCTGCCACAAAAGCTGAGAACGTATTTCGGAACCAGAAGCTAGGACAATGGTTGGCTGCATGTGGACAACTCTGTGTGGAACATACCGGGAATCAGCGGGGTGAATCGGGTGAGATTCCGGATACTCACCGTCAAGATATTTTCTCACCTGCTTTGTCTGTCATTGCCCCAATTTTGTCCACGGTGGATAGGGTGGTAAGTGACGTTGTGGGAGAAGGCTTTGGCGCAAAGTTATCCATCGGTTTCTCCACAACTCAAGAGGACAAAGAAGGCAAGATTCATTAATGAAATATTAAGTTCTCCACCTTGCCGGCTTGGATTGAATGACCAGCTATCCACTGTGCATAAGCCGATGCATAAGAAAAGAATTCCACTTGTCCACGGGCCCTAACAACTACAACATCTTTTCTTTCTATATATATTATATAAGTGGGAAGGGTCCGAAGGTGCCCGCTCATGACTGATCTCTTATTCTCGCTCTACCCGTGGACTAAGTCCTTGCATGTGATCTCGGTAATCGCGTGGATGGCCGGGTTGTTCTACCTGCCAAGGCTTTTTGTCTATCATGCAGAGAAGGTCGGCCAAAGCGGAGAAACCCATGAGCTGTTCCAGACCATGGAGTTGAAGCTGCTTAGAGTTATTATGAACCCAGCGATGATCGCAACCTGGGTTTTCGGGCTGATGCTAGTCTTCACACCTGGCGTTGTTGACTGGGATTCATTTTGGCCATGGGTGAAGGCTGCTTGCGTGCTGGGCATGACATGGTTCCATCATTGGCTTGGATTGCGCAGGAAAGATTTTCTTGCAGGAATAAACACACGCGAGGGACGGACTTATCGGCTAATGAACGAGGTACCCACAATTTTGATGGTAGGAATAGTTGTATCAGTTATCGTGAAGTTCTGACCGTTTTGTTGACTCAATCTCATAGCGGTCTTAAGTAGCCTTCAGAGCATCGTCCTGATGCTTGTTGATTTTCCAGAACCAAAGTGACCGCGCGGCCTGTGCCCGGTCGAAAGGCTTGCCTAATGTCTGACCGTCTTAATCTTGCAGAGCTGAAGCTTCAGACGCCAAAAGAGCTTTTGTCTTTGGCAGAAGAGCTTGAAATCGAAAACGCATCTACCATGCGCAAGGGCGAGATGATGTTCTCGATCCTGAAAGAGCGTGCCGAAGACGAATGGATCATCGGTGGTGACGGTGTTCTTGAGGTCTTGCAGGACGGGTTCGGGTTTTTGCGCTCTCCAGAGGCAAATTATCTGCCGGGTCCAGACGACATTTATGTCTCACCAGAAATGATCCGCAAGTTCTCACTGCGTACAGGTGATACAGTTGAAGGTGTCATCCGCGAGCCAAATGACAGTGAGCGCTACTTCGCAATTTCTAAGGTTGAGAAGATCAACTTTGAGGACCCAGAAAAAGCAAAACACAAAGTAAGTTTCGATAACCTGACCCCGCTTTACCCCGATGAGCGGATGACGATGGAGATTGAGGATCCGACAATCAAGGATCGCTCGGCCCGGATTATTGATCTTGTTGCGCCCATCGGTAAAGGCCAGCGCTCTTTGATTGTTGCTCCGCCGCGGACTGGCAAGACGGTGCTGCTACAGAACATTGCGCATTCGATCGAGACAAACCATCCCGAGTGCTACCTTATCGTCCTGCTCATTGACGAGCGTCCTGAGGAAGTGACGGACATGCAGCGCAGCGTGAAGGGTGAGGTTGTTTCTTCAACTTTTGACGAGCCCGCCACGCGTCACGTGGCTGTGTCTGACATGGTGATCGAAAAAGCCAAACGCTTGGTTGAGCACAAGCGCGACGTTGTCATCTTGCTCGATTCAATCACGCGCCTTGGCCGCGCCTTTAACACCGTGGTGCCGTCGTCTGGCAAGGTCCTGACCGGTGGCGTCGATGCAAACGCACTGCAACGCCCGAAACGGTTCTTTGGTGCCGCACGGAACATTGAAGAGGGTGGTTCTCTGACGATCATTGCGACTGCGCTGATTGATACTGGTAGCCGGATGGACGAGGTTATCTTCGAAGAATTTAAAGGCACGGGTAACAGCGAGATTGTTCTGGACCGTAAGGTCGCTGACAAAAGGGTTTATCCAGCGATGGATATTCTCAAATCAGGTACGCGTAAGGAGGATCTGCTGGTCGACAAGAACGATCTGCAGAAAACCTTTGTGCTGCGGCGCATTCTGAACCCAATGGGGACGACGGATGCGATCGAGTTTTTGCTGTCAAAGTTGAAGCAAACCAAGAGTAATTCTGAGTTCTTCGATTCGATGAATACCTGATTTTCTGTTTAATAACAGAAGGTTAATCCAATATGGACACGATTTTTGCCTTGGCATCAGCGAGGGGCAAATCTGGCGTTGCTGTTGTGCGCATATCTGGTTCAGGTGCGCAGAAAGCCCTTGGCGAATTCTGTTCGCCCGTGGACTCGCGCGGCCTTCGAAAACTCATCTTCAATGGAAGCCTTTTGGATGAAGCATTGGTGCTGAACTTTCCTGCGCCAAATAGCTTTACCGGCGAAAATGTTGTTGAACTCCACCTTCACGGCTCACCCGCCATCGTCAATGTTGTCTTAACCTGCCTTTCGGGAATGGAGGGCCTGAGATTGGCGGAGGCTGGTGAGTTCACGAGGCGCGCTTTGGAGAACGAGCGTTTAGATTTGGCGCAGGTCGAGGGGCTTTCTGATCTTATTGAGGCTGAGACGGAGGCACAGCGACGTCAGGCTGTGTCGGTGTTTTCTGGTGCGCTTGGGGAGAAGGCCGATCGATGGCGGACAAAGCTTGTTCGCGCTGCGGCCTTGATAGAGGCGACAATTGATTTCGCAGATGAAGATGTGCCCATCGATGTGACGCCCGAGGTTAATGCTTTGCTACAGGTTGTGTCGGCGGAGCTTGTGCAAGAGGCGACTGGTTTTGGTGCCGCGGAACGTATCCGCGATGGGTTTGAGGTTGCCATCGTTGGCCCGCCCAATGTTGGGAAGTCGACGTTGCTGAATGCACTGGCTGGTCGAAAGGCGGCCTTGACCTCAAGTGTCGCCGGTACAACGCGTGATGTCATCGAGGTACGAATGGATTTGAAGGGTTTGCCTGTCACCTTTCTGGATACAGCAGGCCTGCGCGATGCCAGTGATGATATCGAACGCTTGGGCGTTGAGCTTGCCCGGGAGCGAGCGGAAAAGGCTGACGTTCGATTGATCCTTTTAGAAGCAGCAGGTGCCAAGCCGGTGCTGACCCCACACCAGGGAGACGTCGTAGCCGTATCGAAGCGCGACCTTCATGATGGAGATTTTTCCGCTATGACGGGTGCAGGCCTGGACAGTTTGGTCGATAAGATCGCATCTGAACTTGAAACGCGGGCGAGTTTGGCAGGTGTAGCTATTCGCGACCGCCACCGAATCTCGATGGAACGTGCAGTTACCTCTTTGGGAATCGCTCAGGATCAATTACGTACCTCTCCAGAATTAGCAGAACTCTCTGCCGAAGAGCTGCGCTCCGCTATTCGTGCATTGGATGCATTGGTGGGCCGCGTTGACGTAGAAAACCTTCTCGATGAGATTTTCTCGAGTTTTTGCATTGGAAAATAGGATTGTTTCACGTGAAACATCGCGACACAGATGTGGTGGTAATTGGCGGAGGTCACGCAGGAGTTGAGGCAGCGCATGCTGCCGCCCGGCGTGGGGCACAGGTTACGCTGATCACCCTGACCTACGATGGCATTGGTGTTATGTCATGTAATCCTGCCATTGGTGGGCTAGGAAAGGGTCATCTCGTACGTGAGATAGATGCCCTTGATGGCGTAATGGCGCGTGTCGCAGACAAGGCCGGCATCCAGTTTCGCTTATTGAACAGACGAAAGGGGCCTGCAGTGCAAGGCCCACGCGCTCAGGCAGATCGCGCCATATATAGACGAGAAATGCAGTCGGAAATTGCAGCCCGCCCTGATATTTCCATTGTTGAAGGCGAGGCAGTTGATTTTGTCTTGAGGGGATCGAAAGTGCGCGGTGCAGTTTTGGCGGATGGCTCAGAGATCCATGCAAAAGCCGTTGTGTTGACAACGGGCACATTTCTTCGTGGCCTGATCCATATCGGCAACGTATCGCGGCCGGGTGGTCGTATGGGTGACAAGCCGTCCGTTCGCCTTGCTGAGCGCATCGAAGCCTTTGGTTTGCCTCTTGGCAGGCTAAAAACTGGAACGCCTCCCCGTCTCATCTCCGCTTCGATTGATTGGTCTTTATTAGAAGAACAGCCGGGGGACAGTGACCCAACGATGTTTTCATTTCTGTCTTCAAAGCCCTTTGCACAGCAGGTTTCATGTGGAATTACGCATACGAATGAGCAGACGCATGAGATCATTAAAAAGAACTTGGATCGCTCTGCCATGTATGGTGGTCAAATTGATGGGGTCGGTCCACGCTACTGCCCGTCAATCGAGGATAAGGTTGTGCGGTTTGCAGACAAAGCGTCTCATCAGATTTTCCTTGAGCCTGAAGGGCTAACAAGCGACTTGGTTTACCCAAATGGCATCTCCACCTCGCTGCCCAAGGATGTGCAGAGCGATTACGTGCGCTCTATTGTTGGCTTGGAGAAAGCAGAAATCGCTCAGCCTGGTTATGCCATTGAGTACGATTATGTCGATCCGCGGTCTTTGACCCCGACTCTTCAGGTTGCAGATGTTGCCGGCCTATATCTGGCGGGTCAAATCAATGGAACAACTGGTTATGAAGAGGCGGCCGCCCAAGGGATGGTCGCAGGTTTAAATGCCGCTGGCGATGCGCTTGGGCTGGACTCCGTTATATTTGGGCGCGAAAGCTCATATATTGGGGTCATGATCGATGACTTGGTGACGCGCGGCGTCACAGAGCCATATCGGATGTTTACATCGCGAGCAGAATTTCGACTTTCGTTGCGTGCCGATAACGCTGATCAGCGGCTAACTCCTATGGGCTTGGATATTGGATGTGTGTCCGAGGCGCGTAAGGAGGCGTTTTCGGATAAGATGGAGAAAATCGAATCCGGACGGGAAGCTTTGGGCAAAATCCAGATTCACGCCAGCGAAGCGTCGAAAGCAGGCATCAAAATCTCAGCAGATGGAGCTAAGCGCGATGGGACAGCGCTTTTGGCGTTCGCAGACGTCTCGTTTGCAGACATTGTGGGTCTGCGGCCTGAATTGGGCGCCATTGATCCAAGTATTCAGCTTCAGCTTAAGTACGATGCGCTTTATGCGCAGTACATTGCGCGGCAAGCAAAGGACGTCGAAAGCCTGCGTCGGGATGAAGCTCATTCGATACCGCTTGATTTCGATTATTCTACATTTACAGGCCTATCGTCAGAGCTGCAGCAAAAGCTTTGCAGAGTGCGGCCTGCGACGTTGGGTCAAGCGGGGCGCATTGAGGGCATGACGCCAGCCGCCTTGACCCTAATCCTTGCTAAGCTGCGCCAGAGCAACCGAAAGCAAGCATGAACTGTGATCGGGACGCGTTTCTAGCTCAGACGGATGTTTCACGTGAAACAATCGAGCGGTTTGATATTTATGCAGCCCTTCTAAAGCAGTGGACCAAGCGTATAAACCTTGTCGCCCCCAATACAATACCGACGCTGTGGCGGCGTCACTTTTTGGATTCTGCCCAGCTTGAACGGTTTATGTCCAGCAGTGTTTGGGTAGACCTTGGAAGCGGA
>JABDJX010000272.1 GCA_013003245.1 Silicimonas sp. | reverse complement strand
AGGTTCGGCATCTCAAGTACTTCACGAATTTTGCCGAAATATTTGCGGTAACGTTTTTGGCCTAGGAAGGTCGTCGCCATGGAATACGGATCTCCGTTTTAATCACGGTGGTCTTCGGTTTGGGCCTCCGAAGGCACACCAGATTGGGACAGCGCCGCTTCCATACTAGAAAGATCTCCCACAGATCCTTCACCCGAAACGACAAGATGCCCTATCAAAGCCCAACGTTTATTGGGCTTTGATAAGACACTTACCAAAAGTTTTTATAGTCGTGGTTGCGCGTGCACCGAATCACATTTCTGCCTGAGCGCTCCACCTAACAACCAATTATCAAGCTTTCAAGGGTCTAAGGCACCGAGAATCAGGTTTGTGATACACGCTCTGGCAGCTTTGAAAGCAGAAAATCTTCGCTGGGGCGCACGCTTTCTGGCAATCGTGCAGCATGGCAGAAAACAACTGCGACGCCATTGCCAACCAAACAACCTGCGGCCTAACAACAACTCCATGACCACCTGGCGGCCTCATCCTGGTATCCGCGTCAAAGCCCTGGGGCTTAACTGGCGCGGCAACCGACTGCTTGCAGCCGAAGTGTTGGACGATGCTGGCCGTGTGAAAGGCGTAAGGCCCCTGGGCGGCACAGTCGAATTTGGAGAGACCGCAAAAGCGGCTGTCATGCGCGAATTCAAAGAAGAACTTGGCATTGATGTAGAGGCGGTGGGACACCCATTTTTCATTGAGAACCTATTTTCCCATGAGGGGAGCCCGGGCCATGAAATCCTGATCCTGTTTGATGTAGTCTTTAAACCAGAGGCGTTTTTGGACGAAGAACGCATTCAGTTCCGGGAAGACAATGGCACTATCTGCCATGCGGAATGGTTTGACATTGAATGCCTTGATCAACCTGACAGTCACCAACTTTTTCCGACAGGGCTAAGGCCACATCTGATTTCACGCTCGACCCAAGACGGATAGTCTTGGTGTCCCGGCGCACTTTGCGTAAGGCAGCGGCAGGGACAGGGGTGCAAGATGACCAAAAAAAGCTTCTCAAGAACCAAGGACCGAATTTGGGTCGGGTATAATGTGTTTGCAGGCTGGTTGGCGCGCCGGTCCATGCCAGTGCGAAAAGCAGGATATGGCGTCTTTGGGCTGGCGCTTTGGGTTGCCTATATTCTTCCGGGCAACAAGGTGCGCCCCACCTTCGGCGCGCTGGCCCGGCACTCAGAGGTCGAAAACACGCGGCAACTCTTTTCAGATTTCGTCCGCGGTTTCTGCCGCGGTGTGAACCGTATCGAGCAGGTACGCCATGGCCGCACCGATGCCATCGACGCGATGCTGCGCATTCCTGAACAGGAGCGGCTTGAGGCGATCTTGCAAGAGGGCGGCGCCATTATTGCCATCCCGCATACCCACGCATCGCTCGCGATGGGGCGCGGTCTGGGGCGCAGGTACCCTATACTAGCTTTGGTGCGCACAACGGGCGGAGATGAACGGCGGGCCGCCTCCGAAACGGAGATCTACGAAAATCTTGGCTGCGAATACCTTGATATCCGTGTGGAAAAACCAGCCCTTGTCGCGCGAAGGGTCTTGTCGGCGCTGAACAACGGCAGGCTTGTTGTCGGTACCGTTGATCGTATCCGAAAAGCGCCCGTCCAGCCGATCGACGCCGAAAGAGACACAGTACGCGTCAACGCATTCGGGCAGCCCATTGGCATAACAGGCTGGCCCGCGCGGTTTGGCAATAAAGCGGGGGTGCCCATCATCCCGTCTACAATCGTGCAAACCAAGGAAACCATTTCGCTTCACCTTGGTAACAGCATCATCCCCGACGGCGATTTGCCCGCAACAACACAACGATGGGTCGATGAGTTGGTCAGGCTGGTGACCGAACATCCCCAGGAGTGGACCTTCGCGCTTGATAAGTACTGGTCAAGAGCCCTGCGCGCGCTCGAATAGGCTTAGCGTCGCGGTCACCACAAAATCCGCCGCCAACAAGGGCGAAGACCTTTCGTTTGGCTGTCGCGCTCACTCTGGGAAAATCGCATCCGGCCCGCCGTCAAATGGTCAGTAAGCATACCCGTCAGCCAGCGGCGCGTTGTCCAGAGGCCCAAATGGGACTTGCACTGGATATGCGCGCGCGGGGGGCGATCCTATGGGTGTGCTGGCGCTTGCCGACTACTAAGCGTTTTTGACAGCTTTGTGGTATGATTTGAGTTGGGACAACACAGCGACGGAGGAACAAGTGATGTCTGGTGAAGCAACACAAGAGGAACTTCAGGCGGGGCGCGGATACGAAGCCCTTTTCGTGCCAGCGCTTTTTGCACCATGGACCGGCCATGTCACAAAGGCCGCCCGCGTGCGGGAAGGCGACCACGTATTGGATATTGCCTGCGGGTCCGGTGTGCTTGCGCGTGCAGCGCTTGAACGTGTTGGCAAATCAGGGCGCACTGCCGGGCTTGACCCAGCGCCGGGGATGATCGCGGCGGCGAAGGAGGTGGAGACCGGCATCGACTGGGTTATAGGCAGTGCTGAAGATCTACCGTTTGAAGAAGACATGTTTGACTGCGTGATCTCGCAATTTGGCATCATGTTCTTTCAGGACCGTCCAAAGGCGACGCGTGAGATGCAGCGTGTGACAAAGCCGGGTGGGAGGCTTGGCCTTGCGGTGTGGCACTCTGTCGAACAAAATCCGGCGTACAGGGATATTGCCGCGGTTTTGGACGAACATGTTTCTGCTGAAGCCGCTGACACCGTCAGGATACCGTTTTGTCTGGGGGATCCGGATCAGGTCGTCCAGCTATTGCTACAGGCTGGCTTTGAAGACATTGCCGTCGAGACGAAGGAAGAAACCGCCCACTTCCCTAGTACGCGCACAATGGTTGAGGTTGAGTTGCGTGGTTGGTTGCCGCTTTTCAACATTCATCTCAGCGAAGAAGAAATCAGCGACGTTTTAAAGAAATCTGATGCGACGCTATCGAAATATGCAACACCTTCGGGAACCGCGAAATTCCCGACTTCCGCGTATATCATGAGCGCGCGCAAACCGGGCTGATAAAAACAGGCAACTAGCCCCCGTTAAGTCGCCAGTTCTTTGCACCGCGCGGTTTGGGGACGCCGTCGGGAACGATGAGCCGAACGCCACGCTCAGTTGTCAGTCCGGCGGGCAATTCGATCGCGCGCCGCACAACGACCGTCAATGGGAAAGTCGCGCGGGTGCCGCCGTCGGGCGTTTTTTGCCAGACGATGCTATCATTTGCTTCGCTTTTGGGCACCTCGCGCTTGACGCCCTTTGGAATTTCTCTGGTCAAAAAGCCCGGTGGCGGCGCAACGAATTCAACCATGCCTTCCGAGGCCAGCACGATCAATCCGATCTCAAGTGGCGGCACATCTCGCGCGATGACCTGAACAGTCGACTGGATCCGGCTTGGATCAAGCATCTGAAGCCCGCCCGGGTCAAACGACAGAAAACGGTCGATAACGATCTGTCCGTCGCCCGTCATCACAGGGAGTGCGTCATTTGCAAGCCGTATATCCGGGTCGTTCGTAAATGTGCCAAGATCGACGCGCCCCAACCTGTCGGCGACCACGGCTCGAAGATCATCGCGCCCAAGCGCACGACCAAACTCCTTTGCAACGCCGCCGGGATCAACAACGCGAATGCCAAGAAACCCCCGGTGGCAGGCGGTATTGGCAAGCTCTGCGTTTCCTGCGGCAAGCGCGACTTGTGCGGCGACACCAACAACGGCTTTGACGCGCTCGACGCCCGGCCCCATCATGCGCAGCACCGTCGGCGACCGCAGCGACGCGATTAGATAGATATCCGTCTCGCCCTTAGGCACAAAAACCTCTGTCATACGGACGACCGGGTCGTTTGGTATCTTGAACTTCAGGTTGGTAACCGCTGAACCGGCATTTCCCTGCAACACGGCAACCTCTGCTGTTCGCGGCACCTCTGGCAGCGTGCATTTGATGCGCTTGCCCCGCGAAGGATCGCCCACCCGCGCTCTGGCTTTGAAGAGCGCCTTTCGGGAGACCTGTACTTCGTCATTGTTGACCACATTGTCGCCATTGGAGTCGAAAAGGTCCAGCAAACGCTCTATCGAAAGCCGCACTTCGACTTCGTTGATGACACCATCATCGTTGACGTCCCAGATCGGTTTCAGGGCCCCACCCTCGGTCCTGATGCGCGTCAGGATGCGCTCTTCATCAACCGACGCTATCGCCTCGGCATAGGTCACGGTGTTGTCACCATCCAGATCGCGGCCAAGAAACGTTGCAACATAGTCAAGCACAAGGGCCTCGCGTTGCTCATCGGTCAACTCGATCGAACGTGTCTGCCGCTGTCTGCGCGCGGTCGCTTCCGTCTTGGTGCGAGCGACAACCAGCAGTTCGTCGCGGGTCACAATACCATCGTTGTCAAGATCGTTGGCCGCCCAGGGCTGGGCCGCACGGGCGCGCGCTTGCGAAATTTCAACGCGTGCGGCCAGATCGCGGTCGTTCACGGTGATGCCGGGTGTTCCGTCGATGTCGTCCTTTGCGAAATCATTCATCACGGCAGTGCCTATCATGCCGCGCGATGCCCGAGAGCGAATACGGCCAAGCAAATCAATCCCACGATAAATCGCATCAAGATCAAGGGCGCTCATATCAGACGCCTCAAGCGGATTTGGCGGGATCTCTCCGGGACGGATGAATGTGATCTCGGCGGAGAGCGCGCTGGTTCCCATAATGAGGGCGACGACGGGGAGGAAAATGGATTTTGCGCACATGGTGACAACACTTGCGTAGCACTTTGGCAAGATTGTGACGTGTGCGGCGCTGTGCCTGAATGCTGCCACTTGTGCTGAAATCCGGCATCCCAAAAGAAAAAGCCTGGAAATGGGTAAGCAGTTAAAAGCGAAACACTGCATTCAACGTGAAATGTCTGCTCCGAGCCCAA
>JABDJX010000271.1 GCA_013003245.1 Silicimonas sp. | reverse complement strand
CCCGCGGTGGAAGCTTTAGCGCCGAACATGGGCTGGGTCGGCTAAAAACCGCAGCGCTTGAACGCTACGGAGATCCCGCGAAGCTATCTACCATGCGCACCATCAAACAAGCGCTGGACCCGCTGGGTATCATGAACCCGGGTGCCGTTTTCAGTGACTAATCATCAGTTTTTCAACGGTCCAAAAATATGGCAGGGGTGCGGGGGCAGAGCCCCCGCGGATCGCCGCGCGCCAGCGCGGGGAAACCAAATCGGCAGAGCAGCAACGCTTTACCCAGACGCAAACCAAAACTCTTGTGCGGCCGCCCACATCCTGCCAAGTTCTGTCTTAAGCACCAAAAAAAAGTGCACGAATATATGAGGCAGATGAATGAGTGAACAGGCGATAGCCGAGGATGTGCGTACGCGCATCCTACAGCAACCCGATGTAATCCTTGAAGATATTGATGTCATGCGCGCGCTGATTGCTGCAAACGATCGCACAATGGGCGGCAATATTGTCGATCTGCGTGGTGTCGCAATGGAGCGCCTAGAGGCGCGGCTGCAGCGGCTGGAAGAGACGCACCGCTCGGTCATTGCGGCGGCCTACGAGAACCTTGCTGGCATGGCGCAAGTACACCGCGCTGTTACAGCGATCCTTGAACCGCTAACCTTTGAGGACTTTCTGTCCTGCCTTGGCACCGATGTGGCAGGCATTTTGCGCGTGGGGCGCGTGCGTCTTGTGCTGGAAAGCCAGGAAACCCCCGGCGAGGAGCTGAGCACCGTAGGCGATGTGCTGGCCGTGCGCCAGCCGGGTTTTGTGGCCGACTACACCGCTGGCACACAATCCCCGCGTCAGGTCACCTTGCGGCGCGCCGATGGAAACGCCTCACTGGTCTTTGGTGAGCACGCAGATTGGATACGTTCGGAAGCCTGCATCGCGCTCGATTTCGGCGATGGCCGACTGCCCGGCATGCTGGCTTTTGCATCGGACGACCCAATGCAGTTTCAGGCGACCCAAGGCACTGATCTTCTGTCGTTTCTCGGCTCAGCCTTTGAGCGCGCCATGCGCCGCTGGTTGGGGTGATTGCGCCGGGTCTTTCAGACGCGCGCGAGCGCTGGCTGGCAGAGCTTTCTGCAGTGGGCGGGCGCGCTGAGAAAACCGTTGAAGCCTACCGCGCAGATCTGCAAAGCTTTTTTGCGTTTCTGCAAAACTATGAAGGCACATCACTGGGCACCGCTGAAATTGCGCGCCTGACCACGCGTACCATGCGCGCCTGGATGGCCCACGAACGCGGCCGCGGGATTAGCGCAAGATCATTGGCACGTGGGCTCTCGGCAGTGAAATCCTTCATAGCCTGGCAAGCGGACCGCGATGGATTCGATCCGACGCCGGTTCTTTCGACGCGCAGCCCGAAGTTCCAGAAAAAACTCCCCCGCCCGCTGTCGGCAGACGCGGCGCGCTTGATGATCGACACGGTCGAGCTGCAATCAACAACTGATTGGGTCGGTCAGCGTGATATGGCTGTTTTGACTTTGCTTTACGGATGCGGTCTGCGCATTTCCGAGGCCATCGGGCTGAAAGGGCGCGACCTGCCGGTGGGGGAAAGCCTGCGTATTCTTGGCAAAGGCGGCAAGGAACGCATTGTTCCTGTCATTCCAACCGCCCGCCGCGCGGTGGCAGCCTATCTTGACGTATGTCCCTTTGACATCGCCCCCGACTCCCCTGTCTTTCGTGGCGTGAGGGGTGGAGCGTTGAACCCACGCCTTGTTCAGAAGGTTATGGAACAAGCCCGCAATCAACTTGGCCTGCCCGCCACCGCCACGCCACATGCCATGCGCCACAGCTTTGCAACCCATTTGCTGAATTCGGGTGGGGATCTGCGGGCAATCCAGGAACTGCTAGGCCACGCGTCCCTTTCCACGACCCAAGCCTACACGGCGGTCGATACCGCACGATTGATGGACGTCTATGCAGCAGCACACCCTCGGGCAAAGTGACATCCGCACAGCGATGCGTTTTTTTTGTCCAGAAGCTCTGTCAGCATCTGGTCCTTGAGAGGTGAATGCGTCAAAGAATGCGTTAATGCTCTCTAAAGTCCAAGCATATGCCGTTCACTTTCTAACCGCGTCCGGCGCGGTCTTTGCGATGTTGGCAATGCTCGAAGCCAGCCAGCGCGACTGGCCGATGATGTTTTTCTGGCTGGTGGTTGCCTTTGCGGTCGATGGGGTCGACGGCCCCTTGGCGCGGAAAACTGAAGTCACCGAGAACGCCCCGCGCATCGATGGCGTGCTGCTTGATCTGATCATCGACTACCTGACGTATGTGTTCATTCCGGCCTATGCGCTTTTCACTTCTGGCCTTCTGCCAGGATGGACGGGCTGGTTTACCGTGATCCTGATCACCTTCACTTCGGCGCTTTATTTTGCAGACAGCCGGATGAAGACCTCGGATTATTCGTTCAGCGGATTTCCGGGATGCTGGAACATGGTCGTGCTTGTGCTTTTTGCCATTGAGCCGAATTTCTGGGTCAGCCTTGCGTTTGTGTCCGTCCTGGCTGTGGCGATGTTCCTGCCGATCAAGTT
>JABDJX010000246.1 GCA_013003245.1 Silicimonas sp. | reverse complement strand
TCATGCAACTCAGGACGGACTTGTCATCCTTGAGGTCAAAGTACATGTGCCCTGAGCGCGCGCGCACCACGCGCCCAACCTCGCCCTTGACCCGTACCCAACCCATTTCGCCTTCCAAAAGCTTGCGCACAGTGCCCGCAATCTCCGAGACGGTGAATTCCGGCGTATTGTCGCCCGGATCGGCGTTCTCGAAAAGATCCATCAGTCACCGCCTCCCGACTTGGCAGGATAGGCCAGCGCCGCCACGGCAATCAGGCCACCTGACGCAAGAAGTGCGGCCAACGTCCAGGCAGTCACGCCAAACACAAGCAACGCCAAAAGCGACAGAAGCGCGCCGATGAGCCCGCCGGCGATGCCCCAGGTGAACAGCCACTTTTCCGCGCGTGTCGGGTTCTTCACCTTGCCTGCCCTGCCTGATTGCGGTTAATCGAAACCCAAGCATAACCGGAGGGGGCGGCAGAGTGAATATCCTGATCCTTGGCAGCGGTGGACGTGAACATTCCCTTGCGTGGGCCTGTCTGCAAAACCCGAAGTGCGACAAGCTGATCGTGGCACCGGGCAACGCGGGGATCGACATGATCGCGGACTGCGCTACGCTGGATATCAACGATGGCAGTGCGGTCCTGGGGCTGGCCGAGGCCGAAGCGATAGACCTTGTGATCATCGGCCCAGAGGCACCGTTGGCCGCTGGCGTGGCGGATGCGCTGCGGGCGGGCGGTTTTGCTGTCTTCGGCCCAAATCAGGCGGCCGCCGAATTGGAAGCCTCAAAACGCTTCACCAAGGAAGTGTGCGACGCCGCAGGCGCGCCGACCGCTGGATGGGCGCGCTTTGATCAGGCACAGGCGGCAAAGGATCACGTGCGCACCGCAGGTGCGCCCATTGTGGTTAAAGCCGACGGGTTGGCGGCGGGCAAAGGTGTGGTCGTGGCAATGACAGAGCAAGAGGCACTTGCTGCCATCGACGATATGTTCGGCGGTGCCTTTGGTGCCGCAGGTGCGGAAGTTGTGATCGAAGAGTTCATGGAGGGCGAGGAAGCGTCGTTCTTCGTGCTTTGCGACGGCGAAGTGGCCCTGCCCGTCGGCACGGCGCAAGACCACAAGCGCGTCGGCGAGGGCGATACCGGACCAAACACGGGCGGCATGGGCGCCTACTCGCCCGCCCCGGTTCTGACGCAGGCGTTGCAGGATCAAGTGATGGCGCAGATCATCCACCCAACGCTTAAAGAGATGACAAAGCGTGGCGCGCCCTATCAGGGCGTTCTCTACGCGGGTCTGATGATCAAGAACGGACAGGCGCGGCTGGTGGAATACAACGTGCGGTTTGGCGATCCCGAGTGTCAGGTGCTGATGATGCGCCTTGGCGCGCAAGCCCTTGATCTGATGCAGGCCGTAGCCGAAGGGCGCCTGAGCGAGGCACGGGTCAACTGGGCCGATGATCATGCAATGACCGTGGTGATGGCGGCGAAGGGGTATCCGGGAAACTACGACAAAGGCAGCGTTATCAATGGCTTGGAGGACACAGCTGAAGACGCGTTTCACATGGTCTTTCACGCGGGCACCACCGAGGCAGGCGGCAAGATCACAGCCACCGGCGGGCGCGTTCTGAACGTGACCGCGCGTGGCGCGACCCTGAAGGAGGCGCGGGATCGCGCCTATGGTGAGGTTGAAAAAATCGACTGGGCGCAGGGCTTTAGCCGTACCGATATCGGCTGGCGCGCACTTTAGCTGCGGATCGCCTGACTATGGCCGTGTAATCAACAGCGCAATTGCGATGTGATCACCGGGTCGGTGATCTTGTCGTCTTCGGCCAGCATCAGCGCCTTTGAGATGATCATCGACAGGCGCGCGTCACCCTCAAACGGCAGCGTCACGTTGCCCGATCCTTTTTTCACGCCGCCTGCTACGATGCACAAATAACGATCCCCCGGCGCCATCATGATGTTGGAACTGCCGAGGTGAATTTTGTAAGTGTTGAGCTTGCCATCGACGAACAGAAACTTGCCGTCGATGTGTGCCGCGTCTCGGATCTTGAGGCGTGGCAGAAGCGATTCCAGCACCTCTTTGCGGGTCGCGGCAAAATTGTCGAGTTTGCCGAAGGAGAAGTGCTGCCAGTAATCGCGCGCCTCGGGTGTTGGGCCCCGATCATGCCAGGCGGGATCATTGCCGACGCTGGCGACGCCCACGAAAAGGTCAGCTTCACGCATGGTTTCCGAGAAAATGCGCTTTGGCACATCTTCGCACGTCACTGCTTTGCCGTTGCGGGTGAAGCGCAACTGATCCGTGCCGACATAGATGTACTGGCCTGCGGGCGTTTGATTGTCATCGCTCCAACCTGTGTGGTGGATCAGAAACTCTCCCGCCAGATCGCTGGTGGTGAATTCACGCGTTGCCCACTGGTCGTCCAGACCATCGTCGTACCAGCCCATGTTCTGGTATTTCCAGCCACGCGCCGCCATCAAGGTCGACATCTGGTGCTGTTTGAGCATGTGGGCCGCCATGCGGTTTGAGTAGACATCGGTGCGCCGCTCGGCATCGGTCAGCAGATAAACCTCGCGAAAGGCCTGCTTGGTGGGTTGGACGATGCCCAGTTCAGACAGGCGTGTCCGCCATGCCATGACATCGTCGATGGTGGCATCGACAGGATGCCACAGGCGGACGGTGGTTGCGTCATTGGTATCAACTGGTTCACCATTGATGTCTTGCCACGCACTGTCGTGCCAGATTGCGGACGTGCCGCCGACGATCCAAATGTATTTGGACGCGATCGCGCACAGCAGGGGGTGAGCGACGTAGTACTCTTCGATCTCAGCCAGCGGCCACTCCAGGTCTTCTGCAAACAAGCGATCGATGCGGTCGCGCTGCGCGGTCAGAACCTTTTTCATCGCAGTGATCTCGGCTTTGACCTTGTTGAGTTTTGTTTTCAGCGCCTCTTTCTCGCCCACGAACTTGGGCTTGGTCTTTTGCGTACCGCCGTCAGGCCTAATCCAAGATTGTGCAACCTTGCCAATGCCCTGGAGCGTGATTTTCAAAATGTAATCCTCAAAAGCGACCGTCTTTTCACCCGCCGTAAGGCCGTATTTTGGCACAACGCGCTCTTCCAGTTGAATAGGCGTAAGACCCGCCGCCTCAGCTTTTTTCGCAACAAGGTCCGCTACTTTTTTCTGCACGCTTTTCTGTTTCACAACTGTGCCAAGACGTGCGAGCCGCGCGAGCCCACGAAAGTTTTTTCCCAGCAGTCCAGGCAGTTGAAGGATGATCTGGGCAAGGAATGGGTTAGAAATCATGCGATGCCAATTGCCAGCCTCATCCACCTCAAGCGTTTGAATCCTGTCCGCCAGCGCATCGCCAAAGTCATCGCCCGGAAGGGCACTATAAGGCACGACGGTTCCATCTTCGGCGTCGGCATTCGACAAAAGGCTGTCGATCCGCAACGCCACTTTTTTGAAGTCAGTGCCGTAATAGGAGTTTTTCGTCATCACGTCATAGCCACGGATGGTTTTCAGTTTGCTGACTTCTGACGGTGTCAGCAGCTCTTTCTTGGCCAGACGTTCGACCATCTGGATCATGTAGGCAATCGGCCAATCACCAACATTAAGCGTCCGGGTCGCGACCTTGTGCACGTTGTTGTTAAGCAGAATGATCCACTCAAGGATTTCGTCCGGCCTCACATCAAGCGTGCGACGCATCAGGGCGGCGAAGATCGCATATCCGCGCCAACTCGACGACCGCCAGCTTTGGGCCTTTTCGCAGTCAATGATCTCGCACCGATGCTCGAAGATAAAACGGGCAAGTTCGGTGCGTTTTCGACGTCGCCTTTCAGGGCCTGAAACGCAGCACTGTCTGTGGCCTTATACTCGCGATAGCTGCGCCCGTCTGTGTCGCGCATTTCCTTGTCGATCAGCAGGACAAGCTGGCCCAGTGGGTCGCTTTGCCACGACTGCCTGCTCGTTCCGGTTGACGGAATACGACTTGAGGCGCTCTTGATTGTGCCATGCAATACACGGCGATCGTCGACCGCCCGCGTTTGGACTTCCTTGGTGAGGGCCTCCAGCATCTTGCGCAGCATGGCGTCAGCCCCCAACCAGTGGTGTCAGTTTCAGAAACGTCACCACGCTGGTGGGGGTCATCTTGATCTCCTGATCAAGGCTTTCGATCTGGATGTCATCGACCAGCAGAATGAACCCGTTGCTCTCAAACGCTTCAAGCGCTGTTTTCACGCGATTTTCAGGGTTCATCGGAATCTTGCGCTCGCGGGGATCTCCGTTCAAAGCAATCTCCTCGTCCGTCGGCCGGATCAGGAACGGCGCAAGCGCGCCCTTGATGTCGACCAGCAGACGGTCGCATTCGGCCCGCACCCGCTCCGAGATAAGATCGCGCGCGGTTAGCTGGGCTGATGACAGTTTGAGAAGTATCTCGACCACTTCCGTTCTGGGCAGGTTTTCATCCTGCACTCTGACCGAAAATGCGTCTTGGCTGGGTTGAACAGACATACGCGTATTCCTTAGATCATCAGATTAAGCCACTGCTTAACAACGAAAAAAGGAAATTCTTTGGCGTCAGACCTTATAATCCGGCAAATGCTCAAGCGCTGCTTTTAACGCATCGCCCCAACCGGTCGAAATGGCTTGATAAGTTGCGTCGTCAACCTCGATCCGCACCTGCCTGTCCGTGTGCAGACTGTCATTTTCATAAACGTGAAGATCAAAGGGCAAACCGACGGAAAGATTGGCCTTTACGGTTGAATCAAACGACACCAGCATCAGACGGACCGCGTCCTCAAAGCTTAACTCGGCATCATAGGCGCGCACAAGAATCGGCTTGCCGTACTTGGCCTCTCCGATTTGGAAAAACGGTGTGTCTTCGGTGATCTCGACAAAATTGCCTTCGGGATAGACCAGAAAAATCGTTGGTTGCCCGCCCCTGATCTGACCGCCGACGATGATCGACGCGCTGAAGGTGTCGTCTGAACTTTGACCCGTGGGACTGGAATAGGAAATCACCTCTTTCAGGGTTGCCCCCACAAGGCGGGCCACCTGAAACATCGTTGGTTGGTTCATGATGCTGGGGTCGCGATCCTTTGCCGCCTTGGAGCGCTCTTCCAGCAAGCTGACCATGGCTTGTGTTGTCGCAAGGTTACCCGCTGTCATCAAGGTAATCGCGCGCTCGCCCCGAACCGTCCAGTTGAACATCTTGCGACTGGTCGAAAAGTTGTCGAACCCCGCGTTGGTGCGGGTGTCGGACATAAAGACCAAGCCTTTGTTCAATCGCATGCCAACGCAATACGTCATGGGTGAGTCGCTTTTTCAGAGGTTGCGCGCAAGACTTACTGCTGGACCTGTAAAGAAACAATCATCGTTTCGTCCGCATTGCCCAAACGTAACCCTGAAATTGGTGCCGCGTCCTTGCCGTCGCGGCCAATGGCGATGCGCACATAACGTTCATCCGGCGACACACCGTTCGAGACATCAAAGCCGACCCAGCCAAGATCGTTGATATAAACATCGGCCCAGGCGTGGCTGGCGTCCTGGTCCACACGGTCGTTCATCATCAGATACCCGCTGACATAGCGCGCGGGCAGTCCGGCCTCTCGCGCCGCTGCGATCAGGATGTGCGCGTGATCCTGGCAGACGCCCTTGCCGATCTTGATGGCCTCTTCGGCAGTGGTGTTGGTTTTGGTCTGCCCTGCCTCGTAAGGCACAGCCTCAAGAATGGCAGCAGAGGCATCATGCAGGCCTTGAAGCACCGACCCCCCCTGCCCGATCACCCTGGCAAACGCCCTTGATTTTGCGCCCGGTTCGGTCTGCGGCGTTGTGGATTGAAAATGCCAAAGCGGCATCCGCCCAAATACCATGCCAAGAACGCCCGTGTTGTTGAGCGTCTCGACCTCACCAATCGCCGTCGCGGTCAGTTTCTGCGTGCCCTCCGTGGCGCTGACCAGATCGACAAGGTTGCCATAATGATCTTGATACCCGACCTCAAACTTGCCGCCCTCAATGGAAACAGACCAGTCTTTGACCTGTTGTGTGGTGTTGGACATCGGTCGCAGGCGTACTTTTTGGAGCGCGTATTCAACGGGTTGGTCAAAGGTGTATTCCGTCGTGTGGCTGATCGATAGCTTCATTTGATGAACCTGTAATCCTGCTCGATCTGAGCGCCAAGGGCTGCGGTATCGGCTATGACCGAGCCCAGAAACTCGTGTAGCCCCTCGTCAAAGATCGATGCGATATCGCGGTCTTTCAGGCGTGCCTGCAGCGCCTTTGCCTTGGCCAGGCTTTCGCTATCGTCGCCATACTCCTCGGCCAGATAGGCCAGATTATCGACCATCTGAGACGCGCAGAACGCCAGTGACCGGGGCACGCGACGGTCAAGGATCAAAAAGTTCGCGATGTGGGCGGCGGTGTAGTCTGACCCTTCCGCCCACCGAAACGAGCGGTGTGCCGAAACCGAGCGCAGGATCGTCTCCCACTGCACGCGGTCCAGACGGCTTCCTACAAAAGCGGGCGATGGCAGAAGTGAGTAGTACTTGACATCAATGATCCGAGCGGTGCTGTCGATGCGTTCCACGAAGGTGCCCAGTCGGCAGAAATCATAAATGTCGTTGCGCAACATCGTTCCATAGAGAGCGCCGCGCACCAGCGCCGATTGCTGGCGGATCGTGGCAAGCGTTTCGGGCAGTTCTGTCTCGGGTACCGGCTCTTTGAGTACATCGCACATCAGCATCCACGTCTCGTTCACCGCCGACCAAACTTCGCTGGTCAGGGCCGTGCGGACCAGACGTGCGTTGTCGCGGGCAAGCTTCACCACAGACAGGACCGAGCCGGGATTGTCTTTGTCGCGCAGCAGGAAATCCGTCACACGCGCGCTGTCATAGCCATCATGCTTGGCGTCATAGGCGGATTGCGCGGCTGCTGTAATAATGATCGATTTCCATTCATCCTCGGCATCCACCGAGCGGGTCAGCGCGATGCGAAACCCTGCCTCGATCAGGCGCGCAGTATTTTCCGCACGTTCAAGGTAACGAAACATCCAAAAGAGACCACCTGCGGTTTTTCCAAGCATATCAGTCTTCCAAAACCCAAGTGTCTTTGGTGCCGCCGCCCTGGCTGGAGTTGACCACGAGCGAACCCTCTTTCAGCGCCACGCGTGTCAGCCCGCCCGGCACGATGTTGGTCTCGCCCGGCGAGACCAGCGCGAAGGGGCGCAGATCCACGTGGCGTGGGGCAAGTCCGGCGTCGGTCAGAATAGGCACGGTAGAAAGCGAAAGTGTCGGTTGCGCGATGTAGTTTGCGGGCTTGGCTTTCAGCTTTTCGGCAAACTCGGCCACCTCTGCCTTGGTCGCAGCTGGGCCCACCAGCATGCCGTAGCCGCCCGAGCCGTGCACCTCTTTCACCACCAGATCGGCAAGGTTATCAAGCACGTATTTCAGTGTGTCTGATTCCGAACAGCGATGCGTCTCAACATTCTTCAGGATCGCCTTTTCGCCAGTGTAGAACTCAACGATATCAGGCATGTAGCTGTAGATCGCCTTGTCATCGGCCACGCCTGTTCCAGGTGCGTTGGCGATGGTGATATTGCCCGCGCGATAGACATCCATGATCCCCGGCACGCCCAGCATACTGGCGGGATTGAATGTCAGCGGATCAAGAAATTCGTCGTCCACACGGCGGTAAAGCACATCGATCGTTTTGTAACCCCGCGTCGTGCGCATGGCGATCTTGCCATCGACAACACGCAGATCATGCCCTTCGACCAGTTCAACGCCCATCTGATCGGCCAGAAAGCTGTGCTCGTAATAGGCCGAGTTGAACATCCCCGGCGTCAGTACGGCGACGCAGGGGCGCCCTTCGCAATTGGGCGGCGCGCAGGCCTCAAGCGACGCGCGCAGGTTCTTGGGGTAATCCGACACACGCTGCACTTTGATCTTGCTGAAAAGCTCGGGGAACATTTGCAGCATGATCTCGCGGTTTTCCAGCATATAGCTGACGCCCGAAGGCGTGCGCGCATTGTCTTCAAGCACAAAGAAATCGTCTTCCCCGGTACGCACGATATCGGTGCCAACGATGTGGGTATATACGCCGCCGGGCGGCGTGAAATCGACCATCTCGGGCAAAAACGCCTCGTTCTTGGCCACCAGAGTGGTCGGCACCACGCCTGCGCGCAAAATCTCTTGCCGATTGTAGATGTCGTGCAGGAACGCGTTGATCGCCTGCACGCGCTGTTCGATGCCCTTGGAAAGACGCGTCCACTCGCGGTTCGACAAGATGCGCGGCACCAGATCAAAGGGGATCAGCCGCTCTTCTGCGTCCGACTGCCCATAGACGTTGAAAGTGATGCCAGTGCGCCTGAAAAACGCCTCGGCTTCGGCTGACTTTTTGGCGATCCGTTCGTTGTCTTGTCCGGCGAACCAAGCGTCGTAACCGCTATATGGCGCACGTGCCCCGCTGGCGGAGGTCATTTCACTAAAGTGTTTTCCTGTCATGTCACCATCTTAAAGCGCTGACGGCCAACCACAAGCAAACGACAGATTATCTTAAGATTTTCTGGGTAGAAGCCGGATCAGCTGGCCAAAAAGGTAGCAGTTATTGAGAAGGCAGAACGCTAAATGAGCGCTTACAGATCCCTATCTGATTTTTTTGTGCGGTCCGATGAGGCAACATTAGAGACTTGTGCCCGCGAGGCGATCCACCGTTCAGGTCAAGTTCAGAACGCATGTGGTCTGCTTATTGTCTGCAATGAGACTGGCCGCATTGTTGGCGCTTCCGAAGGTGCGATCTCGTTTTTCTACGCGGCTCCAGGTGGCTGTCTTGGTTCGAATTTGCGCGATCTCGATGCTAATCTGGCAAAGCTTGTCGGGATGGCGACGGATGACGCAAACATGCACGAGGTGCTTGAATGCAGCTTTGAAAAGGATGGCACCGAATATGATGTGGTGACCCATCAGCAGGGGCAGCACCGTTTGATTGAATTTGTGCCGAACCTCTTTGCATCGCCTCAAATTGCGCGCGCCAAGATGCGCCACTGCTCGAAAAGTTGTGCACGCATTCTGAACGCCGCCAGCATGGACGAGGCTTTTCAGATCGCGGCGGATGCCTCGCGCAAGATCACGGGTTTCTCACGGGTCAACATCTATCGCTTTTTGCCAGACTGGTCAGGAGAGGTTTTGGCCGAAAGCCTTGATAACGCTGCCATGCAGTCCTATCTCGGCCTGCATTTCCCCGCCAGTGACATCCCCGCCCAGGCGCGCGAGATTATGCGCTTGGTGCCCTACCGTGCCATTGGCTCTGTGGCGGACAATAACCACGACATCATCATGGAAGAGGGACAGGAGCAATTTGATCTGACGTGGTCGGTGACACGATCCGTGTCCAAAATGCACACGCAATATCTGCGCAACATGGGTGTTGAGGCAACATTTAACGCAAGCTTGATGCTGCGCGGCAAGCTTTGGGGGCTGATCACCGCACACAACACGGCTCCTGGCTTTGTGCCCTTTGATAACTGGGCCTTGCTGCAGGAAATTGGAACGGCGCTCATGCTGAAACAGGATCAGGTGGAGCGCTTGGAAAGTGCCGCCAAGATCAGGAACCTAAGAAGCATCGAAAACCTTTTCGCCTCTGCGCTGCGCAAGAACCATGACGTCGAAGACGTGATCAAAACGCTCATCCCTAATCTGCAAGAGTTTTTGAAGGCAGATGGCTTTGCATTTCAATACGGGCCCAATCTTCACGTCTGTGGCGCAACGCCGCCGGACGGCTTTATTCGCGACCTGATCACTTGGGCGCAAAGCAACCACAATGAAACCGATCAGTATCAGACAACCGCTTTGCACCGCGACTGGGAGCCGGGGGCAGCGCACATTGAAACGGCCTGCGGCATCTTGATCCAGCCCATTGTCGTTCACAGGGTCTGTCAGTTGATCTGGTTTCGCGGCCCGGTTGCGCGCAAGGTTAAATGGGCCGGTCGACCGACCAAGGTCGAGTTGGACGGGCGCCTTACGCCGCGCGGCTCCTTTGATCTTTGGGTGCAGGAACACAATGACGAGGCGATCAGCTGGCAGGAAAGCGACCTTAACAGCGCCCGCGAGGTCTTTACCGAGTTTCTCGACATCCTTGCCGCCCAGCTTTTGCTGAAAGAGGAAAACGCCTATCTTCGCGAATTCGCAGCCTCTGCCGTGCACGACATCAAGGCCCCCCTGCGAGGCATCAGCTTTGCCCTTGATATGATGAGTGAAGAAAACTTTGACGAAAAAATTGTCAAAGAAACGCACTCTATTGCTCAAGGGTCTGCCAACCGTTTGATGGACCTTTCAAGTGGGCTTTTGGAATTGGCTACCATTTCAGACACCAGCGAACAATTCGAACAAACATCGATTGGCGCAATTATTGACGATGCCTGCTCCATGCTGTCGCACGAGATAGAAGCCGCTGATGTGACGATCACGAACCGCATTGACAAAACAATTTACGGAAATGGGCGCCTGCTTTTGCGGTTGTTTTTGAACCTGATCGGCAATGCCGTGAAATATCGCTCAGATGACCGGGCCATGCATCTTTTGATTGAGGTCACAGAAGACACCGACGAAAGACTGGAAATAGCCCTGACCGATACCGGAATGGGCATCCCGATCAAACACGCGCAGGAGATCTTTAAACCTCTGGCACGCTTGCACTCTCATGATGAAATTCAGGGCACGGGCCTTGGGCTTACCATATGCACCCGCATCCTTGAAGCGCATGGCGGCGGCATCCATCTTGATGAAACCTATCAAGATGGTGCGCGCTTTATCATTCGACTGCCTGCGTCTGAAGTAGCATCATCAACGGCCAAGCGGCGGTTGGGCAGCGTTACCTGACCCGGGTCCAGTTCTGGGCACGGCAAATGCCGATCACGCAGCCTGACACTTTCAGCGAGTTGCCCGACAACTCCATCTTCGAGCTATAGGTCTTGTCCCGATCGGGCGCCCAGATCTTGCCTTTGCCATAGGCTCCGTCGCCTTGCGCCTGCATGTCCCAGATCATCCGGCGACCAATGTTATCGCTGGGGATCTCTGCGCCCGAGGCATCAAACGCCTTGCGGATCACACCGCAGATCGACGCATCACATTGATATAGCTCGACATGACCAAAATTGCCGTTATCCCCCGGCTGGGTTTTGTACATCCCCAACACCGGATCGGCAAAAGCAGGTGTGGAGATCATAAGTGCCAAAGCGGCGAGTGTCAGACGTTTCATAGTGGGCTCCCTGAAATTTGCGGCGACCTTGCTGTTGAAGTTGCGCCCAGACAAGTGTGACGTGGGGACACAACGCGAAATGCGCTTGTATCGCGCTGCGACAGGCGGCAAGACAGCGCGCGAAACGCAGCGGAGCCCATCTGATGATCTTATACCCGGCCATCGACCTCAAAGACGGCAACTGCGTGCGCCTTCTCAAAGGAGAAATGTCGCAAGCAACTGTGTTCAACGACAACCCTGCCGCGCAGGCTCTTGCCTTTGAGGCCGCAGGGGCCGAGTGGATTCATCTGGTCGACCTGAACGGTGCCTTCGCGGGCCAGCCGGTGAATGCAGGCGCCGTTGACGCAATTCTTCAGGCGATTTCGGTCCCTGCCCAGCTTGGCGGCGGCATCCGCGATTTGGAAACAATCGAGACATGGCTTGAAAAAGGGCTGGCCCGCGTCATTCTTGGCACCGTGGCGGTTGAAAACCCTGATCTTGTGCGCGACGCCGCAAAGGCTTTCCCCGGGCAGGTGGCTGTCGGTCTTGATGCACGGAATGGTCGTGTCGCCACACGCGGCTGGGCCGAAGAGACAAACATGCAAGTCATTGATCTGGCGCGCGCATTCGAGGATGCGGGCATCGCTGCCATCATTTACACCGACATCGACCGTGACGGCGCAATGGGCGGCCCCAATATCGCGGCCACCGAAGCGCTGGCACGTGCCGTCAGCGTCCCGGTGATCGCCAGCGGAGGCGTCTCTTCCATCGACGACCTTAAGCGATTGCGCGACACGGGCGTCATTGCCGGAGCCATTTCCGGGCGGGCACTTTACGATGGTGCAATTGAACTGCAGCAGGCGTTGAAGATCACCAAGGCTTGACGCTGACTCGGGCTAACATATCGTTAAAATGTCGGAAGCAACAATATCACACTTTTTGAGCCAAACTTTAGGTATTGGCGACAATGGAACCGAAAAAGCAGCGGTAAAAGGTGTGGGTTCCGTCCGTTTCACAGCACGTTAAGCGACTAAAAAAGTTTCAATATTCCTTAAAATTTCACCTTGTTAGCCAAGGCTCACCTTCTTTGTGCCTCATTCGTCAACAAAAACGTCTGAGAAGAACGGCTGTTTGAATCGAGTCACAAGGAAACCAGTATGACTGTGCAAGAGGCTCAAGTTGATGACTTGCATGAATCCGAAGACGAGGAATTCGTCGACGAGCTAACACCCGGCACGCAGTTGATGCACGGCCAATACACCATCGAGAGTTTCTTGAACTCCGGTGGTTTCGGGATCACATATCTTGCCCGCGACAGCCTGGACCGGCTTGTCGTGATCAAAGAATGTTTTCCAGGCTCGTTCTGCCGCCGGCAGAATGCTTCTGTCATCGCACGCTCGCGTGCGCACCAGGCCGAGTTGCGATCCATCGTGCGGTTGTTCACTCAAGAGGCGCGTAGCCTTGCCAAAGCAGGTCACCCCAATATCGTGGGCGTTCACCAGGTCTTTGAAGACAATGGCACGGCCTACATGGCGCTTGACTATGTCGAGGGCATGGACCTTTTGGAAATCATCACCGAGACGCCCGGCGTTCTGACGTCAACGCAGATCCGCGGTTATCTGACAAAAATGCTCGAAGCGATCTCGTTCGTGCACAAGCAGGGCATTCTGCACCGTGACATTTCCCCAGACAACATTCTGATCCGCGCAGACAACGAGCCAGTGTTGATCGACTTTGGCGCAGCGCGCGAGCAGGCCAGCAAGCAATCGCGCCTGCTCTCGGCATTGCGCGTTGTTAAAGACGGCTACTCTCCCCAGGAATTTTACGTCGCCGGATCCGAGCAAAGCCCGTCCTGCGACCTTTATTCGCTTGCGGCAAGCTTTTATCACATCATCACGGGCGAGTTGCCGCCCGACAGCCAGACGCGCCTCGCCGCTGCTGCTGCTGGCGATGATGACCCGTTTGTGCCGCTTGGCAAGCGGACCAAAGATTATGACGATGTCTTCTGTTCCTCGCTCGACAAAGCCATGGCGGTGCTTCCGCGCGAGCGTATTCAATCCGCCGAAGACTGGTTGTCTATTCTGAAAGGCGACGTGCCGGTCGCGCCCGCCGCCAAACGCGTGACAAGACGCCCTTCAACCTTGCTTAAGGTCGAAACACCACAGGCCGGAAAATCGAAAACGCCAATTCTGCTGGGCTCTGTTGCCGTTGTTGCCATCGCCGCTGCAGGTTACCTTGCGACGCAAGGCGGGTTCGAAGACACCGCTGTTGCACCAGTTTCACCGCAAGACACACCCTTCGTAGCAGGCGCCGAGGCAGTCACACCGCCTGTTGCGGCTCAGGAGATTGACGTCCCTGCACCGGAGGCGATTGCGGAACAGGAGCCCGCTCCCGAGGTTTTGCTGACGCAAGACATCATAGAAATCACCGACGCGCCAACATTGCCCCCGGCTGAATTCGAACAACCATTCTCAAATGCATCCGCACTTGCAGAGTCTTCAGCGCCTGTCGAGGCAGCGCCTTCCGAAGAGGTGGCATCCGCACCATTGAGCCTGGAAGGGCTTCCCGAAGGTGTCGAATTGGTTTTGCCTGAGGGCGTCGAGGTTATCGCTCCGGAAACGGTTGCTCCCGTCGAAGAGACCCCTGTCGAACAGGCATCGGTTGGTGAAGTGCAAGACCTCTTCATCGGGGATTTGCCGGAAGGTGTTGAGCTTTTAACACCGGCAGCACCCACAGAAACGCCGGTTGAAGCCGAACCGGCTGAAGCAGCACCTGCACCAGTTGTGACCGACATAGCGACGTTAGAAGGCACCGGTGTCTACGGCGGCTTTGGACACGCACAACTGCCGTTCACCCTGTCCGAAACCGAGCCTGGTGTCATCACCAGCGTAACCGATGGCGCACCATTCTGGATGGCTGAAGGCACCCGCATCTTGTCGATCAACGGCGTGCCCATCAGCACGATGGCCGAGGCGAACTCAATCTTCGAGGCGGCTTCCACAGCTGCCGAAAGCAACGTTTTACAGTTGAACGTCGCCACCGAAGCGCAGGTATCGGGAGCGGCCATCGACCGCGTGCTGACGTTGCCACAGGTGAACAACATGATCCTGCTTAACGGCCTGGCTTTCAAAGCACGTCTTGACGGCGATGCGTGGGTCACCAGCGTAACTGCCGTTCCGGACAATTCTACATTTCTGATCGGCGACGAATTGGTTGCCTTCATGCCGACGAGCGAGCGCATCGAAGGACCACAGACCCTTAAAGAAATCATCGAGCGTGACTTGCAGGCTGGTCGATCCAACTTCAGTTTTGCCATCCAGCGCGATGGGCAATTGTGGGTAGAAAGCTTTACTATTTCCAATTAACTTGCTGTTGTTAAACATTTTTTAACAAACAGCATCCGACAGGAGGCAGCAATGTTCCTTTTTCGCAAGAAGAAAAAACAAAGCGATGTTAACGCAAAAGCAAAGCTTGAACCCACCGCGGCTCCCGCCGAAGAGTTAGTGCCAGAAGCGCTGATTGGACCGGGGGTTACAGCACCTCCTATGCCAATTGGCCCGGATGGTCGCCCACGTCGCAAGAAGCGTAAGCAAGCCTCTTCAAACAAGACCCGCCTGATGGGCTTTGACACATCTGACGGCCGCGCCGAGCTTTTCGACGAAGAGGGTGCGGAAACTGCAGTAACTGGTCGCTGCCAGTTTCCCGTTGGGTTCGTGTTTGTCACCCATGGTCCCGGCCTTGGAGAAAGCTTTGCCATCCGCGCCGGCATGAGCCAGATCGGCCGTGGCGAAGATCAGGCTATCCGTCTTGATTTTGGTGACCAGGCCATTTCGCGTACCAATCACGCCGCCATCGTCTATGACCCAAAAGAGCACACCTATCTGCTGGGACACGGCGGCAAAGCAAACATTGTTCGTCTGAACGGCACACCGGTTGTCAGCACCAGTGATCTGAAAGACGGCGACGAGATCGAGTTGGGCGAAACGCGTCTGCGTTTCGTGGGTATTTGTTCGAATGACTTCAACTGGGAAATTGCCCAGCTTGAAGACGAAGGGAGTGACGACGATGTGGAGATTGCCTGAGCCACGGTTTGACGTCGCCTCTGCGCTTGATCAAGGAAACCGCGACTACCAGGAAGATGCGCTTGTGGCCGACTTTGCAGTTGGCGACGACATTGGTATCATTGTTCTGGCTGACGGAATGGGCGGGCATGCTGCTGGAGACGTTGCCAGCAAGATCGTTGTGACGGAAGTTTATAGCGAGTTGAAATTCCACTGCGACAGCTTCTTCAAAGACGAAGAGGGTCTGCCTTACCTTATGGGCAATGCGGTCTTTTCGGCCAACGATTGCCTGAAGTCGCATATCGAAGACTATGAAGACGCCCAAGGGATGGGTGCCACAGTTATCGCCGCCGTGCTGGCAGGCGAGCGTTTGTTCTGGACGTCGGTTGGCGATAGCCCGCTTTACCACTATCGCTCGGGCAAATTGCAGCAATTGAACGAAGACCACTCTATGGCACCGCAGATTGATTTGATGGCCGAAACCGGCGTGATCAAACCTGAAGAGGCTGCGACCCATCCGGACCGGAATTGTCTGACGTCAGCCGTTTGTGGCGGCAAGATCGCGCGCATCGACAACAAGGGCAAAGCCTTTGAAATGATGACCGGCGATATTCTGGTGATATCCAGCGACGGGCTTCAGTTCTTGCCAGAAGATCAGATCACCAAGATCATCAGCCGCAACCGGCGCAAACCTAGCGCTGACATTGCCAACGCGCTGCTTCAGGCCTTGAAGAAAAATGACAACCCCGAGCAGGACAACATCTCTTTCTCGGTCATCAAAGTGCGTCATACCAAACCAGTTGAGCGTCCGGTGAAGCGCGAACACATCGACAGCAGCACGCATTCAACGCGTCTTGCAGCAGATGTCGACATTCACGACAGCGAGACCGAAGAGGCTGACATCGATGCAATTGATGCGGCGGCTTACCATAGCAAACAGCAAGAATTGATCGAGGCAACGGAGCGAAATTAGGCATCATGACTGGGGACATGAAAACTCAAACGGCGGCAAGACTGGCGCAGGCTTTAAAAAGCGGGCGGCTGTCTTCGAATTCCGTAGAGATCGCAGGGCAATGCCTGAAACGTCTCGACAGCCCCTTGCGGCTAACGGTGCTTGGAACAAACGCGAAGTTCACCAATCAGCTTTTGAATTTGCTGGTTGGCGCGAGAGTGGTTGATCCCAATGCCGGACACGTCACAATGCAGGTTTTGCACAATGACCGCCCCGCAGCCGTTGCGATTTATGCCGATGAAAGCCGCAAAACTTTCAAAAACGATGACATCGTCAACGCCTTTGATGGCGACCCTAGCCGCGTCCGTGTAGGGTACGATCTTCCTTCGCTAAAGAAGGTGTCATTCCTGCGCGTATCCGCAGACGACACAGTGGGTCTGGCAAAATCTATCCGATGGTCTGTCATGCCGTCGGATGTTGTGCTTTGGACCGGCGCCGAATTCAACGAAGCCGACAAGAGAATCTGGGCAGCCTTGCCACAGCGCATCCGCGACCATTCGTACCTGATCCAGCCCTTAGACGGTGTGGCCTCGGCCGAAACCTTGCGCGAAAGTGGCTTTGTAGATCGGCTTAGAATCGATCCACGCGCTGCTTCTGCTGCGCGTGAGCGCCCTGGCGGAGTGGACAAGATCTCGTTCAAAAACGCGGGCGGCACTGCTTTGGTGCGCGCGGTGAAAAAAGAGATCGAGACCAGCGCACAATCTGCCCTTGATGCAGCACAGGTGATCCTTATGCGGCACGCCAAACAGCTGGAAGATCTGCCTGAACCAACGACTGAAGAGCTGGAAGCCCCACGCACATCAGAGCATTTTGCGCCAGTTCCGGCAAAACCGACATCGCCAGCGACGCCTCCCCCTCCCTCGGTAGAGGTGCAACCCGCGTTGCGTGTCGTGGCCTCTGCCGAACGCGTCGTGGTGCCGACCCGTCCGATCCCAGACCAACAGCCTGTCGCAGTTGAACTACCCCAGCCGACTGCCCCGGAAGCAGACGAACCCGATCCCGTTGTTTTGCAGGCGCTCAACCGCGTGCGCACACGTCAGCTGAATGCCGAAAGGGCGCGCGAAGCCCAAAAAGCAGACGCACTTGCCAAGCAAAAGCAATCTGCGACACCGTGGTCGTTGGGTCTTGAAGATGTCGGACTAAGCGGCGTTGAAACTGCGCGCAAGGCGTCACTTCAACGTCCGGTATCCCGATCGCGTACACGTCCGGTATCACGCCTGCGCGCGCCCATCGAGCCAGTGGAACCAAGCCAACCCCGGACCGACAGGGCTTTATCACAGACCTCTTTTTCTAACATTGTCGAAGGGCTCACCAGCCGCGCCGACGCGCTTGAGGCAGAACTGAAGACCAATGACGCAATTGAATCTGATTACCTGATTGAAAAGGCGCAAGAATGTATCGAATGGGGGCGGACGTTTTTTGACAAAGATCATCTGAGCGGCAACGAAGATGTTCAGATGATTGTCGAGACGCTTGATGAAATGGACGAGGTTCTGATTTTGATGTCGATCGAAGGCGACTCGGACAAAACGGACGTCGCCAAACTGCTGAAGCAGGCGGCGCGCGAAGTTGAATTCTATTTAGGCGCGTAACGAGGAAATAAGTATGACAGAAACTGCATCACACTCTCTGGCCACCCTGATCGACGAAACGGTGCTTAAGCGCCGTATCACCGTCGCATTCGGCACAAACGATGACACCAAGGCAACCCTGCTCGTTGCCGGTCGGCGATTGCTTCGCATTGACGAGGTCATCGGTGTAGCTCAATCAGCCGATATGGTTGGCAACCAGCTGGCCCATAACGACGAAGCGCAAAAGACCTGCGTGCGCAGTACTTTGGACGCATGCTTGAAGGCCGGATCACCCAGAATCACAGCCATCGAGAAGGCAATGGCCTATGACGACCCTACAGCGCGGGGTCTGTCGGCTGCAGATATTTTTGCGGCTGCATAATTGCGCGGCCCGACGGCCCAGAGTCTTGAGGATTGAGCCCGACGCTTAAAGGTGCGTCGGGTTTTTGGTTATCCGCGCCCGATAAAGGGCATTTTACTCGCCATCACGGTCATGAATTGCACGTTGGCCTCAAGCGGAAGATCGGCCATGTGGAGAACCGAATTGGCCACATGCTGCACGTCCATCACCGGCTCTGGTTTGATCGACAGATCGGCCTGAGGCACGCCCCCCACCATCCTTGCCGTCATGTCAGAGGCAGCGTTGCCGATATCAATCTGACCGCAAACGATATTGTAAGGGCGCCCGTCAAGCGAGGTTGTGCGGGTCAGACCCGTAATCGCATGCTTTGAAGACGTATAAGGCGCAGAGCCCGGGCGCGGCACGTATGCCGAGATTGATCCGTTATTTATGATCCTGCCGCCTTGAGGCGATTGTCGGCGCATCAGGTTAAACGCCCCGCGCGCTGCAAGAAACGCACCATAAAGATTGACGTTGATCACCTTGAAGAAATCCTCGGGCGACACATCGCCAATGGGGGCAGGTGCCACGTTGTTGCCAGCGTTATTGAACAAAACATCCAAGCGTCCCTGCTCAGCCTCGATCTGTGCGAACAGCCCATCAACCGCGGACGCATCGGTGATATCGCAGTCAATCGCCGTGCCCGCTCCGATCATCGCAATGGTTTCGTCAAGCGCATCACGCCGCCGCCCCGTGACAACCACGTGATAGCCAGCCTTGCCCATCGTCACGGCACACGCGCGCCCGATGCCCGAGCCACCCCCTGTCACCAATGCAATTTTCGCCATGTCCGTCTCCTAAATCTTGATGTCAGTGTGAAAGGGCTGCCGCCTCGAATTCGGCATAAGCGGCTGTGCTACGGTCGTCCGCCAAAAGCGCGCGCGCAATTCCTGGCGCGATGGTGAAAATATCGAGACCACGTGCAGCAAGCTCAATCATCTGATCCGGGCTGCGC
>JABDJX010000230.1 GCA_013003245.1 Silicimonas sp. | reverse complement strand
CCCTTTGATGTCAAAGAGATCATCGCCCGCATCGTTGATGGCTCGCGGTTTTCCGAGTTCAAGGCGCGTTTTGGCGCAACTCTTGTTTGTGGCTTTGCGCATATCGATGGCATCCCTGTAGGCATCATCGCCAACAACGGTGTGCTGTTTTCGGAAAGCGCCTTGAAAGGCGCGCACTTTGTAGAGCTTTGTTCACAAAGGAAAAGTCCGCTTGTTTTCCTGCAAAATATCACCGGATTTATGGTCGGGCAGAAATACGAGGCTGAAGGCATTGCCAAGCACGGGGCCAAGCTGGTCACGGCTGTGTCCTGCGCCCAGGTGCCCAAGGTGACGATGGTCATCGGCGGATCTTACGGGGCGGGCAACTATGGCATGTGCGGCCGTGCCTTTGGGCCGCGTTTCATGTGGACCTGGCCCAACAGTCGTATTTCGATCATGGGCGGCGCGCAGGCGGCCAACGTGCTGGCGACGGTAAAACGCGAAGGGCTTGAGACGTGGTCGGACGCAGAGGAGGCGGCCTTCAAGCAACCGATCATTGACCAGTTCGAGACACAAGGCCAACCGCTTTACGCCTCGGCGCGGCTTTGGGATGACGGAATCGTTGACCCGACAAAGTCACGCGAGGTACTGGCGCTTAGCCTGAAAGCCGCGCTGAACGCGCCCATCCCGGAGACGCGCTTTGGCGTCTTCAGGATGTGAGCATGTTTACAAAAATCCTTATAGCCAACAGGGGCGAGATTGCGTGCCGCGTGATCCGCACCGCACGGCGGATGGGTGTAAAAACGGTTGCCGTCTATTCGGACGCTGACCGGGCAGCCCTGCATGTCGAGATGGCCGATGAAGCCGTGCACATCGGCGCGTCTGAGGTTTCGCAAAGCTACCTGAAGGGTGCGCGCATTATTGAGGCCGCGCTGCAGACAGGCGCGCAGGCGATCCATCCGGGCTATGGCTTTTTGTCAGAAAACCCGGAGTTTGTTGAAGCAGTCGAAAAAGCTGGCCTAACGTTCATCGGCCCAAGCGCGGCATCAATCCGCGCCATGGGCTTGAAAGACGCCGCCAAGGCGTTGATGGAGGAGGCAGGTGTACCCGTGGTGCCGGGCTATCACGGGGCTGATCAGGACCCGGCGTTTTTGAAATCGCAAGCTGACGTGATCGGCTATCCTGTTTTGATTAAAGCGCGTGCTGGTGGCGGTGGCAAGGGTATGCGGTTGGTGGAGCGACCCGAGGACTTTGCCGCAAACCTCGAAAGTGCTGCGCGGGAGGGGCAGAACGCTTTCGATGATCCGGCTGTTTTGATTGAGAAATTTATCACGTCGCCGCGCCATATCGAGGTGCAGGTCTTTGGCGATAAACACGGCAACGTGGTGCATCTTTACGAGCGTGACTGCTCACTTCAGCGTCGCCATCAGAAGGTTATCGAAGAGGCCCCGGCACCCGGCATGACGGCTGAGGTACGTGCGGCCATGACGGACGCCGCAGTCACGGCCGCCAAGGCCATCGAATACTTTGGCGCCGGCACGATCGAGTTCATCGTCGACGGTGCGGGCGATCTGCGTAAGGACGGCTTTTGGTTCATGGAGATGAACACACGGTTGCAGGTCGAGCACCCGGTGACCGAAGCAATCACCGGCACCGATCTGGTCGAATGGCAGTTGCGCGTGGCTGCGGGCGAAAGGCTTCCGCTGGCGCAGAAGGCCATCCCGCTGCAGGGCCATGCCTTTGAGGCGCGGCTTTACGCAGAAGATGCAGCAAAGGATTTCCTGCCTGCCACGGGAAAGATCGACCATATCTCATTCGGGCAAGGCCGCATCGATACGGGCGTGCGTACGGGGAACGAAATATCTCCGTTCTATGATCCGATGATCGCCAAAATCACAACGCACGGCGCATCGCGGGCGGAGGCTTTGGTATCTCTGCAAAATGCTTTGGTCGACGTCCATGTCGTTGGGCCGGTGACAAATGTCGCGTTCCTTGGAGCCCTCGCGCGGCATAAAGAGTTCTCGCACGGCAACGCCGACACAGGCCTGATTGCGCGAGACTTTGAAAACCTGGTTGCCCGGCCCGCACACAACACCCTGAGTATGGCCATCGGTGCTCTTCTCCTGTCGGGAATCGACACGGATGATCCTTTCACAGGCTGGCGGTTGTGGGGGACGGCCACCCATTTGGTTGTTTTGCAGCGCGATGGCGAGGACATTGATGCGTTTCTAACGCCTTTTGCAAAAGCCATGTCAATAAAAGTGGGCGCAGAGCAGGTTGATTTGACGGATATTGAGCTGACCGAAAACCAAATTTCCGCCTTCCGCGATGGGCAGGCCTTTTGCGCAAAAGTCTTCCGAAGCGAGACGCGCATAGGCGCTAAAGCAAGTGTGAACCTGCAGGGGCAGACGCAGCTTTACACCAGAAAGAACCCTTTAGAGGTAGCGACTCTCGTGGTTGGAAGCGGTGACGATGTCGCCGCACCGATGACGGGTATGGTGCGCAGTGTGATCGTTAAAGCGGGGGCCGCGGTCGCTCGGGGAGATGCGCTCATTGTGCTGGAAGCGATGAAGATGGAGCACACTTTGCGCGCGCCGCGCGATGGTGATGTGGCTGAGGTCACGTGCGATGTTGGCGATCAGGTCTCTGATGGCGCGGTCCTGTTGCGGTTGAAGGCAGACGCCGATGGATAACGTGACGCTTTTCGAGATGGCACCGCGCGACGGGCTGCAGAACGAAGATCGAATTGTTGCCACGGCGGACAAGATCAGGCTTGTCGACCTGCTAAGTGCGTGCGGGTTCCGTAAGATCGAAGTGGCCAGTTTTGTCAGCCCGAAACGGGTGCCACAAATGGCCGATAGCGCGGACGTGCTTGCCGGTATCACGCGCCGAGCCGGAACATCATACACCGCGTTGACACCCAACATGCGCGGGCTGGAAGCGGCCTTGGCGGCAGAGGCCGACGAAGTGGCGATCTTTGCCTCCGCCTCAGAGGGGTTCAGCCAGCACAACATCAATTGCTCGATTGCAGAAAGCCTTGAACGCTTTGCGCCGATGCTGCCAGTGATCAGGGAGAAGGCGATCCCGGTGCGAGGGTATGTCTCTTGCGTGACCGATTGCCCCTATGATGGTCCCACCGGTCCCGGTGATGTGGCGCGTGTGGCGCGAGCGTTGCGGGACATGGGCTGCTATGAGATCAGCCTTGGTGATACGATCGGCACGGGCACGCCCGAGACGATTTCCGCAATGCTCAAAGGCGTTCTAGGCGAAGTGCCTGCAATCCATCTGGCTGGGCACTATCACAACACCCACAATCGGGCGCTGGCAAATATTGATGCGAGCCTAGAGGCAGGTGTGCGCACCTTTGATGCAGCCATTGGAGGTTTGGGCGGATGCCCCTTTGCGCCGGGATCAAAGGGGAATGTGGCAACTGAAGCGGTGGTGGACCTGATGGCGACGCGTGGATTTGAGACGGGCATCGACAAAGGCGCGCTGGGCATAGCGGCCAATTTTGCAAAAAGCCTGAGGACCTGAAGATGGCTTATTCAACGATCAAAGTGAACACCGATACGCGCGGCGTTGTGGATTTGTGCCTGAACCGTCCTCAGGCGCGCAATGCCATGTCAGGCGAGATGATTTCGGAACTTGCCGACTTTGCCGCAACCTTGGGGCGCGCCCCCGCGACACGTGCGGTGGTACTGCGCGGCGCTGGAGAGGTGTTCTGTGCAGGCGCCGATCTTGGGTGGATGAAATCTCAGATCGAGGCTGACCCCGAGACGCGCCGGACAGAGGCGCGCAAGCTGGCGATGGCCCTGAAAGCGCTCAATGAAATGCCGGTGCCATTGGTCGGCAGAATTCACCGTGGGGCCTTCGGGGGTGGTGTCGGGCTGGCCTGTATCTGCGATGTTGTGGTTGCAGAGCGGGACACAAAGTTTGGTCTAACCGAAACGAAGCTTGGCCTGATTCCGGCGACGATCAGCCCTTATGTTTTGGCGCGGATGGGAGAGGGCATGGCGCGGCGCGTGTTCATGTCGTCGCGCGTTTTCGATGTATCCGAGGCACGCACCTTGGGAATTGTTGCCAAAGTGGTCGAAGCGCGGGACATGGATGCGGCGGTAGAGGCAGAAGTTGCGCCCTATCTGGCTGTAGCACCTGGGGCCGTTGGCCGCTCAAAGGCGCTCGCACGTTTTCTGGGGCCGAGGATTGACGATCAGGTCATTAACGAAACCATTGATCGCCTGGTGGAGACCTGGGAGGGCAAAGAAGCGGCCGACGGTATTGCGGCGTTTCTGGATAAGACCATCCCGCCTTGGAGTTAAGGATGTCGCCGCGCGTGCCGCGCGTCGATCAACTGGGGGGCTTCCCCCCAGACCCCCCACCATATTTTTTGACCGATGAAGGTCAGGGCAAGTCTTTTGATGGGATGATCGGGAAGAACTGTTCTTGTGACCAAAGTCCGAACCAGTCGTCGTGATGCGCGCCGATGTCCACCAGACGGTAGAAGCTTTTGCGATCGATAAGTGCCTCTAACCTGTCGCGGATGAGCACGTAAGGCGATGGTTCTCCCGTCTCGGCGTCGCGCTCGACACGGATCGGGTGGTCTGGGCCTGCGGTTGCGATGTCGCCGAGGTTTGTTTCAAACGTCAGGGTCTGACTTTGACCCTCGCCTGCGATTTTGAAGTCGACTGCAACGAAGGGAGCGTCATCGACGGTGATTCCCACTTTTTCGACCGGAGTTACCAGAACGAAACGATCCCCATCTTTTCGCAAAATCGTTGAGAAAAGCCGCACCAGTTCAGGTCGCCCAATGGGTGTGCCCAAATAGTACCACGTGCCATCGCGCGCGATGCGGATGTCGAGATTACCGCAATCGGGCGGATTCCACGTGTGCACAGGCGGTAAACCGCGCGTTCTTGCAGCTCTGGCGCTCGCAGCCAGCCCTTCTGCGGTGGGTTTCACGATGTTTTGTCCCATTTTACCTTTTGTCATTTGTGCCGCGCGCCATAGTTCGGTCTATTACAGACAATAGTCACCTGAGGAGCGATTGCCATGTCCGATGCACCAGAGCTTGTAGCCGAGATTGAGGCGCTGGGAGAGCGCTTGGCCGATGCCAAGGCCAGCATCACCAAGCGGTTTATTGGCCAGGAGCGGGTCGTTGACCTGGTGTTGTCGGCGATCTTGTGTGGCGGGCACGGGCTTTTGGTGGGGTTGCCGGGGCTGGGCAAGACGCGTCTGGTCGATACGCTTTCCACCGTATTGGGGCTGAATGGCAAACGCGTGCAGTTCACGCCAGATTTGATGCCTGCCGATATTCTGGGCTCGGAGGTTCTTGAAACCGGGGCTGATGGCAGCCGCGCGTTCAAGTTTATCGAGGGGCCGATCTTTTGCCAGTTGATGATGGCGGACGAGATCAACCGAGCGAGCCCGCGCACCCAGTCAGCGCTGTTGCAGGCGATGCAGGAAAAGTCCGTCACGATTGCCGGTGAAGCGCACGCACTGCCCGCGCCTTTCCATGTGTTGGCCACACAAAACCCGATTGAGCAGGAAGGCACCTATCCGCTTCCCGAAGCGCAGTTGGACCGTTTTCTGGTGCAGATCGACGTGCCCTATCCTGACCGTGACACCGAGCGGGATATTTTGATGGCCACCACCGGTGTTGAAGAAGAGCAGTCCAGCCAGGTGTTCACGCCGGACGAGTTGATGAAGGCGCAGACGCTGGTGCGTCAGATGCCTGTGGGCGAGGGTGTGGTGGAGTTGATCCTTGATCTTGTCCGCGCCTGCCGTCCTGAAGAAGACGGGGCCAGCGAACTGGTGCGCGAAAACGTCGGTTGGGGCCCGGGCCCGCGTGCCGCACAGGCTTTGATGCTGACGGTGCGGGCTCAGGCGCTGCTTGACGGGCGTCTCGTTCCCTCGGTGGATGATGTTGCAACCATGGCGACGCCGGTGCTGACCCATCGCATGGCGTTGACCTTTGCGGCGCGTGCGCGCGGCATTGTGCTGCAGGATGTGATCGACGAGGTTACCCGAACCGCCACGCACACTGAGGCGGCTGCGTGATCAAAGCCAGCCACCTCCGCCAGAACGCCGAGGCGCTCGCCGGTCCGTTTCCGCCGCTTTTGGCGGCGGCCGAGCATCTGGCGTCGTCGGTCATTCTGGGTGCACATGGGCGCAGACGGTCAGGTCAGGGCGATGAATTCTGGCAGTATCGCCCAAGCCACGCAGGGGACGAGGCGCGGATGGTTGACTGGCGCCGGTCTGCAAAAGCCGATGACGCGCTGTTCGTACGCGAGAAAGAGTGGCAGGCGGCGCAGTCGGTGATGATCTGGCTGGATATGGGCCGGTCAATGGAGTTTTCCTCGGCTAAGGACCTGCCGACCAAGTCATACGAGACGCGGCGCATCACGCTGGCTTTGGCGGTTTTGTTGAACCATGCGGGCGAGCGGGTTGGGTTGACCAATACCGGTCTGTTGCCACGCAGCGGGCCTGTGCAACTGATGCGGTTGACGGCGATACTGGCCGATCAGGAAGATAGCACCGAGTATGCGGCGCCTGATTTGCGCGGTGCGCCGCACCGCTCGCGCGGTGTGCTCGTGTCTGATTTCATGGGCGATTTCGAACCGGTGCGCCGGGCGCTGACCAAGGCGGCAGATCGTGGGATTTCGGGCGCGCTGTTACAGGTGCTTGATCCGCAGGAAGAGGCGTTTCCATTTGATGGGCGCACGATTTTTGAGTCCGTTGGTGGCACTGTGCGGCATGAGACGCTGAAGGCGGGGGATTTGCGGGACCGGTATCTGGAGCGTTTGGCGGCTCGTAAGGCCGAGCTTGCGGATCTGTCGCGCGCGACGGGTTGGCAATATAATGTGCATCATACTGGCAGCAGTGCCTCAAATGCGCTCTTGTGGCTTTATTCGGCATTGGAGCGGGTGCATTGAGGGCGGCATTTAGATCAGTTTTTGCG
>JABDJX010000228.1 GCA_013003245.1 Silicimonas sp. | reverse complement strand
AGAACCCGACACGCGCGGAAAAGTGGCTGTTCACCTGGGGCATCGCCGGCGGGCTCATCGGCGCGCTTCTGTCGCTTTTGGCGTTGCTTGTGTTTGGCGTGACTGCCGGAACACTGAGCGCGCTTATTGTGTCTGGCACCCTTATCGCGGTGGCTGTCTGGGTCTATCCCGCCAAGTCCGGAGGCGGTGGGTGATGGATCTTTTCGAAAACACCGACCCGGGCGATAACACGCCGGAGTTCACCGTCTCTGAAATTGCTGGCACTGTGCGCAAGCTTTTGGAAGGCGAAATGGGTTGGGTACGGGTCAAGGGCGAGGTTGGGCGCGTGGTGCGTGCGCGCTCGGGGCACATGTACTTTGACCTCAAAGATGACAAGTCCGTCCTGAGTTGCATGACGTGGAAAGGGCAAATACCCGGTCTGTCGATCATCCCCGAAGAGGGGATGGAGGTTGTTGTCGAAGGCAAAATGACCGCCTCTGGCCTGCAATCCAAGTTTGGGCTGAACGCGCAGCGCGTGGCCGTGGCCGGGGCTGGTGCCCTGATGGCGATGCTGGAAAAGCGCAAGAAAGCACTTGAGGCAGAAGGGTTGTTCGCGGCGGAACGCAAAAAGAACTTGCCCTATCTGCCTGAAATCATTGGTGTTGTGACCTCGCCCCAAGGGGCTGTGATCCGCGACATCCTGCACCGGTTGCGCGACCGTTTTCCGCGCAAAGTGCTGGTCTGGCCGGTGGCTGTTCAAGGAAAGGACTGCGCCCCGCAAGTGGCCGCTGCGATCGAGGGGTTCAACCGCCTGACGCCCGGCGGGGCGTTGCCACGGCCCGATTTGATCATTGTGGCACGTGGCGGCGGATCGATCGAGGACCTGTGGGGGTTCAACGAGGAAATCGTCGCACGTGCAGCCGCCGCAAGCCAGGTGCCGCTTATCTCTGCGGTGGGACACGAAACTGATACGACGCTGATCGACTATGCCTCGGACAAGCGCGCGCCCACGCCCACGGCGGCGGCGGAACTGGCGGTGCCAGTGCGCGTTGAACTGGACGCTTGGGTGGATGCGCAGGACGTGCGCCTTGCCCGGGCCGTGCGCCGTGGGATCGAATTGCGCAGCCAGCGGGCACGCGATCTGGCGCGCCTCTTGCCGCGCGCCGAGGCTCTTTTGGCTGACCCCCGGCAGCGCCTTGATCGCGCGGATGATAGTCTGGGTCGTGGCCTGCGACTGATGGTCGAACGCAAGCAGGCTGATCTGGCGCGTTGGTCTGCCGGATTGCGGCCTGCCGTCTTGAAGAGCAGGCTGGCCGCCGAACATGATAGGATCACCCGCAGCGTAGATCGTCTGCGACCGAGCTTAGTGCAAATACTGGCGCGCAAACGCGAGATGCTGGCGGGGCTCAGGTTGCGCCCGGCACCACTCAAAGAGCATTTGCGGCGACAGGATGCGGATTTGACACGTCTTTCGCAGCGGCTGGACCAGATCATGACCGCACGTTTGACACGGGCCGGTGACAGGCTGTCAGCGCTTGACCGGATGCGCGAAAGCCTTGGCTATCAGCAAACCCTGAAACGCGGCTACGCTGTTGTGCGCGATGGCACGCGCGTGGTGACAACGTCCAAAGACGCCCGCCAAGCCACTGATCTTGAAATTGAATTCAGCGACGGTCGGGTCAAGCCCGGGAAAACCTAAACGCCGATCTCGGGTCCATAGCAAAACAGCGGTTGGTCGCGGCGGCGGGTCTCGTAAAGCTCGGCTGATGTCGGATTGTTTTCAAACCGTGCCATCAGCTTGTCGTTGCGCAGGTAGAATTTCCAGCACTGCGGCACATCGATGCCGTCATAGACAAAACACACCTGATCATCGGCATCAAACCAGCGCCCGTCAGTGCATTCACCATCCAGATACGACCAGCGCACGCGGCGGTCTTCTAGGTACTCTTCAGCGCCGTATTCGCCAGACGCGGACGAATACATCAACGTGCGCCCCATCACCAAAGCTTCAAATTCAGCAGGCGAAATTGGCTTGTCCTGGGCCCATGCTGGCTGCACCAGCAGGCATAAAAAGAGCAGAAAGTTTCGCATCGGCGTCAAACTGCCACGCTTGGCAGCGCTTTGCCAGCGCGGATGTTGGTAAATGCAGCAATTCCGTCGGTTTTGGGATTTTGGCGCAGGTGCCTTCGCGGTAGGGTGCTCAAAGAGATCAAAGGACGGCATTCATGACGGCGCAGGACAAAAAAGGTGTTTGGAAGCAGGGCCGTGGCAAGGGCCGGGCCACACCAAAAGGCCGCCAGCTTGACGATCAGGCGTGGGAGGAGGTGCGCGCGCTTTTGGGCGACCGCGACCGGCGGGCTGATCTTTTGATCGAGCATTTGCACTTGATTCAAGACGAATTCGGCCACCTGAGTGCGGCACACCTGCGCGCGCTGGCCGAAGAGATGCGGCTGTCGATGGCCGAGGTTTATGAGGTCGCGTCCTTCTACGCGCATTTCGACATCGTCAAAGAAGGCGAGACACCGCCGCCTGCGTTGACCATCCGCGTTTGCGACAGCCTTTCGTGCGAGTTGGCCGGGGCGCAGGCGCTCAAGTCGGCGCTGGAGGACGGTCTTGATGCAAGCGAGGTGCGCGTCGTGCGTGCACCCTGCATGGGCCGCTGCGACACGGCCCCTGCGGTTGAACTTGGGCACAAGCATGTGGATTTTGCCACGCCGGAAAATGTGATGGCGGCTGTGAAGGCGGGTGATACGCATCCGGTGATTCCGGATTATGAAAATCTGGAAACCTACAAATCATCAGGTGGTTACGAGACACTGCTAAAGCTCTATGAGGGCGGTGACTGGGAAGACGTTCAAGCACAGGTCGCCGAAAGCGGCCTGCGCGGGCTTGGCGGCGCGGGCTTTCCCTCGGGCAAGAAATGGAGCTTTGTGCGCAGCTATCCCGGCCCGCGGCTGATGGCCGTCAACGGCGACGAGGGCGAGCCGGGCACGTTCAAGGACCGCTATTATCTGGAGCGCACGCCACACCTGATGCTGGAAGGCATGCTGATCGCGGCTTGGGCCGTCGAGGCGACCCGCGTCTATCTTTACATGCGCGATGAGTACCCCGCCGTTCTGCACATTCTGGCGACCGAGATCGCGGCGCTGGAGGCCGCGGGCATCACTGAGCCCGGCTTTGTCGAGCTGAGGCGCGGCGCGGGTGCCTATATCTGCGGCGAAGAAAGCGCGATGATCGAGTCGATCGAAGGCAAGCGCGGGTTGCCGCGCCATCGTCCGCCTTACGTGGCCGAAAACGGCATCTTCGGCCGCCCGACACTGGTACACAACGTCGAAACCCTGCACTGGATTGCCCGCGTTTTGCGCGAGGGCCCGCAAGTGCTCAATAGCACGGAAAAGAACGGTCGCACCGGTTTGCGATCGTTCTCGGTCAGCGGGCGTGTGGCGAAACCGGGCGTCTATCTGCTGCCCTCAGGCTCGACCATCATCGATATCATCGAAGCAGCAGGCGGCATGGCCGAGGGCCACGCCTTCAAAGCCTACCAACCCGGTGGGCCGTCCTCGGGCCTATTGCCAGCATCAATCAATGACATCCCACTTGACTTCGACACGCTGCAACCGTTGGGCAGCTTCATCGGATCTGCCGCCGTTGTGGTGCTCTCGGACCAAGACTCGGCCCGCGCAGCTGCGCTCAACATGCTGCGGTTTTTCGAGGATGAAAGCTGCGGGCAGTGCACCCCGTGCCGTGTGGGCTGCGAAAAGGCCGTCAAGCTGATGCAGGCCGATACGTGGGACCAACCGCTTCTCGAAGAACTGTGCACGGCAATGGCCGACGCCTCTATCTGCGGTCTGGGGCAGGCGGCGCCTAACCCTATTCGCCTGACCATGAAGTACTTCCCGGACGAGGTCTGAGCGGCTTAAGTGATCCAGTTTCACCAGCAAGGGGCTTTTCCTTCGCAGCCCAAGCGCTTAGGTGAATAAGACGCAATTTAGGTTAGCGACATGGCGTTTTTCAGCAAACTCAAAGACAGGCTTTTCAAATCCTCCTCCAAGATCGACGAAGGGCTGGATGCCATCGTCGAAGATGGCGGCGTTGAAGAGCAGGTGGCAGAGGCCGCCGCACAAATCCCCGACGCGCCGATCCCCGATCCGTTCCCCGAACCACAGCCGCAGCCGGACCCGGTTCCCCAACCGGTCCCGGACCCACAGCCGCAACAGGTGCCCGAGCCGGCACCGCAGCCGGACCCTTCGCCCGAGCCGATACCGGAGCCTGAGCGCGAACCGCTGCCCATTCCGTCCGAACCCGATCCCTGGCCTGATCCGATCCCTGATCCATCGCCGGAACC
>JABDJX010000217.1 GCA_013003245.1 Silicimonas sp. | reverse complement strand
CCTCAGGCCCAGTCCGCCACAGCAAAGCGCGACCGCGCCCTGTCGGAAACCATCCGGCAGATCCAGGACGATCTGTCAGATGACGAGAGCGCACCGTCAACAGAGGCTGAATTCGAAAGTGCACCGGCAGAAACCGAGTCAGACGACGTTCTTGGGACGGACATCATTGAAGTTGAGACGACCGAAATCGCGGTGGAAATGTCTTCAAGCGTTGAGTCTTCTGACACAGATGACAGCGACGACGAATTGGCCATGTCGCAGCTTTTGGAGAACGTCTCGGAACGAACTGAGCATGTTGAAGACGCGGACCCAGTGCCCTCAAAACCGTTGAACGACGAAAACACCGATGCCGATGTGGGCCGTCTTCTGGAGGAGACCGATAGCAAGCTGAACGAAGATGGAGTTGTGCGCCGCCGCCAGGTCATTTCGCAAATGCGCGCCGCCGTTGCGGCCACCAAGGCGGACCGTGCTGTAACACGGCTGATTTCGGTTGAAGATCAGGACGAGGTCGAAAAAAAGGCCTACCGCAACGACCTGTCTGATGCCGTCAGCGAAACCAAGCCATTGCCTGAGCACACGTCGGACCGGAAACCGTCTGGTCCACCGTTGGTCCTGGTTTCTTCACAACGCGTCAGTGAGGAAGCCGGCGAAGACGACAGCGGCGTCGATGCGCCCGTAGAACCAGTCATCTCGAACGAAAGCTTTGCGCGTTTTGTCGAAAACAACGGTGCCAAAGGCATAGAAGAACTGCTTGAGGCCGCAGCCGCCTACACCGTTTTCAACAAGGGGCAAGAGTCGTTCTCGCGCCCCGAGATTATGAAGCGCGTCGCCATGGTCGATCCCGCTCTGTCAATGTCACGTGAAGATGGGCTGCGCTCGTTCGGCCAGCTACTGCGCCAGGGCAAGTTCCAAAAGCTGGAACGTGGTCAATTCACGATTGATCGTGATACACGATTCAACCCAGAGAAGCGCATTGCGGGCGAATAGAATCTGAAATGGTCCCATTTTGGACCAGTCTTGCTTATGAGGCCGCTTAAACTGGCCTGATCCCTTGGGCTGAGATAAGTCCAGTTTATGGCGATTTCGGAAGATACGTTTTTTTTGGACCCTGGCTTTGCGGGCACCTTGCAGCAGCAAATCCAGTCGAAGGTCGCCGAAGGCATCCTGTCTGGACGATTTCGCCCCGGCGAAAAGCTTCCCTCGACACGCGGGTTGGCGCAGCATTTGGGCGTTAGCCGGATCACCGTCACCCTTGCCTACACAGAGCTGCAGGCAGACGACTATGTATCTGCCAAGGGACGGTCAGGCTACTATGTTTCCGAAACCGCTCCCAGACCGCGGCTGATCAACCAGACTATTCCATCGAAGATTGACAAAGTTGACTGGGGCAAGGCCATCAAGACACGACGCGTTCGAACTCAGCAGCTTGAAAAACCGGATGATTGGCAATCGTTCCGGTATCCATTCATCTATGGCCAGGCCGATCCAACACTTTTCGACCACGCCAACTGGCGCCTGTGCGCGCTTCAGGCTCTGGGGCAGCGCGATTTTGCGGCAATGACAGCCGACTACAACGAGCGCGACGATCCACGCCTTGTCGAATTCATCGCCCGTCACTCTTTGCCCCGTCGCGGAATCCTTGCGGGGCCCGACGAAATACTGGTCACGCTTGGCGCACAGAATGCGCTCTGGCTGGCATCGCAGGTGCTTTTGTCCAAGAGGCGCACCGCTGTCATTGAAAGTCCTAGTTATCCAGGACTGGCAGACATACTTGGGCGCACGAAGTGCAAGATAAAAACAGTTCCCGTGGATGACGACGGGCTTGTGCCGGCCGAAATACCGCACGGAGTAAACGTGGTATTTGCGACACCCAGCCATCATTGCCCAACCACGGTGACCATGCCACTCTCACGCCGATCACAGCTTTTGGAGCGCGCGGCAAAGGATGATTTCATCGTAATTGAAGACGACTACGAGTTTGAAATGTCGTTCTTGCAACCACCATCACCGGCCCTCAAGTCGCTCGACCAGGAAGGGCGGGTGGTTCATATCGGATCGTTTTCCAAATCACTCTTTCCAGGCCTGCGCTTGGGCTATCTGGTTGGTTCTGTGCCGTTTATCCGCGAGGCGCGGGCCCTGCGCGCCACTATTCTGCGGCACCCGCCCGGACACATTCAACGCACGGCGGCTTACTTCATGTCTTTGGGGCACTACGATGCCCTGATCAAACGCACAGCGCGCGCTTTCGCAGCACGGCGCAGCATCATGGCGGATGCGATAAGAGAGAATGGCCTGACAATCGCGGGCGGAGGAAATGGGGGCTCAAGCTTCTGGATGCGCGCGCCAAAAGGCGTCGATACCCGCGCACTGGCAAAAAGTCTGCAGGAAGACGGCGTCTTGATCGAAGCAGGCGGCGCCTTTTTCCCCGAAAACGACCCGCCACAGGAATTCTATCGTCTTGCCTATAGCTCAATCCCGGATGCGCGTATTGCCGAAGGCATCAGCCGCATTACAAAGGCCATCAAGGCTCAGGAAGCGCGCCCGTGATAGGCAACAATGGCTGCCAAATCATTTGGCGGCGTTTGCTCTTGCAAAACCGCAGCAGTGTTCGGGATGTGGGTGAAAAGCGAGCCGTCTGAGAAAAACGTGTTGTTTGTCACAAAAACGATGTTTGCACTTGGCCTGCGGTAGCTGGCGAAATCGGCGATTGCAATCGCGCTGCCACGTTGCAGCATCAGATCAAGCACGATCACTTCAACATTGTTATCGTAAAGGTAGTCGACAGCCTCTTTTTGGCTGCTCAGGATTACAACATCCTGACCGTAACGCTCCAAATGGCGCCCCCATATCCGCGACAAGTCCGGATTCGATGCAACGATCAGTATCACAAATTGACCCTCTGGCTTTAAACCGCCATGAATTACCGCCCCCGCTTTTTCACTAAACGGTCAAAAGTGTTAACAAGCGGTTAACGGCATGTGATCACTAAAGTTCTCATCGGCGAAGATCTGCCAGAACGTATTGCCCGAGGGGACCTTGATGATAGTGTGCGGGAACTTTTGAAAGGCCACGACTTCATGAAAACCCTTGCCACCGCTTTCGCTATTGCACTTGTTACCACAACCGCTGTCTCCGCGTGCGGCGGAAATTTTGGGTCGTTTGTCAATGACTTGAAAACAGAGGCTGTCTCAAAGGGGCACAACGCTAAGGCTGTGGATGCCTTTTTCTCTGGTGTACGCGCCGACGCAAAGGTCATTCGCGCCGACCGCGCTCAGGGCATTTTCCAGATGCCGTTTGTCGATTTCTCGCGGCGTCTGATTAGTAACAACCGCTTGCAGTCAGCGCGCGCCAACGCAAAGAAATGGGACAGCGTCTTTGATCGCGTCGAACGTAATTATGGCGTTTCTCGTGGGGTGCTTTTGGCTTTCTGGGCGTTCGAGACGGACTTTGGTGCAGTGCAGGGCAACTTCAATACTGTGAACGCGTTGGTAACCCTTGCGCACGACTGTAGGCGTCCGGAACTCTTCCGCCCGCAGGTCTTTGCAGCACTAGAGCTTTTTGAGCGGGGTGATCTTGATCCGCGTCGCACAACTGGCGCTTGGGCAGGCGAAATTGGCATGGTGCAAATGTTGCCCGAGGATATCATTCGCAACGGTGTTGATGGCGACGGCGACGGCAAGGTCCGCCTTAAAACCTCCGCCCCCGACGCCTTGATGTCCGGCGGAAATCTGCTGTCTGACCTTGGCTGGCGCAAAGGCGAACCCTGGTTACAAGAGGTGACCATGCCTTCGAATTTTGACTGGGCGCAAACAGGGCTGGATACGACGCGCAAAGCATCGGAATGGGCGGCCATGGGCGTTGCCCCGCGCTCTGGCAAGCTTCAAAGCGCCAACCTGCCCGCCTCCATCCTGTTGCCACAGGGGCGGAACGGACCAGCATTTCTGGCGTACCCTAATTTCCGAGTGTTCTTCGAATGGAACCAAAGCTTCATTTATGTGACCACTGCTGCCTATTTCGCAACACGCATCGAAGGGGCCGACCCTTACGTGGCAGGCAATCCAACCGCTGCACTGAGCGAAGATCAGATGAGATCGTTGCAGAAAAAGCTGGCAGCACGCGGCCACGACGTGGGTGGCATTGACGGCATCCTGGGCGCAAAAACACGCAGCGCCGTGCAGAAAGAACAAGCGCGCCTTGGATTGCCCGCCGATGCGTGGCCAACCTCTAAACTATTGAATAGTTTGTGAAATTACCAGCAAAAGTGAACGTACTTACCAGCGCAAGAGTTACTCATCACTGATGGTCCGCTTGCGAAATTACCAACTGCAGCCAATGCAACCAATACCAACATTGCCGCGAAAAAATCGCCCATTTTTCTACCCCTTAATAAAGTTACTCATCAACAATATCCCCCACCCTTGGGGAACTTTGACAAAAATAAGGCGGCGAAGTGGCCTGAGCAAGGAATAAGCGGACTATCGCTGGTAAACAGTAAAGTTCCGAACCGGAAACCGCGTCCCGTCGTCGGTGATCAAAACCGCGCGTTCACCGTCCATTACGAACATGTCGCACCGCTCAGAGCCATTCTCGAAAACAACACAGACACGGCTGTCATCTCGCAAAGTGTACTGGCCACGCCAGACAGGTCCATCGTCGATGTAGGTATAGCCATAGGCCCCGCCGGGCGCGTAAGTGGATTTTGAGCCGTCGTAGAAGGTGACAACCTTCCCAGTCAAAAGGGCGTCCATTCCGGCAAGGTCAAGTTGAAGGTCGCTGTCGCGCAAACCATTCGCGTAGGTTGGTGTCGCGATCAAGGCGGCAAGGGCAAGTGCATATCTCATGTCCCCACCCTGCGGCAGAGCGTTTAAGGCGTCCAATAACGTTTCGGTCAGCGCCGTGCTTCTTCTAGCAATGCATCTGACGCTGTTTCCACCACCTCTTCCAGCTTTGCCATGAATTCCACCTTAGGAAGGCCCGGTTCAATCGGATCAAGAAACTCGACCACCGCTGTCCCCGGCAAACGCATCATGCCGCGCTTGGGCCAAAAGTGTCCCACGTTGGTCGCCACCGGCACGCAAGGCTGGCCGAGCTGCTCATAAAGAACACCTGCACCCACCTTGTAGGGCTTCTTCATACCGGGCGCCACGCGTGTGCCTTGTGGATAAATCAGGATCTGCCCCGGCTCGATTTGCCCTTTTTTGACATCTTCCAGCATCTTGGTGATCGCCGCACCGCGCTTGCCACGGTTCACCGGGATCGCGCCCACGCGCAGGAAATATTGGCCAATGACCGGGATATACATCAGTTCGCGCTTCATAATGAATTTCGCGCGCGGCACCGCACCGTAAATCAGAACGATATCCAGAAACGACTGGTGCTTAGCAGCCAGCAAAACCTGTCCCGAGGGTGGAGTACCACGCACTTCGGTTTCCAGGCCAACGATGACACGCGCCGCCCATCGCACAAAACGGCACCACGCGTGGCAGGCCTGAACAGCGCCGTTTTTGCTCAGAAGAGCAAAGGGGAAATAGACGATCGCGTAGAAAAACATGACCAGATAGATCGCCACGTTGAATATTACGGATCTGACCAGTTGCATCACGCGCTCTCTTTCAAACGTCTAACTGCCGCCGTGCGGGTCGCCCCCCAGGCAATGGCGCCCCCTATCACAGGTACCAGCAAGGGCCATAGCCATTCGGCCCCATTAAAGCCAAGCCCGCTGAGAACACCCGTCTCAACGCCGCCTGGCAAAAGCGCGACAACGATCATGCCAAGCGCTGCTCCAACCGCAGCACCGCCCAATGCGCGCAGGGTATAGCGGCGCACAAAAGCGCGGCTGATCCAATTGTCACGGGCACCGACAAGGCGCAGCACGTCGATAATCTTGCCGTTCGCAGAGAGCGCGGCGAAAGCAGCAAGTGCTACGGTCACAGCCGTGACACCAGCGATCAGGAGAAGTGAAATCAGCCCCAGGAACCGCAGATTTGCCGCCGCTTCGATTAAGGGCAGGCGCCAGCGGTTATGATTGTCATATACCGCGCCCGGTGCCTCTGCTGCCAAGCGTTGCGCAAGCCCTTCGATGTCGGGCCCCTCGGCGGTTTCCTGCACCTCGATCAGCACCGGCAGGCGCAACCGATCCAAAGGCAGGTCCACCCCAAACCAGGGGGCCAAAAGAGCTTGTTGTTCGGCTTCATTTATTTGCCGTGTTCCCGCAATGCCGGGGGTCTGCGAAAGGGCCGTTAAAACCGCCTCGGTCTGCGCCTCAACCTGCTCAGTTGGTGCCGATATTCGCACCGTGGCGGTGCCGGTCAATTCGGCCTCCCACCGTGCCGCCAGATCGCCAGCGGCCAGCGACAGAGCAATCGCAAAAACCGCAAGAAATGCCATGGCGCCCGTGCTTACGCTGGTGAGAAGCGCTGTGAAGCCAGTAGGCGGCACCACCCGGTCAGACGCGGCATCGCTGCGCAAAAAGCGCAGGATCGTCTCAAGCACGCTCACAACTCGGCTCCCGCAAGCTCAATCGAGCCGTTCCGCAATCGCAGCACTCGCGCATTCACCCGTGTTTTTGCCTTACGGATCAGCGTCAGGTCGTGAGTCGCGCACAAGATCGTTTTGCCCGACAAGTTCAACTCCACCAGCAAATCGAGAATGCGCAGCGACATTTCCCAATCGACGTTGCCGGTGGGTTCGTCGGCCAACACCAGATCGGGCGCGCGCACAACAGCACGTGCCAAGGCCCCCCGTTGCCGCTCCCCGCCTGACAGATGCGCCGGCATGCTGCCTGCCTGGCCTTTCAGACCGACCCATCCCAACAGCTGCTCCATTTCCGCGTCAGCCAATGCCGGTCCTGTGTCTGAAACCATAACCGGAAGCCCGATGTTCTCGGCAAGGCTGAGATGGTCAATGAACTGGCTGTCCTGGTGCACAACGCCGATCCGCTGGCGCATATCGGCAACGCCATCGCGGTCCAGATCAGCCGTATCGTGACCCAAAAGTCGCACCCTGCCCTCGCTCGGCGGCATTTCCAGCGAGCACAATCGGATCAGTGTGGTTTTTCCGGCACCCGAGGGGCCGGTCAGAAAATGAAAGCTTCCTTGCGCCAATTCCAGTGAAACACCGCTAAAAAGCGTGCGTCCCCCGTAGCTCATGGCGACGTTTTCCAGCTCGATCACTTCGTGCTCCTACCCCTCGTGAATTGCTTTTGCCCCACTCCGCGACAAGGATCAACGACCCAAGGCTTCCCCGTCGCGAACCTTGGTGTTAATAAGCCAGAAGGCAGGAGCACAATGAAAAGCCGGTAAGGCGAGTGTTCACGGGCACGAGGGAAAGATCGAGATGCGGCTGATATGTCCGAATTGCAGCGCACAGTACGAGATTGACGTAACGCTGATCCCCGATGAGGGACGCGATGTGCAGTGTTCAAACTGTGGGCACACCTGGTTTGAACTGCCGCCTCCGGCAGAGACTGCCGAGCTTGCACCCGCTCCCGAAGACGCGCCAGAGCCAGAGGATTATGACGATCCCGCCATTGAGGATACGCAAGACCCAGAGGGCACACGTGACGAAGACTCATCGGCTCAAGAAGAGCCAAGCGGCGACGCGCTAGCGAAGGAAGAAGAGCCTAGTCAGGCCGCTAAAGCGATTGCCGCCGCGACCGAAGATGTGTCAGACGAAACGGAAGAAGCCCGCGCTGAAAGCGAACCGTTCAAAGACGTAGAGGATCCGTTTGAGGCAGCAGAGTCGGAATTCCTGTCAAACAGCATCGGCAGAAACGATTTTGAGGACGACAACCCACCCGACGTCGCTGCGATTGCAGCCACAACGCTTAAAGCACGCCGCCCCTCTGATGCAGCGAACGTGGATTTGTTGCGCGAAGAGGCAGAACGTGAGTTATCGCAACGCCGCGCACCACCTTCTGAGTCTCTCGAATCGCAACCCGATTTCGGCCTGGACGAGATCGCAAGCCGCAGCACCCCGTCCCGTGCTTTACGCGCGCGTATGGCGCGGTCATCGGGCGACGAGAATACATTCGAAGAAACCGACCGTGGCTCCGAGGCGGATTACAAGGCCCCGCAACGCGATTTGCTGCCCGATATTGACGAGATTAACTCGTCACTCAGTCAAAACAACGCAAGCGACGATCCGGCAGCGAACCGAGGCGGGTTTCGCTTGGGCTTTGGCCTGATGCTTGTGCTGAGCATTGCGGCTATTTGCATTTATGCTTTCGCCCCGGCGCTGGCCAATGCAATTCCAGGGGCCGAAAGCGCACTGATCCGCTTTGTCGATGTTGCCAACCAGTTGCGCGACTGGATCGACGGATTGCTGACCTAGGCCTTCCGGGCTTTAACCTTTGTAAAGCGGACAGACGCGGCAACGTGCTTTCGCAGTCTCGCAGCACAGCATGCGTTGGACACCGGGGCAGCGCCCACGTTCCCTTTTATCCCACCTATAGGCAATCCGGGACGGGGCCGCTCACTTGGGCGACCGACAGCCCGAGCGAACTCAGTTCGTCAGCTTGTCATACTCATCGCGAACGTCATCGTCGATCATCACGTCGCGGTTGCCACCATAGAGACGGTCGTTCTGGTCTTTTCGCGGGCCAGATATCCAATAGTGATCGCCGCTTTCAATCTCAAAATAGTTGGCCTTGAAACCTGCGCCCTTCAGGCTCTGGAATTTGAGCCCGCGGTAATAAAGCGTCGTGCCAGATTTTGACCGATACACCCTGCCGATCACAGCCGGCCCCTCAAGACCTGCTGCCTTGGACTCAATGTACACAATCTGCGACCGTGTTAGCCGAAACTCGCTTGGCAGGTCTTCGTCCGAAGTCAGCTTGTCACGCCAGTTATCAAAGTCTCGCATCAGAACCGATCCAGCAACCGCCTCAAATACTCGAGCTCTTCAGTGGGACGCTCTTGCTCGCCGGAACGCTTGCGGATTTCATCCAGCAATTCACGGGCCCGGCGATACACATCTTCACCCTGCAAAAGATTCTCGTCCGTGCCGATCCGCCCATTCTCGCCCACATCGCGGCCCAGCGGATCGCGGTTGCCGCCACCTTGGTTCTGTCCTTGCTGTTCACCCTGCTGCTGGCCTTGTTGGCCTTGCTGCTGCGCCATTTGGTCGGCCAGATCCCGCATGCCTTCGCGTAACGCCTCCATTGCCTCAGACTGGTTATCCAATGCGCCTGCGAAATCATCTTCACGCAAAGACTGTTCCGCATCATCCATTGCCTCACCCGCGCGGCCCAGCGCTTCACGCGCGGCATCGCCTTCGGGCGTACCGGCCCCGGGCAGGTTCTGCATCTGCCGGTTCAATTCCTGCCGCAGCGCTTGCTGTCGGTCCGCCAGTGCCCCTTCTTGCCCTTGCTGGCCCGGCTCACCGCCGCCCTGCTGCTGGCCCTGGCTTTGTTGTCCTCCACCTTGCTGCTGATCCCCAGGCTGAGGGGAGCCATCACCACCGGGTGAG
>JABDJX010000159.1 GCA_013003245.1 Silicimonas sp. | reverse complement strand
GGAACGGAGCGTATCATTTCAAAGCCTCCAGTTTGGTGGGGTCGAAGTCAGGCGCAAGCTCCCACTCCGCCCCCTCGGGCGTATCCTTTACGACGACACCAGCATCGGCGAACCCATCGCGCAACGCATCGGCGCGCGCGAAGTTTTTCGCCGTTCGTGCCTTTTCTCTTTCTTTCAAAAGAAATCCAATCTTATTGCGAATGGAGTTCAACATCTCAGGGTCACTCGCGGTTAACCGCTGCGAAAACATGTTGTGGCCTGTTAGGGAATATGAACCGGAGTCTACCTCGACAACGTGTCGTTTGGGATAGTCCCACGAGAGCTCAAGTGTAAGAAGACCAACCAGACTTGCAGAAGCCTTCAATGAAGCAAAATTCTTTTCTTTGAAAAGCTCCCTCAAAGCGGTGATTGCTCCGTGCGTATTCAGGTCGTCTGCTAGTGCTTCCAAAACACGCAAATCGATTACACCTGGCGCGACGTCTTCGGTTTGAGCTCGCCACTTTGCCAGCTCTTCTCGTGCTGCCTGCGCCTTCTCCGCCGTCCAATCCATCGGCTTCCTGTAATGCGTGCTCAAAAACACAAACCGGATCACCTCGCCCGGCACGCCTTGATCCAACAAATCCCGCACGGTGAAGAAATTCCCCAAAGACTTCGACATCTTCTTGCCCTCGACCTGCAGCATCTCGTTGTGCATCCACACGTTGGCAAAGCCGTGCCCCATGCAACGCGACTGCGCTATCTCGTTCTCGTGGTGCGGAAATGTCAGATCGTTGCCGCCGCCGTGGATATCAAACGCACCGCCCAACAACTCATAAGCCATCGCCGAACACTCGATATGCCAGCCCGGACGCCCCCGGCCCCAAGGCGAGTCCCACCCAGGGGTCGCGTCATCTGACGGCTTCCACAACACGAAATCCAGCGGGTCCTCCTTGTAAGGTGCCACCTCGACCCGCGCCCCTGCGATCATGTCGTCAACTGACCGCCCCGACAAAGCGCCATACTCCGCATAAGACCGCACCCGAAAGAGCACATGTCCCTCCGCCTCATAGGCATGCCCTTTCTCGATCAACGCCGCCGTCATCGCCACCATCTGATCAATCCACTCGGTCGCGCGCGGCATGGCACTCGGCTCCAACGCCCCAAGTGCTGCCATATCCTCCAGATACCACGCCGTGGTCTCATCGGTGATCTTGCGAATAGATCTCCCGCTTTCCGCCGCGCGCGCGTTAATCTTGTCATCCACATCCGTGAAATTGCGCACATACGTTACATGATCGGCCCCGTAAACATGCCGCAACAACCGAAACAACGTATCAAACACGATCACAGGCCGCGCATTACCAATATGCGCGCGATCATAAACCGTTGGCCCACAGACATACATCCGCACATTGTCCGGATCGATGGGCACAAACCGCTCTTTGGCGCGTTTGGCAGTGTTATAAAGCGTGATCTCAGTCATCAAACAGGTCCTTGAGGCCGGGCAAACAAAGTCCCCGCGCAGGCTCTACAGTGGTTTTTCATTGGATAAAAGGAACCGAGCCGCGCGACGAGATGTCAGCGGATAATGCAGCAGATAATGCAAACAGTGCGGTTCATGCGAAAGACTTTACACTGACGCCTGCAAATCCGACAAGGGTTAAGTCTCCCAATCGCAAAAGGTGGTGCCAAAATGAGCTTTCGCGATCTGCACGCCCCCGGAAACCCGTTTATCCTCGCCAACGCATGGGACGCAGGATCGGCCAAGATGCTGGCGTCCCTAGGCGCGCAGGCCATTGGCACATCGTCTGCCGCACACGCCTTCACACTGGGTCTGCCCGACGGCGGGCACATCAGCCGGGATCAGGCGCTCTCTCATGCTCAGGACCTCATGGCGGCGGTCACGGTCCCCGTCTCTGGCGACTTCGAAAACGGCTTTGGGCACGCGCCCGAAGACGTCGCCGAAACCGTGCGTCTGTCGGCCGAGATCGGGCTTGCCGGGATCTCGATCGAAGACGCCGCCTTGCCCGAAGATCGCGCCTACCCATTTGACGAGGCCGTCGAGCGCATCAAAGCCGCGGTTGCAGCCGCCCGCGCCTTGCCCGCCGATTTCGTGCTGGTGGCGCGCGCCGACGGCGTGATGAACGGCCACTATGACATCGAAGAGGCGCTGCGCCGCGTCAAAGCCTTCGATGCCGCCGGAGCAGATTGCCTTTATGTTCCGATGCCGGGCAGCATGGGTGACCTCGCGCGCGTGATCGCTGCGACATCAAAACCCGTCAACGTCCTCGCGGCGGGGGCCTTTGCAAGCGAGTTGCTCAGCCGCTATGCTGACATGGGCGTGGGACGCATCTCTTTGGGCTCAGCACTTGCCCGCGTCACGCACAAAGCAATACTGGACGCCGCCGACGCAATGTTCAATGACGGCACATTTACCCTGCTGACGAAAGCCGCGCCCGGCGCCAAGATCGACGCACTTCTGAACTGACTTTCTTCTTGGGCTAAATATCTCGGGGAGCGCGGGCTTGCCCGCGCGGGGCAGAGCCCCTGAAAAATGTCATGCATTGCGCAGCAATGCACCGCCGCGCTGCGTGAAACGCAGCGCAATCACCCTATATCAAAAGAAACCAAAGATTGCCTCTGGCCATTGCTGCACCGCCGCGTTAGGCCCGCGCGAACACTGAACAAAAGGCCTCAAAATGGACCTGCGCAACATCGCCATCATCGCCCACGTGGACCATGGGAAAACCACGCTTGTGGACGAAATGCTCAAGCAATCCGGCGTTTTTCGCAAAGGCGAGGTCGTCAACGAACGCGCGATGGACAGCAATGACATCGAACGCGAGCGCGGGATCACCATTCTTGCCAAGGCCACTTCTGTCGAATGGAAAGGCACGCGGATCAACATCGTCGACACGCCCGGCCACGCGGACTTTGGCGGCGAGGTTGAGCGGATCCTGTCGATGGTCGATGGCGTTGTCCTGCTGGTGGATGCCGCCGAAGGGCCAATGCCGCAAACCAAGTTTGTCACCTCCAAGGCGCTGGCGCTTGGGCTGCGGCCCATCGTGGTGCTCAACAAGGTCGACAAGCCCGATGCAGAGTCTGATCGCGCGCTGGACGAATGCTTTGATCTCTTCGTCGCCCTTGAGGCGGACGATGATCAGCTTGATTTTCCGCATCTTTATGCGTCGGGCCGATCCGGTTGGGCGGACCCAAGCCTTGATGGTCCGCGTAAAGACCTCTCCGCGCTTTTTGAGTTGATCGTTAACCACGTGCCCTCGCCCAGACAACAGGCGCATGTAAACGATGATTTTCGCATGCTGGCCACGACTTTGGGCGCTGATCCCTACCTTGGGCGCGTGCTGACGGGCCGGGTGGAAAGCGGCAAGCTGACCGCGGGAGCCACCGTGCAAGCAATCTCGCGGATTGGCGAAAAGGTCGAGCAATTCCGCGTCTCTAAAATCCTTGCGTTCCGGGGCCTGTCGCAGCAACCGATTGAAACCGCGGAAGCTGGCGACATCGTTACCCTTGCCGGCATGAGCAAGGCGACCGTGTCCGACACCATCGGCGCGCTCGCGGTGGAAGAGCCCCTGCCCGCGCAACCGATTGATCCGCCGACCATTTCGGTGACCTTTGGTATCAACGACAGCCCGCTGGCGGGCCGTGACGGCAAAAAAGTGCAAAGCCGTGTGATCCGCGACCGCCTGATGCGCGAGGCCGAGCAGAACGTGGCGATCAAGGTCAGCGACACCCCGGGTGGTGAGGCCTTTGAAGTGGCTGGTCGCGGTGAATTGCAGATGGGCGTGTTGATCGAGAACATGCGTCGCGAGGGCTTTGAGCTTTCTGTCTCGCGTCCGCGCGTTATTTTCCGTGAGATCGACGGTGTGCGTCATGAACCTGTCGAAGAGGTCACCATTGACGTCGATGACGAATATACCGGTGCCGTGATCGAAAAAATCACCGGACCGCGCCGCGGTGACATGACCGAAATGCGCCCTGCGGGTGCTGGCAAGACGCGGATTATAGCGTTGGTGCCGTCGCGCGGTCTGATCGGCTATCACGGTGAGTTTCTGACAGACACCCGTGGCTCTGGCGTGCTGAACCGCGTATTTCACAGCTGGGTACCGCACAAAGGCCCGATCCCCGGACGTCGCGCAGGTGTTCTGATCTCGATGGAGGCTGGTGTGTCGGTGGCCTATGCGCTTTTCAACCTTGAAGACCGCGGCAAGATGTTTATCGGCGCGCAGGAACAGGTCTATCAGGGCATGATCATCGGTGAGCATAGCCGCGAGAATGATCTGGAAGTGAACCCTTTGAAGGGCAAGAAGCTGACCAACGTGCGCGCCTCGGGCACGGATGAAGCCGTGCGCCTGACCACGCCGATCACGCTGTCGCTTGAGGAGTCGATTGCCTATATCGATGATGATGAATTGGTCGAAGTGACCCCCAACGCGATCCGGCTGCGCAAAAGCCACCTTGACCCTCACGAGCGCAAACGCGCCGCACGCACCGCATAGGTTGCAAAACTGCACATAAAACAGCCCCTTGCCACTTTCCTTTGCGCAAGTTTGGGATATATAAAAAAGTGTCGCAGACAAAGAGGATATTATCCACTTGCGACAGGCCGTTATGCTGTTTTGCGGTAGGGCCAAAGACCATCTGAGTATGTCGCTAACGCGCGATATGCTGAGGCAATGAACGAGTGGTACGTTGCGGCCGCCATCCTCATCCCGATGAGCGACGCAATGGAGGAGTAATTGTATTTTTTTTGGCGGTGCTGCGGGTCGACAGCACCGCCTTTTTTATGGGCGCTTAACCGCCCGCAGCGGTCTTCGCCACCTCGGCTGCAAAGTCCTCTTCCTTCTTTTCAATGCCTTCGCCCACTTCAAGGCGCACAAAGCCGGTGATGGTGATGCCCGCCTCTTCAGCGGCGGCGGCAACTGTCAGGTCAGGGTTCACAACGAAGGCCTGATTCAAAAGCGTCGATTCCGCAACAAATTTCTTCATCCGGCCAACGATCATCTTCTCGATCACCTGCTCTGGCTTGCCGCTTTCACGAGCAATATCCATCTGGATGCTTTTCTCTTTGGCCAGCACCTCTGGGTCAAGATCAGCTTCCGACAACGCCGCTGGGCTTGCCGCTGCAACGTGCATCGCCACTTGGCGCGCCATTCCGGCATCGTCGCCTTCGTAGGCCACCAAAACACCAATTTTGCCCAAACCATCAGTCACAGCGTTGTGCACGTAAGAGACAACGTTTGCGCCTTCCAGCTTGGCCATGCGGCGCACGCCCATGTTCTCGCCGATTTTGGCGATTGCATCGGTGATCACTTCGCTGACGGGCTTACCGCCAATATCCGCAGATTTAAGCGCTTCAACATCAGCCGCCGAGATTGCAGCAGCGGCGATGCTGGCAACCATGCCCTGGAACTCTTCGTTCTTACCGACAAAGTCAGTTTCAGAGTTCACTTCAACGGCAACAGCCGTGCCACCCTCGGATTTTACAGCCACAAGACCTTCAGCCGCTGTGCGGCCTGCCTTCTTGTCAGCCTTTGCAAGACCCTTGGTGCGCAGCCAGTCGCTGGCCGCTTCCATGTCGCCGTCTGTTTCCACCAACGCCTTCTTGGCGTCCATCATGCCCGCGCCCGATTTCTCGCGGAGCTCTTTGACAAGTGCTGCCGTGATCGCCATCTTGGCTCTCCTTCATATCTGATAAGTCGCGGTCGCAGATATGCTCTCTGCGACCGAATTCAATGTCTAACCCAAAGGCGGTGATTACTCGGCCTTGGCTTCCTCGGCTGGTGCTTCTGCCACCGCTTCGGCTGGTGCCTCTTCGGCGGGGGCTTCTGCTGCAGGGGCCTCGACAACCTCTTCAACAGCTTCTTCCATCGCACCTACATCGATGCCAGCCGCACCCATCTGCGCGCTCATGCCATCAAGAGCCGCGCGGGACGCCAGATCGCAGTAAAGCGCAATTGCGCGCGCCGCGTCGTCGTTGCCGGGGATGATGTAATCCACGCCTTCAGGTGAGCAGTTGGTGTCGACAATCGCCACAACCGGGATGCCCAGCTTTTTGGCCTCGGCAATTGCCAGGTCTTCTTTGTTTACGTCGATGACGAAAATCAAATCAGGCACGCCGCCCATTTCGCGGATACCACCAAGCGAGGCCTGCAACTTGGCCTGTTCGCGCTCCATTCCCAGACGCTCTTTCTTGGTCAGGCCCTCGGCCCCTTCGGTCATCTTCTCGTCAATCGCCTTCAGACGGTTGATCGACTGCGACACGGTTTTCCAGTTGGTCAGCGTGCCGCCCAGCCAGCGGTGGTTCATGTAGTACTGCGCGCAGCGCTCTGCGGCATCAGCGATAGGCTTTTGCGCCTGACGCTTGGTGCCCACGAACAGAATGCGGCCGTTCTTTGCGACAGTCTCACGGATAACATTCAAAGCCGCGTCCAGCATGGGAACGGTTTGCGTCAGGTCCATAATGTGAATGCCGTTGCGGTCCCCATAGATGAACTCGCCCATGCGGGGGTTCCACCGTTGCGTTTGGTGACCAAAGTGAACGCCAGCTTCAAGCAGCTGACGCATAGAAAACTCAGGGAGCGCCATGTCCATATTCCTTTTCCGGTTTGCGCCTCGGCAGAGCCATCAAGGGATTTCTCCCAACCGGCGGATACATCAAGGATTTCTCCCTTGGTGACCCAAGCCCTGCCTGTGAAGTGTGCGCGAAGTAGGACGAAGCGGTGCGTTTTGCAAGAGAAAACGTCATGTCCGTTCATCAGCGGGACTATCTAGACGAAAAAGTCCACGATATCGTCGCCAACCCCGAAGTAAATCGCCACAAACGATAGCGCAAAACCAATCGCACCACCGATGAAAATGTGGCGTTTTGACTCGCGCGGTTCCTCTTTTAATTGCTCAGGTGCCAGTTTGCGGGTCAGCCAGTCTAATGGCTTGTCCGTGATCATGAAGAAAAGCCCGATCAAGATGAAAAGGGCCAAGGCCACGACGACAAACAGCCAGTCACCGTCCATCCCGTACCCGATCAGCGGAACAACAAACAATCCAAGGAAAAAGCCAACAAAAGCATTCAGAATAAGGCTCACAATATTATCGAAACTCATATGCAGTCCTTTGCTAGTGGTTTTTAGCTATGCAACTGCGGCGTTAAATCAACGCGTGCGCCTTCCAAGCCTTGAAAGTCGTTGTATTTTTGCGTCGTTCGCGGGCGTTCAATAGATTGCAAAAAGCGACACCGCGCCCACCAGAATAAGGCTCAGCGCCCAGACGACATCAAGGTTCAACCAGCTTTTCGTCAGAAACTTCAGGCCAAGCCAGTGATAGACACCCACAGCAACCACACCGCCTGCCAGCGTCATAACCACCGTGTGCACCACCGCAACCGTTGCGGCGACACCGGCGGTGCTTGCCATCATGTGCGCGCCGTGACCTGCGTGCTCTGCCCCGTTGATCCCCAGATAGATCGGCACCAGCATCAGGCCGGCCCCATGCGCCATCGCGGCCAGAAAAGACCAAAGCGCAAGACGGGTCGGCGGCACGCGCGCCAGAAACCTTGGGTGGCGCCGATTGATCAGCAGGTAGATGCCCAGTGCGATCACCAGACAGGCCGCGCCAATCTGAATTTCATGCTGCCATTCCACAAGAAACAAAAGCGCCGAGAACGGGAACAGGATCGCAGCCATCGCCATCAGATGTCCGGCGCCCAGCGCAAGCAGCGCCTTGTAAAGACTGCCCGGCTTGCGATCCATGAGGGCTGCTGACACGGCCAAGGGCCAGCCCATGCCAGGGTTCAGGCCGTGGTATGCGCCAGACGCGACAACGGCCCACCAAAGGGCCGTTGTGGTCTCAATTGCATCCACGCGTCAGACGGACGGGTAGCAGAAACTGTCGGTTGAGCAATCGCCGCCTTCAAGCCTGATCTGGTGGCTGCGATACCCTTTTGGGAACTCGACGAAGAAATCCTTGTCGAGCTCCAGCCCGCCGGTCTCGCCGACATTGGCCATCACCATCTGCCCGCCCTCGTCATCGGGATAGAATTGGTCATCCCATGTGGAATAAAGCGAGTTGGTCCAATAGACGCGTTTGCCGTCGCGACTGATTTCCACCATTTGCGGGCCATAGACAAAGTCTTTGCCGTTGGGATGCTTGGCACCACGCGCGATACCGCCAAGCTCGACCTTGCCTGCCAATTTGGGGTTCATTGGGTCAGAGACATCGTATTGATGCATCTCGCCCTGCCCCCAACAGGCAACGTACAGGTACTTGTCATCAAGGCTCAGATCGATGTCGGTCACCAAGGGCGGCACCGCCTCGAACCCCTGCAACAGCGGCGGCAGGTTCTCTGCCTTTTCGGGACGCGGATCGATTGTGATGGTCTTTTTGGCCTCGAACGTGCCGTCGTCTTTCTGCCACCAAGTGAAAATTGCGCCTTGCAGGTTGGTGGTATCGACCACAACGCCACAAAATCCATAGTCCTTGGCCGGATCATGCGCGGGGCGAATTTCCAGTGCCATCTGGTGGTTCGCACCCAGATCGATGGTTTGCACGTTGCGCCGCTCGCGCAGGTTCCAGAAATGGATCTTGTGGCCGTACTTGTTCGAAAGCAGGTCTTCGGCCACGATGCCGTTTTCGAACTGTGGCGGCAGCCCCCATTCCGAACTGACCATGTAGTCGCGCGGCAGGTTCCACCAGAAATCGTAATGTTTGTCCTGCTCGCCCCGGTCCATTTCATAGCGGCCCAAGATATCGAAGGTCTCGCAATCCATGATAAAAATACCCGGAGGTCCGTCGGTTCCGTCCTTGCCGCCTCCGCCAAGGGTCGAGACATAGATGCCTTCAGGACCGCAATGGATGGTGTGCGGGCGCGAGTATCCGGTTTTGGCGAACACCTCTTCGGGCTCGATGATCTTGTGGATCTTGGCCTTCAGAGGTTCTTTGACGTCGATCACATAAATACGCGACGACCTGATGCCGGGAATAATCAGATAGCGTCGCTCTAAGAAAGCGTGGCCGGTCAATGGCGACAGCGCCGAAGAACAGGCGTTCCAGCCAAAGTGGTGAAACTCATCGCCTTTGTTGGGCATAATCACCTGATGCACGATCTGGCTGTATGTGTCCGATTTCGGATCAACATCAACGACGGCAAGCCCGTCGGGTTGTGATCCGTCGGGGCTAAGCATCAGCGTGAAGGCCAGCGTTTCAACCGGGGCCTCCATCGCCATTTTCGGGGTTGGGTAAAACGTCGGGTCTGGTCTTAAATTCATTGTGGGCTCCTCCCAGGGAACAGGCACAGGTTATAATGTGTTTTGGTGCCCTAGGGCGAAGCCTGCCACACAGAGATCGTGTCGGTAAAGCTTTGAGTTTTTGGGACTGGAACCGAACCGGATTGCGTCTTGAGCGGTTTGGCCTCACGCTCAAATAACGTGCAATGCTTTGTGAAGGTCAGCGATCAGCGAGACCTCGGTTATGTCTCAAACCGGGACCGATCTTTTCGAACGTCTCGCGCTCGTTTTGCGCGCGTTGCGGCCCCCATTGTAGCCACTTCGGGGAAAAGCAGCAAAACCTCTTGTCGTTGAGGTGCTGCCGTTTCCTTCATTATCGCGTCATCGGGATGAAAGCATTCTGACCATGCCCCGTTTGCAAGAATGACCTCATGCGCATTACACATTATGTGCAGATAGCTCACACCCAATGTCGGCGCAGGTTTGATCCGGCGATAGTCCCGCAAGGACAATGCTGACTTAAGCGCCGTGTCATTGCCGCGGACGATAAAGCGATGAGTTGGGCTGACCAGCATGTCACGCTCAGGGCGCCCTGCCCCCAACGCCCCGGCTTTGATCAAAATGGGCCGTAAGTTTTCCGCAGCATTCAGGTCGTGGTACGAAAAGTCACGCCGTCCGATCCAGGCGACGCGTTTCAGCCCATGGTCGCGGGTGACAATCTTTTCCCCGCGCCGCAGATCTTCGATTGGACTCTGCCCACGCTCGGTGGTGATAAGTGTACCTGGAGTGAACAAAACAAAAGCCCCACACACGAGGGCTTTTCTTTTTGGTGTCGAAGCGGGGACCGATGCGTCTTTTCCGTGAAACCTCTCCACCCAGAGATTGTTCACACGGGGCGCATCGATCCCCGCCGCCATAAAAGGCAGCACTCGATACCCACCCTTACAGGTTGCCCCTGTAAGTTGTGTGCGACACCCCCATTTGTCGCATCACTGACCCCCCAGCGAGGTAGGAAGACATTACCCAACGGCGGATGCTTGCCAAAGCAAAAACGGCGGAAAGGTGGCAAAGAATTTTTAACCTTTGCCCTGTTAGCATAGGATCATTCGTTGTCCCGGGCACCGCGACTGTGCATGTTTTGGAAACACCCGTTTGCACGAAAATAGCGGATATTGTGGCCACTCAGCGGGTTGTCCAGGTTTGTTGTGTCTGCCTTGCGCAACCCACACGGGTGTGTGTTTCCAATCAGGAACCAATCGAAGGAGTCCTTGTTTGCGATTGAGGCAAGAATGCGCCAAGGCGTCGTGACGTTTTTACGTTCATCGGCCATGTCCAATCGTCCAAAGATTGGCCGATTGACGACGCTATGAGCGGTTTTTTGCCGAATCGGAGAGCCGTGGCCGGGGCAAAACACGCAGCACCGACAGCCACAGGCGCGCACCGATTGCATAAGGCCCGGCCTTGGGAAGTGTCAGCGTCTGGCCAAAGACATCGAGGCTGATCCCGCCTTTGCTTTCAACCACGGTCGCCGGCAAAGTTACCAGCGCATCGCTGCGCCCCGGGTCCTGCGCCGAGAGCAACAGACTGTCGATCGGCAAACCCAGCTCAACACGCTCGCCGACATCCGCAATCAGTGGCAAGGCCAGTTCTGCCGCCTGCCCTGCACTTGCACCGTCGATGCTTACCCGCATCACACCGTCGCTGACGGCCGTCACCGTCGCAATCAGCCGCGCAGGCGGCGTGCGCCACCCGGTCAGCCGCCCCCCCGAGAGACCCAGGACCCGATCAGCCAAGGCAGTCACTTCGTCAGGGCTGTGCGTGACATAAATTGACGGCACCTGCGCTTCGGCCACCGCGCGCCCGATATAGGGCAACAGTTCTGACTTGCGCGCCGCATCCAGCCCCGCCAGCGGCTCGTCCAGAAACAGCACACCCGGGTTCGACGCCAGACAGCGCGCAAGGGCGACCCGCCGGATCTCTCCGCCCGAGAGGCCCAGAACCGAGCGGCTCATCAGCGCCCCAAGATCAAGTGCGTCGACAATCGCATCGTAGCTGCGCACCTCACGCCGCCGCGCGCCATAGCGAATGTTGCCTGCCACATCGAGATGCGGAAAAAGCGTATTGTTCTGGAAAACGTAGCCAACGCGCCGCGCCTCGGGCTGCACGAAAACGCCCACCTCCTCCCAGGGCTCGCCGCGAAAAGCGATCCGTGCTTTTTCGGCGCGCTCAAGCCCGGCCAGCGTGCGCAGCAGGGTTGTCTTGCCCCCACCCGACGGGCCGACAATCGCGGTGATCCCCTCAAGCGGAATGCTCTCGGCAACATCAAGCGAGAAAAGCGCGTCACGCGTCAGCAGCACCGAGAAATCAAGCGTGTCAGCCAATGCGCGCCCCTCCGCGCCGATTGAGGAAATACACCGCCGTCAGAACAATCATGGCAAAGACCAAAAGCCAGAACGACAGCAGATGCGCCGTGCGGTAATCCAGTGTCTCCACAGCGGTGAAAATCTCAATCGAAATCACGCGTGTCTTGCCGGGAATATTGCCACCAACCATCAACACCACGCCAAATTCGCCAATCGTATGGGCAAAGCTCAACACAGCCGCCGTGATGAACCCGCGCCGCGCCATCGGCAGCGAGATCGAGAAGAACGCATCGCGCGACGTGGCTCCAAGCGTGCGCGCGGCCTCCAGCGTGTTTTTGGGGATCGTGCTGAACGCCGATTGCATCGGCTGCACCGCAAACGGCAGCGAATAGATCACGGATGCAATCACAAGCCCGGTGAAACTGAACGCCAGCGTATCGCCGGTGATCCGCACCCAAAGCCCGCCCAAAGCGGTGTCCGGCGACATCAGCACCAACAGGTAAAACCCCAGAACCGTCGGCGGCAACACCAGCGGCAGCGCCGTGATCGCCTCAAAAAGCGGCTTGGTTCTCGCTTCGGTTGTCGCCAGCCACCAGCCAAGCGGCATCGCAATGATCAACAGAATAACGGTCGAAATCGCAGCCAGCTGCAGGGTAAGCCATATCGCTGGCCAGACGCTCATCCCTGCGGCAGGTCGTACCCGGCCTTTTCAATCAGGCGGCGGGCATCGTCGGAGGACAGCCAGTCCCAGAATGCGCGCGCTGCCGGATTGTCTGCCGCACGAGCCATAAGGGCTGCGTCTTGAGCAATCTCGCCATAAAGCCCCTCAAGCTCAAGCACATGCGCCGCTCTCAGGGTTGACACCTGGGCGGCTGACACAAAAGCCACCTGAGCGTTGCGCGTGGCAAAAACCGCGCCCACCTGACCGACATTGGCCACCAGAACCGGGCGGAAGGTAGCGGTATCAAGCGACAATCCCTCCATCGCCCGCGTCGCCGCAAGCCCGTAAGGCGCCACTGTCGGGTCGGCCAGGGCAACGGTTTTGCCCACCACCACCTCGGCTGCGGTTTCTTGTGTTATCGGCAAGGATGAGACGATCACTAACCGCCCCAAAGCGTAAGGCTTCACCGCCAGTGCCCGTCCGTTCTCCAGCAGGGCCGACGGGCGATCCGTATCGGCTGAAAGGAATATATCAAATGGCGCACCGTTGTTGATCTGCGCAAATATCTGGCCGGTCGCGCCGTGGCTGATCAGCGCCCGGTGGCCGGTCTCGGCCTCAAAGGCGCGCGCCAGCTCCTGCGCGGTCGTCAGAAAATTCGACGCCACCGCAAGGGTCACGTCCTCGGCCCAGACCACCGCCCCCCAAAGGCACAGCATACATGTATAGATCAAACGTCCCATCACCCCGCCTTCTGGCCTGAACCGTACGCGAAATGCAACCGCAACAGCACAAATGCCGCAGAATTTCAAATCCTACTGGGAATGGTGCCCGAGGTGAGACTCGAACTCACACGATGTTGCCATCGGGGGATTTTGAATCCCCTGCGTCTACCATTCCGCCACTCGGGCACGCGAGGCACCTCTTACATAGTCCGAAAAGCGGAGTGAAGCAGAAAATCGCGTGCTGTTCTTCTTGGTCAAAATACTCCGGGGGTGCGGGGGCCAAGCCCCCGCGGATCGACGCATCGCAGATGCGGCGAAACCTTTACAGTTGCTGCGCGCCAAATGTATCGCACTGCGCCATATCACCCGTCTCATAGCCGCGCGCAAACCAGCGTTGGCGTTGCTCGGATGTGCCATGGGTAAAGGTGTGCGGCTGCGGTCTGCGCCCGGCGTTGCGCTGCAAGGTGTCATCGCCGATCTGCTTGGCCGCGTTCATCGCCTCTGCAATGTCGCCGCGCTCCAGCGTGCCGAACTTGGCTTGTGCCGCCCGCGCCCAGATACCGGAAAAGCAATCGGCCTGAAGCTCAATGCGCACGGATATCTGGTTGGCCTCCGCCGTGCTGACCTGCCCGCGAATCCGGTTTGCGCGGCCCAGTATCTCAAGCTCGTTCTGTACGTGGTGCGCCACTTCATGCGCCACGACATAGGCCGCGGCAAAATCACCGCCCGCCCCCATGCGCTGCTCCAGCGTGGTGAAGAAATTGGTGTCCAGATACACTTTTTTGTCGGCCGGACAGTAAAACGGGCCTGTCGCCCCCGAGGCGTTGCCGCAGGGGCTTTGCGTGACGCCCTTGAAAAGCACAAGCGTCATCGGCTCATAAGGACGACCCACCTGCTGAGGAAAAACATCCTGCCAAACCTCTTCGGTGTCGGCCAGAGTGACCGAAACAAACTGGCCAGCGCGTTGATCAGCGGGCGTCAATTCACCGGTGCTGGTTTCCACCTGTCCGCCGCCGCCGCCCTGCAACAACGGCGTGACGTCGATCCCGAAAAAGTAGCCCATGGCAAGGATGATCAGCATCCCGACCAGCCCGATAGACCCCCCACCGCGCATCGACATGCCACGCCGATCTTCGATGTTTCTGCTGCCTCTGCGCCCGCGCCACTTCATACGTGCCCTCCACACCTCACTTTGAATTTCCGCAGTGTGCACAAGCCACGCCATGACGGCAACGGCCTGTGCGGCAAAATTGAAGTATGGTGTACGGGACACCGGTTTGCTAGGAGAAGCGTCGCAAGCGCGATAAACAGGAGGCGCCCGAATGGACGCGCAGTCCCTTGAAGAGATGTCAATCTCGTGTCGGCTTTCCACCTTGGCCGAAGACGCCGAGGGCGACACCGTCACGCTTGACTGGATACTTACCCAGCTTCATGAACGGGCATTTGGGCTTTTTTTGTTGGTCCTCGCGTTGCCGTGCTGCATCCCGTTTCTCTACGGCATCCCGCAGATCGTTGCTTTGCCTTTGATGTTTGTCTCGGCACAGATCCTTTTGGGACGCACATCGCCCTGGTTGCCAGAACGCCTCGGCGCGCGGGAAGTCTCGAAGGCCAGCTTGCAAAGCCTCGCGGATCGGGCAAAGCCATGGCTCGAACGGATAGAGGCGCTAAGCCGTCCGCGGCTCCAGATGCTGACGCGCCCCCCTTTTGACCGCATTGTCGGGATCGCACTGGTGCTGTTCAGTGCGTCAATTCTCGTGCCTCTGCCCGCCACGAATACAGTGCCAGGCCTTGCCGTCGTCATCGTCTCGATGGGATTCTTGCAGCGGGACGGTATCCTTGTTTTGGTGGGATCGGTGATAGGCACGCTGTGGATCGCGACGCTGATCTTTGCGGGCACAACACTTGCAACTCTGGTGAAAGGATGGCTCGCCCTATGACCCCTGCAGCCCAAGCGCGTCGCCTGATGTATCTGGCCGCCGCCGGATCAGCCGCTTTGTTGATCGGCGCGTTCATCTTTCAGGCCCTGGGATACGCGCCCTGCAAGCTTTGCATCTGGCAACGCTGGCCACATGGCGCTGCTGTCGGCGCGGGTCTTCTGGTGGCGCTGACAGGCCCGTGGTTTATCTGGTCGGTCATCGGCACGTTTGGCGCTTTGATCAGCGGTGGACTGGGCTTTTACCACACCGGCGTTGAAAAAGGCTGGTGGGAAGGCCCGACATCGTGCAGCGGTGACGGTAACGCGCTTTCCGGTCTGTCGGGGGCCGATCTGCTCTCCACCGACGTGCCCGTCGACATCGTGATGTGCGATGATGTGGCCTGGGCGTTCATGGGCATATCCATGGCAAGCTGGAACGCGGTTTTCTCGCTGCTTTTGGCGTTTATCTGGCTGCAGGCGAGCAAGAAGCTCCACAGCAAAGGTGCAGCCTGATCGTCCGTCCTGGTTACTGAACCGTAAATTCCCCGGTCACATTGCGCCACTCTCCGGCGGACACCATCTTGCGATGCACAAAGCGCACCGAATGCAGCGGTCCTTCGATCTTGTCCTGCCAGAACTCGATGAACTTGAACAGGCGCGGGTGGTCCGGCGCCAGATCGTACTCCTGCCAGACAAACGTGTTCAGCACGCTTTGAAAATCCGGCATCCGGTAGAAAAACTCGGCCGTGGTCAGGCCGTATCCCTTAAGCATCAACTCTGTCTCAGACGTCTCCATTTAACACCTCACTTGCCCCATCCATTTTTATTCAGCCACAGCAATTGGACCTTTTCAATGAAAACAATGTGTTGGCACTGTGCCGATCCGGCTGCCATGAAACACCGGCAATAGCCATTGCACCTAGGTCTTGGGGTCTGATAGATTGTCGTTAACGATATCTAGCCGTTCGGATAAGAGGCGAGCAAAAAGTGAACGACACACCCGAACCTCCTGAAAACGAAGCAGAAATGCCACCAGAGCGCCCGCCTTACGATGGGCCCAGCGTCTCGATCGAAGACGAGATGCGCACGTCCTATCTGGACTATGCGATGTCGGTCATTGTCAGCCGAGCGATCCCCGATCTGCGCGACGGATTGAAACCTGTGCACCGCCGCATCCTCTACGCGATGTTTGAGACCGGCAACACGCATGACAAAAGCTATCGCAAATCGGCCCGTCCCGTCGGCGACACGATGGGTAAATACCACCCGCACGGCGACGGCGCGATATATGACGCGCTGGTGCGGATGGCGCAGCCGTTTTCGATGTCGCTGCCGCTTCTCGACGGGCAAGGCAACTTTGGCTCGATGGACGGCGATAACCCGGCAGCGATGCGCTATACCGAAGTGCGGATGGACAAACCCGCTGCGTTTCTTTTGGCGGATATCGAAAAAGATACTGTAAATTTTCAGGACAATTACGACGGCAAGGATCAGGAGCCATCGGTTCTGCCTGCGCGCTTCCCGAACATGCTGGTCAATGGTGCGGGCGGTATCGCCGTGGGCATGGCAACCAACATTCCGCCGCACAACCTGGGCGAAGTGATCGACGCCACGCTTGCGCTGATTGAAAACCCGGACCTGTCGTCCGAAGGGCTGATGGAGTACATCCCTGCTCCCGATTTCCCGACTGGCGGCATCATTCTGGGCCGCGGCGGCGCGCGCAAAGCCTATACCGAAGGCCGCGGCAGCGTGATCATCCGCGCCAAAACGCGGATTGAAGAAACCCGCAAAGACCGCTATTCCATTGTGCTGGATGAGATCCCGTATCAGGTCAACAAGGCCTCGATGATCCTGAAAATCGCCGAAATGGTGCGCGAAAAGAAGATCGAAGGCATCTCGGGCGTGCAGGACGAATCTGATCGCGTCGGTGTGCGCGTGGTCATCGAGCTGAAGCGCGACGCAACACCAGATGTTGTGTTGAACCAGCTTTTCCGTTTTACGCCGATGCAAACCTCGTTCCCGTGCAACATGCTCGCGTTGAACGGTGGTCGGCCGGAGCAGCTTTTGCTGCGCGATTTCTTGAGCTATTTCATCGACTTCCGCGAGGAAGTTGTGGCACGCCGGACAGCGTTCGAGCTGCGCAAAGCCCGCGAGCGCAGCCATATCCTGTGTGGTCTGGCCGTTGCTGTTTCTAACGTGGATGAGGTCGTCGCCACGATCCGCGCGTCAGCCGATGCGCCTGAAGCGCGCGCCAAACTGATGGAGCGTCGCTGGCCTGCGCACGAGATTGCCGACTACATCAAGCTGATCGATGACCCCACACATACGGTGAACGACGACGGCACATATTACCTTTCGGAAACCCAGGCCCGAGCCATTCTGGAGCTGCGCCTGCAGCGCCTGACCCAGATCGGTGTGAAAGAGGTCACCGACGAACTGGAAGAGCTTGCCGCCAAGATCAAAGACTATCTGGCGATCCTCGCTTCGCGCGAGAGGATCATGGAGATTATCTCGAACGAGCTGAAAGAGGTGCGCGAGCAGTTTTCCGTGCCACGTCGGACCGAGATTGTCGACTGGTCGGGCGACATGGAAGACGAAGACCTGATCGAGCGCGAAGACATGGTCGTGACGGTCACCGAGGGCGGCTATATCAAACGCACCGCTCTGGCTGATTTCCGGGCGCAAAAGCGCGGCGGCAAGGGGCTTTCTGGTGGGTCTTTGAAAGAAGATGACGTGGTCACCACGCTTTTTGTGGCCAACACGCACACGCAGCTTTTGTTCTTCACCACTGACGGTATGGTCTACAAGTTGAAGACCTGGCGTCTGCCCCTGGGTGGGCGCACCTCGCGCGGAAAGGCGATTGTGAACATTCTGCCCATTCCGCAAGGCGTTTCCATCGCCGCGATCATGCCGGTCGATGCGCCAGAGGACGAGTGGGAAAATCTGCAAATCTTCTTTGCCACGACCCAAGGCGATGTGCGCCGCAATGCGCTTTCTGATTTCACCAACGTCAAATCGAACGGAAAGATCGCGATGAAACTGCCCGAAGGGGTTGAAATGGTGAACGCGCGCATCTGCGCCGAGGATGACGACGTTATGCTGGTCACGGCCCTTGGCCGTGCGATCCGGTTCTCGACCACCGCCGTGCGCGTCTTCAAGGGCCGCGATTCCACTGGTGTGCGGGGGATCAGGCTGGCCGATGGTGACAAGGTGGTTTCCATGGCGATCATCCGTCACTTTGAGGCCGATCCTGCTGAACGGGCGGCATATCTTAAGCAGCGCCGCCTGATGGCAGGCGCACCCGAGGAAGAGATTGAGCCCGATGAGGATGAAGAGGCCGTAGCAGAAGGCCAGCTTTCGACCGAGCGGTATGCTGAAATGTCGGCATCTGAAAACCTGATCCTGACGATCACTGCGGGGGGCTCGGGCAAGCTATCGTCCAGCCATGACTATCCGGTTCGCGGTCGCGGTGGCCAGGGGGTTATGGCGATGGACAAAGCCATGCGCGGAGGCCCACTGGTGGCGTCTTTCCCGATTGAAATGGGCGACCAGATCATGCTGGCCACCTCAACCGGCCAGTCCATTCGCGTGCCTGTCGATGGCATAAGCTTCCGCTCGCGCAGCGCGGGTGGGGTCAAAGTGTTTAACACATCCGACGGTGAAGAGGTTGTATCGGTGGCGTGGATTGCCGAGCAGGAAGACGACGACGGACCTGTCGATGAGGCAGAGACCGCCGCCCCTGACGGAGACGGAGCATAGTCTAGGTAAGCTGGCGCTCTATGGCATTGGGTCTGCTCGATTCCGGCCACATGACAAGCCGCGAACGGCCTTCGTTTTTCGCTGCATAAAGCATCTTGTCGGCCAGATTGACGAGGCTGGTGACGTTTTCGGCGTGGCGTGTATGAACGCCACCGACCGAAAGTGTGATGCAGATGTTTTCATCACTATCCGTAGAGATGGCAACGCCCTCGGCAATGCGTTGTCCGGCAGAGCGTGCACGCTCCTCATCGGCACCGGCAAGGAAAACTGCAAACTCTTCCCCGCCAAGCCGGCCAACGATATCGCCTGCGCGCGTCGATGATTGCAGGTGCATGGCTATCTGCTCCAATGCACGATCCCCAACTGCATGCCCATATGTGTCATTGACCTGCTTGAAATGATCGGCGTCGATCATCAGAACCGTACCGTCACCCACACTTTCCATCGCCTCGAAAAAGGCGCGACGGTTGTAGATACCAGTGAGAGGGTCGCGGTGCGCAAGAACCGTAAGCTTATTTTGAATTGTCACAAGATACTGCGTCAACCACATGACCAAGAGGGTGAGCGGCGCCGTTATTGCGGCGATCAATCCCGCATGTTCAAAAGTGTGGACCGGATCAAGTATGCCAAGGCTGTATTCAACCGCCAGGGTAATGGCAGCAATCGCGAGGCTCCAGAAGATCAATCGCAAGACCCATCCGATAAGGCTGAACGGGGCAAGCAGATATGTCAGATAATGGCTCATAAGACGTCGCTAATGGACGGACCCTAAGGAAGCATTGATGCACAAGGAAAAACTATGCGCAGCGTCTGCGGTCTTTCAAACTCAAGTGCACCACAGTGTTAATCTTGATTAACAAATACCGTTAACCAATTAATAATATTAACCTTTTGTTAATCCATAAAATCAGGCATCAATATGGCACTGGTGGGGCGGTGATTTGAGAGGGTTTTGATATGCGAGCGCTTTTTTGTGTTTTGTTGATGAGTGTTTCCGGTCCTGCGGTCGCGCAAAGCTCTTTGGGGATCACCGGAGCCGCCTTCAGCCTTGGCGCGACCGAGGATGAAGGCGGCAATCGCCAGGTGGAAGGGGCTGCGGCCGTGGTTGATGTGGCGATTACATCGGTGCACGGCTTTCAGGGTGACCTGAGCTTTGCCGATACCGTGGGTGGCGGTATCGGCACGGTTGGGGCTCATCTCTATATGGCTCCTGTCGATGGGCAGAAATACGGGCTCTTTGCCTCGCTCAGCGATGTGGATGGAAGTGCGATGCTTTGGGGCACGCTTGGAGCCGAAGGCATGCTGAGCATGGGCGAAAATACCATCGCCGAGGTGCGCGGCGGCTTTGGCTATGCAGATGAAGGCGGTCTGGATTTCATCTTCGGCGGTATTGGTCTGGCCCACGCCTTTAGCCCCAGCCTGACGGTTGAAGGCGCGCTTGATCTTGCGGATTTTGACGAAGCCGACTTCCGGGCAACGGCCTATGATTTCACGCTGAAAACCGACTACAGCCCCGAAGGCTCGCCTTGGGGAGCTTATGCCAGCGTGACGTATTCCGGCCTGACCGGGCGTGACGATGCGAAAGGCGAGGTGCGTCTGGGCTTGGGGCTGTCGTTGTCATTGGGCAATGTTGGCGGGGCGGATACCGACACGCGGCTGTTCAGAAACCCTGATCCGGTGGCCCCGTTACTGCGTCGCGGGCTTTATTGATCTGATCTCGCGATAGATAAAATTTTCCTAAAAAAGGCATCGCTTCAGGCGGTGCCTTACTTACGACCAAGTTCCGCAGAAGAATTGCTCTGTTTCGGTCAGACAACGGCCCAAGTTAGCCGTTAGGCGATTGTTAACCATTTTTAACCGCTCTTTTGACATGTGGAACATCTGATGGTCCTGCCAAAGAAGACTTCGTTCAATCCAAGCGATTTTGGTGATCCGTCAACCATCACGCGCCTGTTGATCGTCTCCTATTTCATAGCACTGGCGTTGTCCCTCATTGACGGGGCAAACATCAATCTTTTGGCGGCCCCTTTCATGTCAGATCAGGCAGCTCATCTGACCATGCGCGCGGTGATGTTAACCC
>JABDJX010000141.1 GCA_013003245.1 Silicimonas sp. | reverse complement strand
CTGCTCGTCGCCTCTGCTATCGGCGTGCTGACCGCTGCCGGGCTTTACCTTGTGCTGCGGTTGCGCACCTTTCCGGTGATCCTTGGCATTTCGCTTTTGACCTATGCGGTGAACGTGTTTCTGTTTGCCTCGGGCCGTCTGGTCATTGGCTCGCCGCCCGTGCTCCGCGATGGCGTGGCGGACTATGCCGACCCGCTGCCGCAAGCACTTGTGCTGACAGCCATCGTGATCTCGTTCGGAATGACTGCCGTGATCGTGATGATTTCGCTCGGGGCCTATCTCGGCTCTGACGACGACCACGTGGATGACCAGAAAGACGCGCCCGAGAGCGGGGACGCGTCATGACCCACTGGATCATCCTGCCGATCATTCTGCCCGCTGTCCTCGCCCCTTTCATCGTGCTGGCCGCGCGCTATCACATGGGCATCCAGCGGGTGTTCTCGATTTTTGGCGTTGCAACGCTTATCGCGATTACTGCGGGACTTGCCTGGCAAACGAGCGATGGCGAGATCATCCTTTACCGTCTTGGCGACTGGGCCGCGCCTTTTGGGATCGTGCTGGTGGGCGACCGGCTTTCGACGACGATGGTGCTGCTTACGTCGATCCTTGCTCTTTTCGTGCTGCTTTACGCCATTGGATCGAAATGGGACGAGCGCGGGCGGCATTTTCACGCGCTTTTCCAGTTTCAGCTTATGGGGATCATGGGTGCGTTTCTGACGGGTGATTTGTTCAACCTCTTTGTCTTCTTCGAAGTGCTGCTGATCGCGTCCTATGGTTTGATGATCCACGCAGGCGGCAACGCACGGCTGCGCGCGGGCGTGCAATACGTGCTTTACAACCTGCTTGGCTCGACGCTTTTCCTCTTTGCGCTTGGTGCGCTCTATGCCGAAACCGGCACGCTCAACATGGCCGATCTGGCCGACCGGGTGAGCCTGTTCGAGGCCAGCAACACCGTAGGTATCCGCATTGCTGCTGTGCTGTTGCTGCTGGTCTTTGCGATCAAGGCGGCCATAGCACCCCTGCACTTCTGGTTGCCGTCGAGCTATTCCGAGGCTCCGGCCCCGGTGGCAGCGCTTTTCGCGATCATGACCAAGGTGGGCGCATACGCGATCATCCGCGTCTATACGATGGCCTTTCCACCGGGCACCGAAGTGACAGAAGGGCTGCACGGTCTGTGGCTTTTGCCCGCAGCCCTCGTGACGATGGTGATCGGCGCGGTCGGAGTTCTGGCCGCGAAAAAGCTGGACCGTCTGGTTGCCTTTTCGGTCGTGGGATCGATGGGCATGGTGATGGTCGCCGTCTCGCAATTCACCCCTGACAGCATCGCAGCTGCGCTTTACTACATGGTGCACTCGACACTGGCGGCGGCGGTGCTGTTCCTGATCTCGGACCTTGTCCGCTCGGGCCGCAGCCATCTGAGACTGACCACAGAATTGCCCGTCGCAGGCGCTGCCCTGACAGCGGCTCTGTTCTTTTTGGGCGCCATCGCCATGTCGGGTTTGCCACCGCTGTCGGGCTTTGTCGGCAAACTTCTTATCCTTGACGCCAGCTTTGATGCGACCCTGATGGTCTGGATCTGGGTCATTGTTTTAAGCGCCAGTCTTGTCACCGTGGTCGGCTTTGCCCGCGCGGGAAGCACGCTGTTCTGGAAGGCCGAAAGCGTGGAGAAACCCGAAGACTATGCGCCAGAGCCGCGCCCTGCCGCCCTGTCTTATGTGGCCGTGGGCGGGCTGGTGAGCCTGCTGATCGCCCACACTGTTTTCGCAGGCCCGGTTCACCGCTTCATGTCCGCCACATCCGCCCAGCTTTTCGCGCCTGCGCCCTACATCGCCACCGTGCTTGACACACCGGGTCGGTTGAGCAAACCGAAAGAGAAGGAGGACCAGAAATGATGACACGCGCCATCCGCTGGCTTTTGCCACATCCCCTTCTGACAGTGATCTTGACGATTGTCTGGGTCCTGCTGCAAAACGAATTCTCGGCAGGCATGATGGTGTTCGGCCTGATCCTTGGCATCATTATCCCGATAATCACCGCCGCCTATTGGCCCGACCGCCCGCAAGGCCTGCGGTTTGGCAAGTACATGGTCTATTGCTGCGTTGTGATCTGGGACATCATCGTCGCCAATATCCAGGTGGCCTGGATCGTTCTGACCAAACCCAACAGCCAGCTGAAACCTGCGTGGATCGTTGTACCATTAAACCTGACCCAGCCCGAAGCGATCACGCTGCTGGCAGGCACCATCACCCTGACGCCCGGCACTGTCTCGGCTGATCTGTCCAACGAAGGTCACAGCCTTTTGGTGCACGTCCTGCACACCGACGACCCGGATGCGGTGCGCGACGAGATCAAACAGCGCTACGAGGCCCGTCTTGAGGAGATATTCGCGTGAGTTTCGCACAAGACTTTATGAACACCGCCCTGATCATCGCTTTTGTCAGCGTGTCTGTGGCGCAGATCATGTCGATGATCCGGCTGATTATCGGTCCGTCTACCGGGGACCGCATCCTTGCGCTTGATACAATGGTGATCAACGCCATCGCCATCATTATCCTTTTGGGCATCGCGCAGGGCACGCGCATTTACTTCGAGGTATCACTGATCATCGCAATGCTGGGCTTTGTCTCGACTGTGGCCTACGCGCGCTTTGTGCTGCGGGGAGACATCATCGAATGACCCTGCAGATCATCGCCACATTCGCCATCGGGATCTTTTTGTTGATCGGCGCCTTTTTTGCCCTTGTCGGCGCCATCGGCTTGCTGAAATTCAACGACTCGATGACGCGCCTGCACGCCCCCACCAAGGTGGGCACGCTGGGCGTCGGCGCGATCCTGTTCGGCTCTATGATCTATTTTTTCACCTATGGCGAAGGCTCGATCCACGAGTTGCTGATCATGGCATTCCTTTTCGTCACAGCCCCTATTTCAGCGAACTTCATCGCCAAAGTGGTCATCCACCGCGAAGCCTGCGAACCGCCGCCTGCCCCTGTAAAAGACAGAACCTGGTCAACTTTGGATGTGCCCGAGGTGGATCGGGAAATTTCGGAGCAGCAGACCTAAAGCGGGGCGCGCAGCCAGCCGTTCTCAAACGTCACTTGCCCAACCT
>JABDJX010000113.1 GCA_013003245.1 Silicimonas sp. | reverse complement strand
GACATGGGCCGTGCACATGCGCGACCCACTGCGGCTTTTGGGCGAACTTGGTGCGTGGCGATTTTTCGGCGTGCAGATCCTGTTTCTGGGCACGCTGACGCAATTCGTGATGGCGCCGCTTTTGTGGTCGTTCTGGCTGGTGCCCTTCGGCTTTTACCACCCGGTCATCGAGATCGCCCCACAAGGCGTGATCCTGACAATGGCCGCGTTGTTTTTGTTGGCCGAGATAGCAACGATGGCGATGACAGCCTTTTCGGTCGCCACACCCAAGCGGCGCTGGCTGATCAAATGGGTGCCGGTGATGCACCTCTATTTCCCACTCGCGGCGGTCGCGTCATGGAAGGGGTTTGCCGAGCTTTTCACGCGTCCGTTCTACTGGGACAAAACCGCCCACGGGCACGCACCTACTCGGCGACGGGCGGGTCAGATTTGGCAGCGTCTTCTGCGTCCTGGCGCAAGCGAGCCTCAAACGCCCGGCTGATGTGGCCCTTCAACTCGGCATAGGCCGCCTCGCCATCGCGCGCGGCAATCGCATCGACGATGGCCTCATGCTCGGCCATCGCAACCGCGCTGCGCCCTTTTGCGGCCAGCGACGTCGTCGCCATCAGCGCCATTGAGCGATAAACAAGGTCCAGTTGCTGCACCAGATACCGGTTGTGCGAGGCCAGATGCACCTGCCGGTGAAACCGCCGATTGGTCCGCGACAGGGCCGAAGGGTCGTTGACCCGACCTTTGTCCTCTTCGACCATCTCGCGCAAGAGCCGCACCTCCTCTTCGCTGGCGTGCTGGGCGGCAAGGCGTGCGGCCAGCGCCTCAAGCTCCGAACGCACCACGTAAAGCTCGGCCATCTGGTTGTGATCCAGCGTCGCCACCACCAGCGAGCGCCCGTCACGCGCCAAAAGCGATTGCGTTTCAAGCCGCTGCAATGCCTCCCTGATCGGTGTGCGCGACACGCCAAAGCGGTCGGCAAGCTCGCTTTCCACCAGACGGTCTCCGGGGCGATAGGTGCCTATGTCAATTGCGTGCAGGATCAATTGGTAGGCATCTGTCTGCCCGGGTCGTGTCGTGTCGTTCATCGTGTCGCTCTCCCTTGCCTCAAACGATAGAACCAACGCGCTCGGATGCAAGCGCCGCGTTGCCGGGGGCTGTAAACCGCGCTAAAGGATGCCTCATGCCAAAGCACCATTTTTCCCATGTCGAGACGTGGATTTTCGACCTCGACAACACGCTTTACCCGCCTGCCGCGCGGCTTTTCGATCAGATCGAGGTGAAGATGACCGATTGGGTCGCCCGCGTCCTGTCTGTCGACCAGGCCGAGGCGGACCGCGTGCGCAAGGATTATTGGCATCGCTATGGCACCACTCTGGCAGGGCTGATGCGCGAACACGACGTTGATCCCGCGCCGTACCTGAACGAAGTGCACGACATCTCGCTGGACCATTTGGCCCCAGCGCCAGACTTGGCCGAGGCGATAACCGCCCTGCCCGGACGGTGCATCGTTTATACAAACGGCTGCGAGCCCTACGCGCGGCGTGTGCTGAGCGCGCGCGGGATCGAGCAATGTTTTGAGGCGGTTTATGGCGTCGAGCATGCCGGATTTGTGCCAAAGCCCGAACGCGCGGCCTTTGAGGCCATCGCCGGGATTGACGGGTTTGACCACAACGCATCAGCCATGTTCGAAGACGACATTCGCAACCTTGAGGCGCCATTTGCCCTTGGCATGCGCACAGTGCACGTTGCGCCACAGACGGACGCAAGACCCTTCGTCCACCACCACACCGATGATCTTACGGGGTTTCTGCAGACCCTGACTTGAACGTCATCAACTATCGAGGCACCTGCAGAGAGGCAAAGTCATGCAAAAAACGGTTCTGATCAGTGGCGGCTCCAGAGGAATTGGCAAGGCCACCGCAGCACATCTGGCAAGGCAAGGCTGGCAGGTCGCATTCACCTTTCGCAACAACCGTGCGGCGGCAGATGAAACGGTTCGCCGGATTGGTCAGGACAACGGCAACGCCCTTGCAATCAAGGGGAACACCGCGTGCGAAGCAGATGTCATCAGGGCATTCGATCAAACCATTGAAACTTTTGGCGGGCTTGACGCTGTTGTCGTCAACGCAGGTATTGTGGCCCCGTCCATGCCTTTGGCAGAGATGTCCCTGGACCGCCTGCAATCTGTTTTCGACACGAACGTCCTTGGCGCCTTGCTGTTTGCGCGCGAGTCCGCCCGGCGTCTGCCTGAGGTCAAAACGGGAGAGGACGGATCGATTGTCTTTGTGTCATCGATAGCAGCGCGGCTTGGCTCGCCCTTTGAGTACGTTGACTATGCCGCCAGCAAGGGCGCGATAGATACGCTTACCGTGGGGCTGTCAAAGGAACTCGCACCTGATGGAATACGGGTGAATGCCGTGCGACCCGGTGTGATCGAGACGGACATTCACGCCAGTGGCGGGCAACCCGACAGAGCAAAACGCGTGGGGCAATCTGTGCCGATAGCAAGACCGGGGACGGCAGAAGAGGTCGCAAACGCTATCGCATGGCTTTGCAGTCACGAGGCATCTTACTGCACTGGCGCGATCCTTGATGTAACTGGTGGGCGCTAGGCGCGCTTTCAGCGCAAAATTCTGCACGGGAAAGCGGACCGCGACATCGCATCCCTTTGCAGCGAAACTGATCAGCCCTACTTTCCCCTCATGACCAAAGACGTCTTCATCTCTGGCGGCGGGATCGCAGGGCTTTCCACCGCCCTTGGCTTTGCGAACGCAGGGTTTTCCGTCGTGCTCGCCGACCCCGCGCCCCCGCCCGATACGATGACAAGCGACGGCTCTGACCTGCGCTCAACGGCGTTCTTGCAGCCCGCCCGCGCGCTTCTTGAAGGGGCTGGCATTTGGGAGGCCTTGGCGCCTTACGCCACTCCGCTGGAGGCACTTCGGGTGATTGACAGCAAAGGCACGCCGCCCGAAATCCAGACCGAGCGCACTTTTCAATCCACTGATCTGGGCGAGGCCGCCTTTGGCTGGAACCTGCCCAACTGGCTGACCCGCAAGGTGATGACCGAGGCCGCAGCCGCCGCGCCGAACCTTGATCTGCGCATGGGCGTTGGGTTTCAGGGGCTTTTGGCACGCGAGACCGAGGCGATTGTGACACTGACCGATGGCACCCGGGTCCGCGCCAAGCTGGCCATTGCCGCTGACGGGCGTGCTTCGCCGCTGCGGCAGGCGGCTGGCATTGATGTGTCCACCACGCGCTATGGACAAAAAGCGCTGGCCTTTGCGGTGACCCACGAGGTGCCGCACGACTGTATTTCAACCGAAATTTACCACCACGGCGGCGCTTTTGTTCTGGTTCCGCTGCCAGATGTGAAGGGCAAACCTGCCTCGGCGGTCGTCTGGATGAACGACGGCGCACGGGCGTTGCAGTTGATGGCACTCGAAGACGACGCGTTTTCCGCCACCGTCACCGAACGCGCCTGCAATGTGTTGGGAGAGCTAGCACTCGCCTCCCCGCGTCGGCTCTGGCCGGTGGTCACGCAAACCGCCGACCGTCTCAGCGCACGGCGCGTCGCCATCATCGCCGAGGCCGCGCACGTGTTGCCGCCCATCGGCGCGCAGGGGCTGAACACCTCGCTCAAAGACGCCGCCATCTTGCTTGATCTGGCCAAATCGAAGCC
>JABDJX010000072.1 GCA_013003245.1 Silicimonas sp. | reverse complement strand
GGTTGTGAAACTTTTCGACAGCTGGGCGGGCTCCTTGAAAGACGATGACTTTTTCGATTTCTCTCTTACACCTGCCAAGAAAATCATCGCCGCGATCAAGGCAAAGCACCCAAACACGCCAATCATCGCCTTCCCGCGCGAGGCGGGTGAAAAATACAAAGGGTTCGCCAAGGCCACCGGCGCGGACTGCGTCGCACTCGATAATTCCGTTGACCCGGCATGGGCGGCCGAAAACGTCCAGATTGACGGCTGTGTACAAGGCAACCTCGCCTCAAAACACATGGTCACTGGCGGCGATGCGCTCGTGAGCGAGACCCGCGCCATCGTCAAGGCCTTCTCGGGCGGCCCGCACATCTTCAACCTTGGTCATGGCATAACACCCGATGCCGATCCTGAAAACGTGGCGCTCATGATAGAAACTGTTCGCGAAGGTACATAACTCTCCGCGTGTTTCATTGGTCTAAAAATATGGCGGGGAGGTCTGGACTTACGGGCATTGCAACGCAATGCCCTAGCGTCAGGTGATTGCATTGCAATCACCGAGAGCGGCAGAGCCCCTTCAGTTGATCGGCGCGCGCCAGCGCGACGACACCTCAGATGGACTTACGCGCCCTCAAAGCAGCCCCGATCGTCCCGTCATCCAGATAATCCAGCTCGCCCCCGATCGGCACGCCTTGGGCCAGTGACGTGACCTTCACCCGATGCTCGATCTGATCGGCAATGTAATGTGCGGTGGTCTGCCCATCGACCGTGGCGTTCAGCGCCAAAATCACTTCTGAAATCTCTTCAGAGGTCACGCGATCAATCAACTTGGGAATCCGAAGCTCTTCCGGCCCCACCGCATCCAACGCCGAGAGTGTGCCACCCAGAACATGATAGCGCCCTTTGAAGACGCCCGCGCGCTCCATCGCCCAAAGATCAGCCACGTCTTCAACGATGCAAAGCTCACCATTCGCGCGCTTTTCGCTCTGGCAAATCTCGCACAGATCGGTGGTACCGACATTTCCACAGTTCAGACACTCGCGCGCGGTCTCAGCCACACGGGCCAGTGCGTCGGACAAGGGCATCAGAACCAGGGCGCGTTTCTTGATCATGTGCAAAACTGCGCGGCGGGCCGAGCGCGGGCCCAGCCCCGGCAGCTTGGCCATCATCTCGATCAGGTTGTCCAGATCGTTCTGCCCGCTCATTCGACCTCTCCCGGCAAGACCACACGGGTGACGGTATGCCCTTCGGCACGCAGCATCTCGACCAATCCTGTCTGCCCCGGCAGATGCGAGAACCCCACAGCCATCACCACGCCGCCTTGCGCGATCTCGCCGCGAGACCGCTGCAAAAACCGCATGTTACGTTCGGCCAGCAAATACGCATCAGTCAAGTTCAGCGCCCGCCCTGCCCCTGCTCCGAGCGTTTCGGTCAGATAGACCTTATCCCAAGCGGCAAACACATCCATGCGCCCTTGACGATAAAGCGCAAAAGACGTCGCGCGCTCGGCATTTGACGCCACGGGCTTCAGGTACGCGGCATAGACCTGAATAATGGCTTCAACCGTTGCGGCGCGGGCGGGATCAGACAGGTCGTCGAGAAAATCGTTCTGGTCCTCAAGACTAAGGATATCTGCCCCCGCCAGCCGCCCCAAAAGCTGGATATAGTCATCTTGGATCGGAAATATGCCGCCAGCAAAATCTTCGCAAGGGTCAGAGAGCAACATCTCGGCAATGCCCGCATCCGACAGGATCAACTCCACATCCTCGGTCCAACCCGCGTCAATCGCCCGATCTCGTACCCATCCGGTTAGTTCTTCGGACAAACCAGCGATGGTGTTGCCCAAAACGGGTGCACTAAACGGATCTCCCGCCTCTTTGAAGCGGGCCTCGTAAAAAGGCGCATCGCGCAATTCGGCGCGACTTTTGGCGATGAAATCAACCTCAATCGCCACCACGCGTGCCGCAGCAATGGCCTCACGCAGTGCTGCAGGCAGATCAAGGATCAGCGGGTCGGCCGAATGGTACGTGCCCCAGAGATGAGAGACCGCACCGTCTTCTGTCTCGATCCGCCAGAAACGCCCTTTGCTGTTGGAAATCGCAGCGCCGCTGACCTCAAGTTGCACCAGTGTCGCGGGCGCAAAGACCGATCCGTCAATCTGCGCGGTCTCAACAGTGCAAACTTCGGCAGTCGCCCAATCCTGCGCGTGCCCCGCCAAGGGCAGGGCTGTCAGCGCACATGCAACACAAATCGAGCGCAGCACTTTGATCAGAATGGCAGTTTCATATCGGCAGGCAGGCCCATGCCCTCGGTCAGCTTGCGCATCTCTTCCTGCGACTTTTCGCTGGCCTTGGATTGGGCATCCTTGATCGCCGCGAGGATGAGGTCTTCGACCACCTCTTTTTCGTCAGGGTTGAAGATGCTTGGGTCTATCTCTAGACCGATCAATTCGCCTTTGGCGGTAGAGGTCGCCTTGACCAGACCGGCACCGGATTCGCCTGTGACGGTCATCGACTGCAGGTCATCCTGCAACTCCGCCATCTTGGTCTGCATATCCTGTGCGGCCTTCATCATCTTGCCCATGTCGGCCAATCCGCCCAGTCCTTTTAGCATGTCGCTCTCCATCAAGTGAGGTTTCCATTGAGATACGCGCGCGTCTGGTTAGGAACAAGGGGTGTGCGAGGTTTTGCGCCAGGCGGCGCCCGCCGCGCAAAGCGGGGGCCAGCCCCCGCACCCCCGGAGTATTTTCAAATAGATGAAGGGCAAGATCTGAGTCCTAGCCTTCCTCGAACGGATCCCATTCCTCGTCGACCTCCGCCAAAGCCTCTTCGGCTGCGGTAGCATTGATGTCTTTTGCCGTACGCAATCCTTCAATTTTTGCATCTGGGAATGCATTGAGGACGGCGGCGACGATAGGCACCTCCTCGGCTGCGCTGCGAAGCGCCAGCGCATCGGAATCCCGCGCTTCAGCTATGCTGGGTGCGCCACCCGACGCGGTGACCGACAGTGCCCAACGCACGCCCGTCCAAGCTTGCAGGCGACTGCCCAGGCGTTGGGCCAGATCAGAGGCAGCATTCGGGCCAGGCTCAAACTCGATGCGGCCCGGCTGATAGGACACAATGCGCATGCCGCCTTCCACCTCAACCAGCAGTTTGACGTCGCGATTTGCACGGATCAGGTCGACCACATGCTGAAACGTCGGGAAACGTGCCAAAGCGTTTTCAGGTTCAACCGCCAAAGCGGCTTGCGGGCCACCTGATGTGCCGGTTCCCATCTGAGCCGCGCGCGTTGCAACCGCTTCCGCGCCTGCCGAGGCCGGAGCGTTGGTATTTCCACTGGGTCCACTTGGCGGCGCGACGGGCGGAGTTGCGTCTTTCAGCTTGGCCACCAGATCGCCCGGTGTCGGCATGTCGGCCACATGGGTCATGCGGATAACCGCCATCTCGGCGGCCATCATTGCATTGGGCGCAGCTGCCACTTCTTCCAACGCCTTGAGCGCCATTTGCCACATGCGGCTGAGGACCGGCATGGAAAGCCTGTCGGCCAGTTCAATGCCACGGGTGCGCTCGTCGGGGCTGATAGTCGGGTCGTCCGACGCCTCGGGCGTGATGCGGATCACGCTGATCCAATGGGTGATCTCGGCGATATCGCGCAACACCGCCATGGGATCAGCGCCATCGGCATATTGTGCCGAAAGTTCAGACAAAGCGCCTGCCACGTCGCCTGTCATGATCAACTGGAACAGATCAAGCACACGACCGCGGTCGGCAAGCCCCAGCATGGCGCGGACCTGATCGGCGGTTGTTTCCCCCGCGCCGTGGCTGATCGCCTGATCGAGTAGCGAGGTGGCATCGCGTGCAGAACCCTCGGCAGCGCGGGTGATCAGCGCCAAGGCTTCATCGGTGATCTCGGCCTTTTCCGCCACTGCGATCTTGCGCAGCATGTCGATCATCACTTCCGGCTCGATCCGGCGCAGATCAAACCGCTGGCAGCGCGACAGCACGGTGACCGGCACCTTGCGAATTTCAGTCGTGGCAAAGATGAATTTGACGTGGGCAGGCGGCTCTTCCAGTGTTTTGAGCAGCGCGTTGAAGGCGCTGGTCGAGAGCATGTGCACCTCGTCGATGATGTAAATCTTGTAGCGGGCCGAGGCGGCACGGTAGTGTACGCTGTCGATGATCTCGCGAATGTCATTCACGCCGGTACGCGACGCTGCGTCCATCTCCATCACATCGACATGCGCCTCTTTCGAGATCGCCACGCAATGCTCGCACACGCCGCACGGCTCGGTCGTCGGTCCGCCCTGACCGTCAGCACCGATGCAGTTCATCCCCTTGGCGATTATCCGCGCGGTCGAGGTTTTGCCAGTGCCCCGAATGCCGGTCATGATGAAAGCCTGAGCGATACGGTTCGCCTCGAACGCATTCTTCAGAGTGCGCACCATCGCGTCCTGCCCCACCAGGTCGGCAAAGGTTTTTGGCCGGTATTTCAGGGCCAGAACCTGATAGCTGGTCTCTGCAGTCTCGCTCATATCGCCTCGGGCTGGAATCGCATCGCAAGCAGAGTAGACTGCGGTGCAAGCACCGTCCATCGCAAGAAACGGAAAGAGGCGCGATGTTTGAGATTTTCGAATTGCCGCTAAGGCGTGGGTTTTTGGGCATCTCGCCAATGCCCGGACGCGGCGGGCGGTACGATCAAGACCTGGTTGCGATTTTCCAATGGAACCCGTCGATGGTGCTTTCGATGACCACAGGCGACGAACTGGCGCGTTTGGGCGCTGACGGGTTTGGATCGGATCTGACAAATGCAGGTGTACACTGGGCCCATCTGCCCGTGCCCGATTTCGGTGCTCCACCCGAAGAGATCGCCAAGGCATGGCAGGGTGTCTCGGTGCGAGCCCACAAAGTTTTGAAGAACAGCGGGCGGGTTTTGGCCCATTGCTATGGCGGGTGTGGTCGCTCGGGTATGGCACTTTTGCGACTGATGACAGAGGCCGGAGAAGCCCCTGAAGCTGCACTTGAGCGTTTGCGACAAGTGCGATCCTGCGCGGTTGAAACAGAGGATCAGTATCGCTGGGCATCGCTGGGGTTTGTCGATGGATGACGGACCAGGCGACGGCAGACGGTTTTTGCTGATCGCCCTTGGAGCGGTTTGGTTGATGGCCTTTGTCTATGCGTTTGTGGCCTATGCTCATGCGCCGCGCGAGGCCGCTGGCTTTCCCGATGGGTTGAACAAGCCCGCCGTCTATCTGGGATGGCAGGGGATCGCTGGCATAGCGGCGCTGGCAATCTATGGTGTGGGACTGGCGTGGGAAAAGGGCAGTGCTGCGCGGCGGCTTTCAAAGCTTCCGATCCTGCTGGCGTTTCTCCAAGGGATGGCGATATTGGCCATTCTATTTTGGGCGGGCGCACTTTGACGTGATCTGCAGCTAAATTGGCGCGATCCGCGAGTGACATAGCGCTTTTGGCCGTCTAGGTCTCCTGCAGCAAAAGGAGATCACACATGGCCCGTCGTTACTCATCCGTACTCGTAACCGGCGCCTCGTCCGGCATGGGCAAGGACTTTGCCCTGCGTTTACTCAAGGACGGCTACACCGTCTTTGCTGCAGCGCGTTCGATCGACAAAATGGCCGATCTGGCAAAGGCAGGCGCCAAGGTTATCGCCATGGATATCAGCAAGGACGCTGACATTGTGGCTGCGACAAACCAGATCAAAGAGGCGGGCGGCGTTGATGTATTGATCAATAACGCAGGCTTTGGACAATACGGGCCGGTGGAAGACACGCCCATCGACAAGGCGCGCTATCAGTTCGAAGTGAACTTGTTTGGATTGGCACGGATCACGCAGCTTTTGTTGCCTGACATGCGCGCGCGCGGCAAAGGGTTGGTGATCAACGTCAGCTCGATGGGCGGCAAGATCTACACCCCACTTGGAGCTTGGTATCATGCCACCAAACACGCGCTCGAAGGCTGGTCAGACTGTTTGCGGTTGGAGTTAAAGCCTTGCGGCATCGACGTGGTGATTATCGAACCCGGCCTGATCGACACCGGGTTTGGAGAGGGTGTGCAAGACCAATTCGCGGTCTCAAAAGACAGTGCGTACAGCGACCTTGCAAGCGCGCTCGCGAACTCCTTTGAGGCCGGAGACACTTCGATGTCACCACCGTCGGTCATCACTGATCTGGTCGTCCACGCAATTCGTACCCCGAGGCCGAAAACCCGATATGCGGGCGGTGCCCTTGCGCGCCCCTCCATGTTTCTGCGATGGTTACTGCCGGACCGGTGGTTTGACGGTATGTTAATGAGACAGCTTAAATGACGCGACCTTTTACGTTGGACCTTAGCTGGGCCACCCTACTTTCAAAGCTAAAGATCAGACCAGCGGATCTTTTGCGCCAAGCAGACCTGCCTGAAGATTTGTTTTTGCGGGCGAGGCCCATGCTGCAGCCAGATGCGTTTCTACGACTTTGGGCGGAAATGAGTACCAACCTCGACACGGATACGCCGGGGCTTATGCTTGCAAAGGCAATATCGCCTGAAGCCTTCAGCCCACCGCTTTTTGCCGCCTACTGCAGTCCTAATCTGATCGTCGCGGTTGAGCGGCTGGCGCTTTACAAGCCGTTGATTGGCCCCCTGATCCTTGAGGGCCACAACACAATCGGCGGTCTTGAGGTAACCTATGGTGCCGAGCCGGAGGTTGAACTGCCGGCAGAGTTCATTGGCGCAGAACTGGCCTTTTTGGTTAATCTAGCGCGCCTTGGCAGCAAGACAGGCATCCGTCCGATTGCCGTAGAGATGGTGCAACCACCTGTGTCGAAAGCCTATGCAGATTTCTTTGGCAGGCCAGTTCGCAAGGGCCCCTTCAATCGCGTCGTTTTTACACGCGAGGATGCCGAAAAGCGCTTCTTGTCGGCCAATCCGGCGCTTTTCACTTCTTTCGAGCCTGACTTGCGAGCGCGGCTTGATCAGATGGAGCGCGGGGCGTCGGTGAAAGACAAAGTGCGGTCTGTATTGATGGAAAGCCTGCCCAGCGGGCAAGGCGATACCGCGACCGTCGCCAAGCGCCTTGGCGTGTCGCCCCGCGGGCTTCAGCGCAAACTTGCGGCGGAGAAAACCAGCTTTCAGTCCGAGTTGCGCGCACTGCGTCGCCGACTGGCGGAAACCTATCTTTTGGACACAGACCTGAGCAGCCCCGAGATTGCTTTTCTGTTGGGGTATGCAGACCCCAATTCGTTCATTCGCGCCTTTCATATCTGGACAGGTACGACTCCCGAAGCACATCGGAGCGCTGCGCGCGCGATATGATTTGCGCCGTGGCGGGGCCACGACGCGACGCAGGGGCTCTGCCCCCGGACCCCCGGGATATTTTTGAGCCAATAATAGTCAAAAGTCTTTGCGTCCACGTTTTTGCGCCATTGCACCCTTGACCATTTTCCCAAACCCTTTGTCACGGGCGCGCGCCTGCGCCACAGATTCCGAGTTTCGCTCTTCTTCGTTGACAAGTTTGCGCCAGCGTTTCAACCGGGCAGGATCAAGCGAACCAATAGCAATCGCTGCCTGAATTGCGCACCCTGGCTCGGTGTCATGAGCGCAATCGTTAAATCGGCAGGACGCAGCAAGCTCTTCAAGGTCATCGAAGACCGCTGAAATCCCGTCCGACGCACCCGACAACCGTAAAGCCCGCATGCCTGGCGTATCGATCAGCCAACCGCCCAATTTGGTACGCACCATCGCCCGCGCCGTGGTGGTGTGCCGCCCGCGCGCGTCATCTTCGCGGATGTCTTGCGTGGCCTCCTTTTGACCCGTCAACGCATTGCGCAACGTGGTCTTGCCAACCCCTGACGAACCGACCAGCGCCAGCGTGTCACCCGGCTTTACCCAAGGGGCCAGACGGTCGACATCGCTTTGATCTTTGGCGTTAATCGTCAGCGCAGTGACCATGGGCGACAGCCGTTCTGCCTTGCGGCGATAGTCGTCAGCGTCCTCGCTTTGATCCGCCTTGGTTAACACGATCAACGGCAGGCAGCCCGCTTCGGCCGCCAACACCAGATAGCGCTCCAGTCGCGCTTCATTAAAGTCGGCGTTGCACGAGGTGACGATAGCCAGTGTCGTGACGTTGGCCGCGATCAATTGCAGCTTGACGTCGGTGCCCGCGGTGCGTCGTTCCAACACGCTTTGCCGGTTGAGCACCTTCGCAATGCTCTCAGCATCTGCCGTCACCCAATCGCCAACCGCAATTGCGCCGGTGCCCATCGGGGCCATAAGACGATGCTCGCCTGCCGGGGAAAGCGCTGTGACAGTGTCGCGGTGCACTTCCGTAATGCGGTACGGTGCGGCGTTTGTGACTTGCCGCGCAAAGTGGTCCGACCAGCCAAGATCGGGAAGAGTAAGTTCAGTCATGATGATATTTCGCCCTGATAGAGTGCGCCCAAGGCCGCCAAAAGCGTCCCGGTTTCAACGCGGGCACAGTGCGGGTGATTACCCTGCAAGTGCCCGGAGGCATGTCACAATGACCATAAATCCTCCGATTCTTCAGGTGAGAGGCTGGACAACGACCCAAGCGGGGCTCGTTACGGCTGCTTCCTTCCGGACCTGACCGGGTTGGCGAGGCGCTCGCCCGCGCCAACCTCTCGGCATTTTATGTATTTATCTAGGGCGCAGATTGCAACTGCTGCGTTGGCTTACTCTTGTGTAAATATCTAGCGCTTAGGTTTTGATCAGATTTCATGTGCTGATCAAAAGGCTTTTTCATGCGGCTCAGATCCTATCTGATCGTAATATTCCTCGCGCTTGCACTGGTTCCGGTCGCGATACTGCGTATCTGGCCAAATTCGGCTGTGCTTCAGACCGAATTTGATGACGCGCAGGAACGCCATCTTTTGCTTGCGCAAAATCTCGCAGCAGCTCTTGCACAGTACCATCGCAATGTCAGCAATACATTCAAATTGATGATCACGACCCCCGCGGTTTGGGGCACATCAGATCAGGTGTCTGCCACGCTTGCGGACCTTGGATTCAGGCACCTTTGCATAGCGGACGCTGCAAGCGGACAGTTGCTTAACCAAGTTGCCCGTGCAGATATGGCCTGTCCTGACCGCGTCTCTCCAAATCTGTTGGAAGAGTTCAATGCCACAGCAACGCAAGAAGTCGTTTTCTCCGCGGTCAAAGAGGCGCCCGACAGGACAAATATTCTCTACATGATGTCCGCGTTGTCGGGAGGACGGATTGCCTTTGGCGCGTTAAGCACTGCCTATTTCGTTGAGTTGGGTCGCGCCATCTCATTCGGCAAACGCGGGCACGCGACGATCGTCGATCATGCGGGTAACGTGTTGTTTCATCCTTTGCCCGATTGGATTGCCGCGCGAAAAAACATCAAAATGGTCTCGGCAGTTGAACGCATGATGAATGGCGAAACCGGTGTTGAAGTGTTTTATTCGCCAGCGCTCAAGAGAGATATGATCGCGGGATTTACAAGTGTGCGGCCGGTAGGTTGGGGTGTGATGATACCGCAGCCGATTGAAGAACTGCACGATAAAGCGGCCTTCGCCAAAAATTCTTCAGCGATCGCGCTGTTATTTGGCCTGGCAGGTGCGCTTTTTCTGGCGTTTATCGTCTCGGTTTTTTCATCGAGACCGATTGAACAAATCAGTTCTGCCGCCCGGCAAATCGCCAATGGCGAGCTTTTTGATCCCTCCACGCTAACAACCAATCGGTATATGCCGCGCGAAATTCGCAACCTTCATCAAAGCTTTCGCGACATGATTGGGGGATTGAGGAGGTCGATGGCACGGATCAATACATTGGCTTTTACGGATTCTCTGACCAATCTGCCTAACCGAGAGTCCTTTCGGCGATACCTTGTCAAACATACTGATAAAACTATCGAAGGCCCCAGCACACTGATGTTTGTTGATCTTGATGGGTTCAAATCGATCAATGACACCAAAGGACACGATGCAGGCGACGCTGTGCTGAAAGAAGTCGCGCGGCGTATTTGTGCGGCACTAAATGTCCCTCTTCGCGGCGCATCTTCGCAAGCCAATGCGTTCACACCAAGGCTGCAAACAAGCGGCCCTATGGTCGCACGACTTGGGGGTGACGAATTCGCGGTATTTCTTCCGCACGATCCCGCGCAAGCAGGTGCCAAAACCGCAGCAGATATCTTGCGCGCATTGGCACCCCCGGTTGCCATTGGCACACAAAAGGCGCGTATTGGCGCAAGTATCGGTATTGCTCAATTTCCAGAAGACGGCTCAAATTTTTCTGATCTGCTCAAAGCAGCTGACTTGGCCATGTACGAAGCAAAACGCGCCGGCAAAAACCAAGCCCAAAGATACACCAGTGATCTGGCTAAATCCTACGATGCGCTGACCCGCCTCGCACCCGAGCTTGCGGAAGGCTTCGCGCAAGGGCAATTTGATGTACATTTTCAACCCGTTTACGATGCGCAGACTTACGCCATCGTGAGTGCGGAAGCCTTGTTGCGCTGGCACCACCCAACGATGGGCCTGCTTGAGGCAGAAAACTTCATCGCCGCCGCTGCCCGCTTTGGGTTTCAACGGCAGATCGATCTTTTTGCTATAGAACAATCCCTTGCCATCGTCACCGACATGAAGATTCGCGGCACGGCCCTGCCCGCGCTGTCGCTCAACATCTGGTCGGATTGCCTTTTGGATCCGGATTTCGTTGAACTTATCATCCAACAACTGACCCGCTTTCCTTGCCCGATCTCGATTGAACTGGTCAGTTGCGATACCCGACAAGATGCCCGGATCATCTGGGCGCTTGATCGGATTCGCGAAGCTGGCATCGGCGTTGCAATCGATGACTTTGGGTCAGGAAGAACATCACTCTCGGCCCTGACAGACCTCAGGCCGTCCGTCATAAAAATCGACCAAAAGATCACCAGCAGAGTCCACCGTCACGCGAACTGCACCCGCCTTGTTGGATCGATTATCGAAATGGCCCATGCGCAAGGAATTCAGGTCACGGCCGAGGGGATCGAGACACTGGATCAAATCAAAGCCCTGCAGTCGCTTGGCTGTGACACAATTCAAGGCTATGCGTTGAACAGCCCCCTGAGCCGCGATGAGTTGACGTACTGCCTGGCGACAAATCTGACCGCATCAACGAGGTCAGATCAAAGCCGCTAGACGCCCGCGCGATGCGCATTATCTGCCGCGAGAAGATTGCCAATTGGCCTCTTGCATGGCACATGGGCGAAAAGGACAAGCGAGCAGATGAAAAACGCAGAATCCGTAACTTTTGGCGGGTCAGGGTTAGACCGCGCAGCACACCTGCGAGCCCGCCCCGACAAGATCGCTCAGCTTTTTGAACAAGGTGGCGTCCTGCCGATTTGGCGCGGCAAACCCCTTTTGAACACGCAAACCCGTCAGCCGATTTTTCTGCCCCACGATCACACGGTTTTCGAACATGCGGTGGAAGATGCCATCTTCGTCGGTATCGACGAAGGCACGCCTCGATTTGCCCGTGGCATCTCGAAATGGGAACCTGAAAGCGAAACCGATCAGGTCGGAAACTTCAGCGATCCAAGTGAGCAAAAACATCCCGCGTTGCCAGACAGCCAGGTTTTTGCTGAATTGCGCGCAAATATGGTCGCGCTCACGCCGCGTGCAGCGGAGTTGGTCGCCACAGCCAAGGCCATTATCGAATGGCACCGTAGCCATCGGTTTTGCGCCAAGTGCGGCGCACCAAGTGTTATTGATCACGCAGGCTGGCGCCGCAAATGCCCGACCTGCAACACCCACCATTTTCCGCGCACGGATCCCGTCGTTATCATGCTGATCACAAGGGGAAATTCGGTTTTGATGGGGCGCTCGCCGCATTGGCCCGAGGGCATGTACTCGCTTTTGGCGGGCTTTGTCGAACCGGGTGAACCGATTGAGGCCGCGGTGCGGCGCGAGACCTTTGAGGAAGCAGGTGTGCATGTTGGAGCAGTCGAATATCTGTCCTCGCAACCATGGCCCTTTCCCGCTTCACTGATGTTTGGGTGCCACGGCCACGCAACAAGCGATCAAATCACCATCGATCCAGAGGAAATTGAAGACGCCCAGTGGGTAACACGTGAAGACATGCTGGACGCGATCTCGGGAAATCACCCAACAATGAAACCTGCACGCAAGGGGTCCATTGCACGTTTCCTGATTGAAAACTGGCTTGCCGACACTCTTGACTAAGGGCACGCTCAACGCATGAAATTTTCAAGTCGCGAGGACATTGAAGCGCCAGTCAGCAGAGTCTTTGAGGCTGTCACTGATTTTGACCGCTTTGAAAGACAGCTCTTGCGTCGCGGCGTCGATATCACACGCGATGAAAGCTGCCCGCCAACTGATATTGGAGCCAATTGGCAAGCTAAGTTCCCCTGGCGCGGACGCACGCACGCTGTGGTGGCAGAGTTGGTGACATTTGAGCCCGAGAATGGCTTTGCGTTTGAAAGCCGATCCGGTGGTGTCATTTGCATGGGCGTTGTCGACTTGGTTGCCCTTTCAAAATCACGCACGCGGCTTTTCGTGTCGCTTGATCTGCGCCCCACAACGCTGTCGTCACGATTGTTCATTCAGTCTTTGAAACTGGCGAAAGGCTCTCTTAGTCGTAAATTCAAAGCGCGCGTGTCTGATTGGGCGGCGCGGATCGAAACTTAAAGCCGCTCAAATCGTCGTGATGAACGATCCTGTACAAACGAAATTACCGGCGCGGCAATAGCCAAAAGCATCGCTCCGACCAAGCCGATCAGGTAGATCATTCCGATCAACTCGCTCAGCACAGACCATTCCATCGTCTTCAGCTTGCTAAAAACACCCAGCGAAAGCGCGCTGATCCATCCAGCACCGGACATGCCAGCCAGGGCCCCAAGACGCAGACGTTCCATGACCGGCAAGGCACCAAAACGCATGCCTTGCCATCTGTCCATCGCGGGCAGCCCGACTTTACCAATCAAAACAGCATTCACTGTCAGCAACATCACGACGCCCAGCTTCGTCAATAGCTTCGGAGAGAAATTCTCAACCGCAAATCCCGTTCGAAGCCACAAAAGTACCAGCCCGCTGGCCCAGAAAAGCGCCAAGCCCACAGCCACCATGCGGTGATACCGCTCTAATGTTTCAATTTCCGTCCAACTCAATGGTCGCACCAGCGTGCGCGCCGCACTTAGATCAGCGACAATTGCCACGCCAAAACCCAGCGCCAACCCCAAAAGGTGAACCGCACGCGCAGCGTCATTGACCAAGGTAAGATCCATCGAAATCCTTTCGACTTTCCCAACAGAAATATAGCGTTGGAGCCATTGTCTTAAGATTTTTGCCCAAATGTGTCAGCGATGGGCCGAACTCGTGACCGGGCAGCGGCAATGGCCTCTTTATTGAGGTTTGCCGTTGTCAATTAAGGTTTGCTGCAAGGGATTGTTCGAGTTCGGGCACCCAACCTAAAAGCGAAAGGGTGCCGGGTGGCCAAATTGTGGCGCGATACGCTGGCATCTGACGGGATGATTCGTTATCTTACGGGCACAGACCCGATAAACGGGCACAGGCAGCCGAGCAGGGCTCATGACGGAAATGGTTTATGGCTCCACGCCCACGCGGGACGGAGAGCCAATTCTTCCACGCTGGTGGCGCACGGTCGACCGTTGGTCGCTCAGCTGTGTGCTTATTCTGTTTGGGATAGGTTTGCTTTTGGGCCTTGCTGCATCGCCCCCTTTGGCCGAACGCAATGGCTTTTCTGCATTCCACTATGTCGAACGCCAAGTCGCCTTTGGCGGGCTGGCCATCATGGCAATGTTTGCCTTCACGCTGATGGCACCGCGAACCGTACGCAGACTGGCAATTCTGGGGTTTTGCGTGTCGTTCGCTGCTATGGCGCTGCTTCCCCTTTTCGGCACTGACTATGGCAAGGGTGCCGTGCGGTGGTTTTCGCTTGGCTTCGGCTCGATTCAGCCGTCCGAGTTCTTAAAACCGGGCTTCATAGTGCTGGCAGGCTGGATGATCGCCGCCAGTAATGAGGTCGCAGGCCCGCCGGGCAAATCCTATTCCTTCGCCATTGCGATGCTGATTGTCGTGCTCTTGGCCTTGCAACCCGACTTTGGCCAAGCCTGCCTGATCCTGTTTTCCTGGGGCGTGATGTACTTTGTTGGCGGCGCCCCTTTCATCATTCTCGCGCTCATCGCTGGTCTGGTCGTCGCGGGGGGTGCCTTTGCCTACAACAATTCTGAGCACTTTGCGCGCCGCATCGACGGGTTCCTGTCAGCCGAGGTCGATCCCACAACGCAGCTTGGCTATGCGGCCAACGCTATCCGCGAAGGCGGATTTTTCGGCGTCGGCATCGGCGAAGGCACGGTGAAATGGTCCCTGCCCGATGCGCATACCGACTTTATCATCGCAGTGGCCGCCGAGGAGTATGGCCTGATCCTCGTACTGGTGATCATCCTGCTTTATACAACCATCGTCTGTCGCTCCCTGACCCGTCTGATGCGCGAGCGCGATCCCTTCATCCGCCTTGCGGGCACCGGTCTGGCCTGCACCTTCGCGATGCAGGCGATGATCAACATGTCTGTCGCGGTGCGGCTTTTGCCCGCAAAAGGCATGACCCTCCCCTTCGTCAGCTATGGCGGATCATCGCTTTTGGCAGGCGGCATCATGGTCGGCATGCTTCTGGCCCTGACCCGAATTCGGCCTCAGGGCGAAATTCGCGACTATCTGGTGCGGAGCAGCCGGTGAAAGCGCCGCGTCTCATCATGGCCGCAGGTGGCACGGGCGGGCATATGTTTCCCGCCCAAGCACTCGCCGAAGTGATGTTGGCCAAAGGTTGGAATGTAACGCTCTCTACTGACCCCCGAGGTGCGCGCTATGCAGATGCCTTTCCCAAAGGCGTTGACATCCAAAGTGTCAGCAGTGCCACCTTTGCCCGTGGCGGGGCGTTGGCCAAAACCATCGCACCTTTCAAAATCGCCGCTGGCGTTCTGGCTGCAGTCGCCCGATTCATAATTGCGCGCCCAAGCGTGGTGATCGGGTTTGGCGGCTACCCTTCCATTCCCGCAATCAGTGCAGCGTGGCTTTTGCGTATCCCGCGCATCATCCACGAACAAAACGGTGTGCTGGGACGCGTCAACCGCCTCTTTGCCCCACGCGTCAATGTCATCGCCTGCGGCACATGGCCGACAAAGCTCCCCGCCGGACTGAAAAGTCGGCACACCGGCAACCCGGTCCGCGCTCAAGTGCTGGCGCATGCCGCAGCACCTTATCCCTCGCCCGCTGATCCGCCGTCGATCCTTGCTATGGGCGGATCTCAGGGTGCACGCATCCTGTCAGACGTGGTCCCCGCCGCAATCGCGCAACTGGGCCTTCAGGAAATCAAGGTTGCCCATCAGGCTCGCCCCGAAGACCTTGCGCGCGTCATGCGCACCTATGACGAGGCGGGCATCACTGCCGAGGTCGAACCGTTTTTCCCCGACATTGCCGAGAGGATCGCAGGCGCTCATCTGGTGATCAGCCGCGCCGGAGCCTCCTCGGTCGCTGATATCAGCGTCATTGGACGCCCGTCGATCCTGATCCCGTTTGCGGCAGCAACGGCTGACCACCAGACCGCCAACGCCTCTGGGCTGGTTGCCGCCGACGCCGCCATCCTGATCCCCGAAAGCAAGCTTGACGCAGACACGCTGGCAGCGCACATCAGCACCGTTCTGACAACGCCTGGCGCAGGGGCGCAGATGAGTGCCAACGCCCTTGCCCTTGCCATGCCCGACGCGGCCAACCGTCTGGCCGACATCATTGAAACCCTTGCGGAGAAACGCCCATGAACGCCGCCGCTGCAACCAAACTTCCAACCGAAATGGGGCCGATCCACTTTGTGGGTATCGGCGGCATCGGCATGTCAGGCATCGCCGAAGTTCTGCTTGCGGCAGGCTACACAGTGCAGGGCAGCGATCTGAAACGCTCCAAGATCACCGATCGGCTGGAAGGCCTTGGCGCGAAAATCTTCGAAGGCCAAGCGGCGATAAACCTCGAAGGCGCCGAGGTCATCGTGATCTCTTCGGCCATCAAAAAGGGCAACCCCGAGCTGGATCACGCGCGCCTTTTGGGCCTGCCTGTTGTCCGCCGTGCGGAAATGCTGGCCGAGTTGATGCGCCTGCGCTCAAACATTGCCGTCGCAGGCACCCACGGCAAAACCACGACCACCACGATGGTCGCCGCACTGCTCGACGCAGGCGGCATCGATCCGACAGTGATCAACGGCGGCATCATCCACGCCTATGGCTCAAACGCCTATGTTGGAGAGGGCGAATGGATGGTCGTAGAAGCCGATGAAAGCGATGGCACCTTCAACCGCCTGCCTGCCACCATCGCCATCGTTACCAATATCGATCCAGAGCATATGGAGCACTGGGGCACCATCGAAAACCTGCGCCGCGGCTTTGATGATTTTGTCTCCAACATCCCGTTCTATGGCCTTGCTGTGCTCTGCACCGATCATCCCGAAGTGCAAGCTTTGGTGGGCCGCGTCACCGACCGCCGCGTAGTCACCTTTGGCTTTAACGCACAAGCCGATGTGCGCGCCACTAACCTGACCTACAAGCGTGGTATCGCCCACTTCGATATCGAGCTTTCCGAAGGCGTCATAATCGAGGATTGCCAATTGCCGATGCCGGGCGACCACAACGTCTCGAACGCGCTGGCCGCCGTCGCCGTCGCACGGCATCTGGGCATGAAAGCCGCGGAAATTCGCGAAGCACTTGAAAACTTCAAAGGCGTCAACCGCCGGTTCACAAAGGTGGGCGAGGTCGATGGCGTCACGATCATCGACGACTACGGCCACCATCCGGTTGAAATCGCCGCCGTCCTCAAGGCCGCCCGGCACGCCGTGGCAGACCACGCGGACGCGCGCGTCATCGCCGTGCACCAGCCACATCGCTATTCGCGCCTCTCAACGCTTTTCGACGATTTCTGCACCTGCTTTAATGATGCAGATGTCGTTGGCATTGCCGAGGTGTTCGCCGCAGGCGAAGACCCTATCGAAGGTGCCAGTCGCGACGATCTGATCGCAGGCCTGATCCGCCACGGTCACCGCCACGCTCGCGCGGTGGTCAGCGAAGACGACCTAGAGCGTCTTGTACGCGAACAGGCCCGGCCCGGCGATATTGTCGTCTGCCTTGGGGCAGGCACGATCAGCGCATGGGCCAACACGCTCCCCGCACGGCTTGCGAAAAACGCCGCCTGACTTCTTCTTGGTTTAAGTACTCCCTGGGGGGTCTGGGGGCGTGGAACGCCCCCAGCAGATCGTCGAAGCAAAGCTTCGGCGACATCACATCAAAGCAGACCGCGCGCCTTGAAAAGCTCTTTGAGGTTCGCCTCAGGCCGCGCCCCGATATGGCTGATCATTTCAGAGGCCGCGACACAGCCCATCCGACCGCAGACCTCCAAAGGATACTCCCGCACCAAAGCCCAAAGAAACGCACCAGCAAAGGCATCACCTGCGCCAGTGGCATCAACGATCTCCACCGGGTCTGCTGGCGCGTGCCAGCGTTCGCCACCTGACAGGATATGCGCTCCATGCTCGCTGTGCGTGCAGGCCAGTATTTTCACTTCGTGCGATGCCTGTGTAAGGGCCACCTCAAAATCTTCGGTCTCGTACATCGACAGCAATTCAACCCGGTTGGAAAACAGAACGTCCACGCCGTCCACGATCATCTGCCGGAACGCATCACGATGGCGCTCCACGCAAAACGGATCAGACAACGTGAGAGACACCATGGCCCCATGCGCCTTGGCTGCCTTGATTGCCTTTGCAAAAGCGGCGTGGCTCTCCGGGCCGTCAAAGCGATAGCCCTCAAGATAGATGATCTTGGCGTCGGCAATCTGGGCCTCGTTTATGTCATCCGGCCCCAGATGCTCGGTCACACCCAGGTAGGTGTTCATCGACCGCTCGCCATCCGGAGTGACCAAAACGATGCAGCGCCCGGTTTCGTCAGCGGCATCTGACGGCGCAAGGGGTGTCTCATATACCGCCCCCTGGGCCCGCAAATCATGCGCAAAGATATGACCAAGCTGATCATCCTTGACCTTGCCGACATAGGCCGTCTTACCGCCAAGCGCTGCAATAACGGCGATTGTGTTGGCCGCAGATCCACCCGAAATCTCCTTTGCAGGGCCAATGCGCGCATAAAGATCAACGGCGCGGGGCATGTCGATCAACTGCATGATGCCTTTATCGACATCCAACGTGCCAAGATTGGCATCATCGCAGCGCGACAGGATATCGACCATCGCGTTTCCAATTCCGACCACATCAAACTTACTCATTCCGTCTTATCCTCAAACTGGCAAAGATCGTTTATCGGGCAGGCCTTACACTCTGGTTTGCGCGCGACGCAAAGATACCGCCCGTGCAGGATCAACCAATGGTGCGCGTGTTGCTGGAACTCCGCTGGCACGTTGTCTTCAATCGCACGCTCCACGGCATCCACATCCTTGCCCGGTGCAAGCCCGGTGCGGTTGCCGACACGGAAAATATGCGTATCAACCGCCTGTGCCGGATGCTTGAACCACATGTTCA
>JABDJX010000207.1 GCA_013003245.1 Silicimonas sp. | reverse complement strand
TCCCAAAGCACGTCAGCAACCCGGCAAAATTCACTCTCCCGACTCCATAAGAGCGACAGGCCAAGGATCTAAATGGATGATGCCGCAGGCGCGGCCTTGCCTTAACTTTACCCTATTCCCCAACGATGAGATCATCTTGTGCGGCAATACATTTGTCATCGGATTAAGGGAAAAAGACATGTGGAAAACAGCAGGTTCTGTAGCGCTGGTGTTAGGATTGGCATCCTGCGGCAGCGTAAATGGCGATGGGAGCGTTGCTTCTGGGCCATTTGGACAAAAACCGCTGATGACACAGAACGTTCAGGCAGCAACACGCCTCGGCGTTGACGCGTGTATCAGCGCTTTGAAGGCACAATCGCCATTGTCGGCCCTTAAATCGCGCGGCTTTGCTGCCTGGCGCGGCGGCTATCGACAAAAGATCGATAACCCGTTGATCTTTGCCGGCGGTTCGTCAGTTTCTGCAAATATCACGGGCGGCGCGTGTCGGGTGTCGACAGGGCCTGTCTATCCGATTGAGCTTCAGACAATCATGTCGATCACCACAGATGCGCTGAACGCACAAGGGCAAGGCCTGGACGCACAGTTCAGGAGGTCAGGCGACAGGATTGAGGTTATCCTCCGTTAAGGCATCCCACCGCCCGTCCCCCTAAGGCTTAGTTCGGGATCAGATCCGGCAGGAAGGTGACGATGCCGGGGAAGAACCAGAACAGAGCGAGCCCGAAAACCTGGATCAGCACAAAAGGGATGATGCCGCGATAGATGTGTTGCGTCGTGACACTCGGCGGGGCCACGCCGCGCAGGTAAAAGAGCGCAAAACCAAAGGGTGGTGTAAGGAAGGATGTCTGCAGGTTCACCGCGATCATGATCGTCACCCATTTGGGGTCAAACGTGCCGCCGTAAATCACCGGGCCGACGATGGGCACGACGATGTAGATGATCTCGAGAAAGTCGAGCACGAAGCCGAGGACGAAAAGAACCAGCATCACGATCAGGAAGACTTTGAACTCGTCGTCAAAGCTTTTCAGGAACTGCTGGATATAGTGCTCGCCACCATAGGAGATGACCACGAGGTTCAGGATCTGGCTGCCGATCAGGATAGTGAAGACCATCGAGGTGACCTTGGCGGTCTCGCGCACCACGGGCGGCAAGACGCCAGAGCGGTAGAGCACCCAACAGCCGTAAAGCAAGCCAAACATGGCGAATAGATAAGCGCCTTGGGCGACGATAAAGGCGATCCAGTTTTCGGCGCTGACGTTGTCTTGTCCAAGACGAAGATCAAAGTTCACACCGATCAGCAGCATGATCACCAGCGCGAAACTGGCAAAGATAATGACCTTGCCCGAGTGCTCTTCTTCTCTCAGCTTGCGGTAGGAAGCGAGCATGATCGCACCGGCAGCCCCTAAGGCAGCGGCGGGTGTCGGGTTGGTGATCCCGCCAAGAATCGAGCCCAGAACGGCGATGATCAGGACCAGCGGCGGGAAGACCACGCGCAATAACTCGTTGCGGCCCAGCCGATCTACAGCGTGACGGGTCGCCCACAGCATGACGATCATCGGGATGGCAAGGATCAGGACCGTGACGCCCGGCGTGGTGACGGGAGAGACCATCAGGGCATCGGCCAGAAGCACCGCCAACCCGGCGGCCAGGCCGACGTAAAGCGGTCGTGGATCAGAGGTGGGCGAAATGCCCAAGGCCGTGGTCAGGGTAAGAGCGAAGAAAAGCACGATCAGCGCCACACCGGTGCCCACGGGCGCTGCGTTCGCGATCTTTTCGACAAGGGCTGCGGCCTGCTCTTCTTCGTTCAGCTCGACGGATTGCGCCACGCCGCCTGCTGCGTCAATCTCGGCCTGCTGGTCGATTGCGGCATCCCATGCCGATTGGCCGTGCAGCTCGATCATCGAGGCCTGGCAATCGGGGCCTACGTTTGTGCGCAGGGTTGCGGATTCGCCCGCATCGCTGAAGGTACTGATCGAGGTCGACTGGGCGCCAATCGCACCTGCCGCCGAGAGCAGGAAGAACCCGCCGATCAACGCGACCGGAGCGCCAAGGAACCACGTCAACGCCTCGCCCCTGGTGATCGCTTCGGAGTTGGTTGAGCCCAGTTGCACGGCGGGTGCCTTTGAGGGGTTCAAAAGCGCGTAGCCAAACGCATAGACCGCATAAAGGCCCGCAAGCATGATGCCGGGGATCAGGGCCGCCTGAAAAAGTGTGCCGACCGAGATCACCGCAGGCTCACCAAGGAAGGTCAGCGCATCGGTGCAGCCCGCCAGTTGCGCGCGATCTTCCTGAGCGGCGGAATAGAGGTCTCCGGCAAGCGTGCCAAGCAGGACGATCACGATGGAGGGCGGAATGATCTGCCCCAATGTGCCTGATGCTGCGATCACACCTGTCGCCAGTTCGGGCGAATAGCCGTTGCGCAACATGGTTGGCAGGGCGAGCAGGCCCATCGTGACAACAGTCGCCCCAACAATGCCGGTCGAGGCGGCTAAAAATGCGCCCACAACCACGATAGACACCGCCAGACCACCGGGCAGCGGGCCAAAGACCCGCGCCATGGTCAGCAGCAGATCATTGGCGATCTTCGAGCGCTCCAGCGTGATGCCCATCATCACGAACATCAGCACGGCGAGGAGTGTTTCAATTGACTGGCCCGCGATGACGCGTTCGTTCATCCGGTTCACGACAAAGGAAATGTTGCGGTCCATCGCCGTTTCCCACCCCTGCGGGAAGACCGGCGCATCAAAGCGCGGCAGGTCGGGATGGGTGAAGACCGATATCGTCTCGGCCTTGATCCCTTCGGCCACCACTGCGGCAAATTCGGCAGTTCCGGTGTCAATCGCCTGATGGATCAGCCAGCCCATGCTGTCCAATCCGGCTATAATGCCAAAGGAAATCACCGCCGACCCACCGATGGCAAAGGCCACCGGGAAGCCCGACAGAATACCTGCAAAAAGGCACAGGAAGGTGATCAGAAGGCCAATCTCGACGCCATCAAGTCCAAACAACATCTCTAGCGCCCCTTAATGGATGTCTGCGACAAGCTGGGCGTCATCATCGCCAAGCGCGTCTTTATCAAGATACTTGCCTTCGCTTTCAGGGCCCTCTTTCCACTCCAGATAAGACCGATAGAAAAAAGCGACAGCCTGGATAAAGACCAGGGCGGCAAAGAGCACGAGCAGGATTTTAAAGAGAAAATAGCCGTTGAACCCGTTGGGCGAGAAACCCAAGGTTTCCACGTTCCAGCGGAAGGCGCGGGATTTGGCCAAAAGCCGGTCCAACTGGTCGGACGCGGATGGTTTTGGCACAACCAGATGGCGCCATAAGAAGAACCAGCCGTACATCCAGATCAACACCGCAACGGGCATCATAAAGAACAGGCTGCCAAACATGTCTATGACGCGTTTCGTGCGATAAGAAACGGCGGAATACACCAGATCAACGCGTACGTGGCCGCCTTGGATAAAGGTGTACCCAACACAGAGGCAGACAATCATCGCGTTATAAAGCTTAAGTTCTTCACCCCACCAGGAAACGTCTTTTGTGAACGGAAGGCCGAAGCCGATTGAAATTTGGGCCGAAGAAAAAATCCGCTGGACGAAAATGATCAACACCTGCTGCAGAACCATCAAAAGGCCAGCCCATGCAGCGACGCGCCCAACAGTGTTGCCGATACCTTCCAGAATGCGAACACAGCGCCACATGACGCCGGTCTTCCAGATACCAACAGCTGTAAAAATGAGAAACGACGTCAGGACAACAAAGAAAAACTCGGCCGACCCACCGTAATAGATGAACCGCATAATGGCTTCGGAGTTTGACCAGTCCAACCACAGACTGGGATGGGTCACGGCATAGAAAAAGTTATAAAATGCCAGTGCGATGTTCTGGAAAATCCAGACTATTCCGTCGACCACGCGCTCCTCCCCAAAAATTCACGAGCGTATGTATCAAAGGGCCCGCCGGGCCCCCTGATCTGTATCAAGCTCCTAAGAGGTTTACCCGCCCATGACGCGATTGCGCTGCTGAAGGTAGAAACCGTCTGATTGCTGCAACCAGCTGGAACTGTTGGCAAGGCTGGTTTCAAAGCTTGCGCGCACCTTGGCATAAAGCTCGTCGCCCATAGGCTCGTCGCGCACTTCTTTTGAAGCCGCGCCAAAGGCATCCCAAACATCATCGCCAAAGTTCAGAACAGTCACGCCTTGCGCCTTCAGACGCTCTAGCGCTGCACCGTTGCTGGCCATTGTCTGGCTGAACTGGTGGATGGTCGCGGCCTTTGCAGCGTTCGTCAGAACGGCCTGCTGCTGTGAATCAAGGCTTTCCCAAACGTCCAGGTTAATCGACGCAATCAGACCCGAACCCGGCTCGTGGAAACCAGCGGCATAGTAGAACTTGGCCACTTCCTGGAAACCTGCGCGTTCATCGGCCAGCGGGCCAACCCACTCAAGGCCATCAAGCGCGCCCGAGCTAAGCGCCTGATAAAGTTCACCACCCGGGATGTTCTGGACAGATGCGCCCAGCTTGCCCAGAACCTGACCGCCCTGTCCCGGCATACGATAGCGCAAGCCCTGGAAGTCACTGACAGATTTGATTTCTTCGCGGAACCAACCACCCGACTGCGAGCCGGAGTTGCCGCACTGAAATGACTTCAGACCAAAGATTTGGCCCAGTTCATCGTGCAGTTCCTGACCACCATCGTTGTAGTACCAGTTGAACAGTTCCTGCGCTGTCGCGCCAAACGGAACCGCTGTGAAGAAGTTGTACGCAGGATGCTGGCCGCCAAAATAGTAATCCGCCGAGTGATACATGTCGGCTTGGCCCGACGACACAGCGTCAAAAACTTCAAGTGCGCCAACAAGTTGACCTGGTGTCTTCTTGTCGATGGTCAAAGAGCCGCCAGACATCGCGTTTACAGCTTGGGTAAAATAGCTGGCCGCATCGTCAAGAACAGCAAAGCCCTCGGGCCATGATGTTACCATCGTCAGCGTGCGTGCGTGGCCAGCCGCAAGTGCAGGAGCCGCCAGCGAAGTTGCCGCAGCCGCACCGCCACCGATGGCTGTATTTTTCAGAAAAGAACGACGATCCATGTAAGTATTTCCTCCCATTACATTTGGCCAGAGCACCGCTCTGGTTGATCATGGCGCGCACCCTACCCGCCCCGTTCAAAGAGATAAACACTCTATTTAACTGTACCTTGCGTAAAAAATAAGCACTGTAAGATCCGGGCAAGTTTTGCGGAAATTTCGCCAAAGCACCTTTTTGCGCAATATTGGCAAATTCACTGTTGACGCCTTTTGATGGCCAACCTAGTCTCTGCGCACCTTTGAGAGGAGCCTGAGATGGCCAAGCTAGTGGTGATTGTGAGGACATGGCGCATGGGCCGGTAACGGTACTCCAGACTTCTTCCCATGCGCCCTCGAAACTCTCGGGGGTTTTTTTATGCGCAAATCAAACGGAAACGGCACGATGAAAAAGACGCAAATGACCGGAGCAAGAATGATCGTTGAAGCCCTGAAGGATCAGGGTGTCGATGTGGTCTTTGGATACCCCGGTGGCGCGGTCCTTCCGATCTATGACGAGATTTTTCAGCAAAATGAAATCCGTCACGTGCTTGTGCGCCATGAACAGGGGGCGGTGCACGCCGCTGAAGGCTATGCGCGCTCGACCGGCAAGCCGGGCGTGGTTCTGGTCACCTCGGGCCCCGGTGCAACGAATGCCGTGACCGGGCTGACCGATGCGCTGATGGACTCGATCCCAATCGTTGTGCTGACCGGACAGGTGCCCACGTTCATGATCGGCACCGATGCCTTTCAAGAGGCTGACACCGTTGGCATCACGCGTCCCTGCACCAAGCACAACTGGCTGGTCAGCGAAACCGACCAGCTTGCCGACACAGTGCATCAGGCCTTTCACGTCGCCACAAGCGGGCGCCCCGGCCCGGTTCTGGTTGATATCCCGAAGGACGTGCAATTTGCCAATGGCACCTATGTGTCGCCCAAAGCCGCGACCACCAGCCACTACCAGCCCCGCGTCAAAGGCGACCGCGAGATGATCACGGCACTGGTCGAGGCGATGGAAACCGCCAAGCGCCCGGTGTTTTACACAGGCGGCGGCGTCATCAATTCTGGCCCTGCGGCCAGCCAGCTTTTGCGCGAGTTGGTCGAAGCAACGAATTTCCCGATCACCTCGACCCTGATGGGTCTGGGTGCCTATCCTGCGTCGGGCAAGAACTGGCTGGGCATGCTTGGCATGCACGGGCTTTACGAGGCGAACCTTGCGATGCATGGCTGTGATCTGATGATCAACGTCGGCGCGCGCTTTGACGACCGCATCACCGGACGCATTCAGGATTTCAGCCCGCATTCGGAAAAAGCGCATATCGATATAGACCCTTCCTCGATCAACAAGGTGATCCACGTCGATTTCCCGATCATTGGCGATGTGGCCCATGTTCTGGAAGAGGCGCTGAACATCTGGAAGGCGCGCGGGCGCAAAACAAATGCGGCGGGGATCAAGAAATGGTGGGCGCAGATTGATGAATGGCGCGCGGTCGATTGCCTGAAGTTCGAGCAAAAAGGCAAGGTCATCCGCCCGCAGCACGCGATGGCGCGGCTTGAAGCGCTGACCAAGGATCACCCGGATCGCTATATCTGCACCGAAGTGGGCCAGCACCAGATGTGGGCGGCGCAGTACCTGACCTTTGATGACCCCAACCGCTGGATGACGAGCGGCGGTTTGGGCACAATGGGCTATGGTTTTCCAGCCTCGATCGGCGTGCAGATGGCGCACCCCGATGGCCTCGTGATCAACGTCGCAGGCGAAGCGTCCTGGCTGATGAACATGCAGGAAATGGGCACCGCCGTTCAGTACCGCCTGCCGGTCAAACAGTTCATCCTGAACAACGAACGCCTTGGCATGGTCCGCCAGTGGCAGGAACTGCTGCACGGCGAGCGCTATTCGCATTCGTGGTCCGAGGCCCTGCCCGATTTCGTCAAGCTGGCCGAAGCCTTTGGTGCCAAGGGAATCGCCGTCGATGACGCCGCCGATCTCGACGACGCAATCATGGAAATGCTGGCCTACGATGGCCCGGTCATTTTTGATTGCATGGTCGCAAAGCACGAGAACTGCTTCCCGATGATCCCATCGGGCGAGCCACACAACAAGATGCTTCTGGGCGAGGTTTCAACGGCAGACGCGATCAAGGAAGGCGGCGCGGTGCTGGTGTGA
>JABDJX010000051.1 GCA_013003245.1 Silicimonas sp. | reverse complement strand
CCTGATGGGTTTCCTCAAGATCGGTGACCGCGCAGCGGGCGCGATCAAATCCGGCGGCACCACGCGCCGCGCGGCCAAGATGGTCATCGTTGATGCGGACCACCCCGATATCGAGGAATTCATCAACTGGAAGGTGCTGGAAGAGCAGAAGGTCGCGTCGATCGTTGCTGGCTCGAAAATGCACGAGCAAAAGCTGAACGCCATCTTTGAGGCAATCCGGGTTTGGGACGGGGCCGAAGAGGCCGCCTATGATCCGGCGTCCAACGATACGCTGAAGGCGGCGATCCGCGATGCCAAGAAGGTTTCGATCCCTGAAACCTATATCAAGCGTGTGCTGGATTATGCCCGTCAGGGCCACACCAGCATCGAGTTCCCGACCTATGACACCGATTGGGATTCTGAAGCTTATTCAAGCGTTTCCGGGCAGAACTCAAACAACTCTATCCGCGTCACCGATGCTTTTTTGAAGGCGGTCGAGGATGATGTGGACTGGGATCTGATCAACCGCAAAGACGGCACGGTTGCCAAGACCGTGAAAGCGCGCGATCTGTGGGACGACGTTGGGCACGCCGCATGGGCCTGTGCTGATCCGGGCATCCAGTACCATGATACGGTCAACGCCTGGCACACGTGCCCCGAAGACGGTGCGATCCGCGGCTCGAACCCGTGTTCTGAGTACATGTTCCTTGACGACACGGCCTGTAATCTGGCGTCGATGAACCTGCTGACCTTCTACAAAGACGGCGCGTTTCAAGCTGACGAGTACATGCACGCCACACGCCTTTGGACCGTGACGCTGGAAATCAGCGTGATGATGGCGCAGTTCCCCTCAAAGGAAATCGCCCAGCGGTCCTATGACTTCCGCACCCTGGGTCTGGGTTATGCCAACATCGGCGGTCTGCTGATGAACATGGGGCTTGGCTATGACAGTGATGAGGGTCGCGCCTTGGCCGGTGCTCTGACCGCGATCATGACGGGTGTGTCTTACGCGACATCCGCCGAGATGGCCAAAGAGCTTGGCCCGTTTCCCGGCTATAAGAAAAACGCCGATCACATGCTGCGCGTAATCCGCAACCACCGCCGCGCCGCGCACGGCGAAGTGGACGGTTATGAAGCGATGAACGTAAACCCGGTGACTTTGGACCGCGCGAATTGTCCGGATCAAAAGCTGGTCGCTTTGGCCGCGCACGCCTGGGACGAGGCGCTGAAGCTTGGTGAGAAGCACGGCTATCGCAACGCGCAATCCACTGTGATTGCGCCGACCGGCACCATCGGTTTGGTGATGGATTGCGACACCACGGGGATCGAGCCGGACTTTGCGCTGGTGAAGTTCAAGAAGCTGGCCGGTGGCGGATACTTCAAGATCATTAACCGCTCGGTGCCTGCTGCTCTTGAGGGGCTGGGCTACGGGTCTGCGCAAATCGAGGAGATTGTCTCTTACGCTGTCGGTCACGGCACAATTGGCAACGCGCCGGGGATCAACCACACATCGCTGATTGGCCATGGTTTTGGCCAGGCGGAGTTGGACAAAATAGAAGCGGCACTGCCATCTGCCTTCGATATCCGCTTTGTCTTTAACCAGTGGACGCTGGGCGAAGAGTTCTGCACAAAAACGCTGGGCATCCCGGCGGAAAAGCTGAATGACCCTTCGTTCGATTTGCTGCGCAGCCTAGGCTTTAGCCGCAAAGACGTTGAGGCCGCCAACGACCACGTTTGCGGAACCATGACGCTGGAAGGTGCGCCGCATCTGAGCGAAGAGCACTACCACATCTTCGACTGCGCCAACCCATGCGGTAAAAAAGGCAAGCGTTTCCTGAGCGTTGAGAGCCACATCACCATGATGGCAGCGGCCCAATCGTTCATCTCCGGCGCGATCTCCAAGACGATCAACATGCCCAACGATGCGACGATTGAGGACTGCAAGGCAGCTTACGAGCTGTCATGGTCGCTGGGTGTGAAGGCCAACGCGCTTTATCGCGATGGATCGAAACTGTCGCAGCCTCTGGCGTCGGCCCTTGTCGAAGACGATGACGAGGCCGCAGAGGTTCTGGAAACCGGCTCGCCAATGGAAAAGGCCGCTGTGCTGGCCGAAAAGGTGGTCGAAAAGATCATCGTCAAGGAAGTCGAGCGCGCCCAGGCCCGCGACCGGATGCCAGAGCGGCGTCGCGGTTACACGCAAAAGGCGGTTGTCGGCGGGCACAAGGTGTACCTGCGCACCGGCGAATATCAGGACGGCAAGCTGGGTGAGATTTTCATCGACATGCACAAGGAAGGTGCTGGCTTCCGGGCGATGATGAACAACTTTGCCATCGCCGTGTCGGTCGGTCTGCAATACGGCGTGCCTTTGGAAGAATTCGTCGACGCCTTCACCTTCACCAAGTTCGAACCTGCGGGCATGGTCCAAGGCAATGACAGCATCAAGAACGCGACGTCGATCCTTGATTATATCTTCCGCGAGCTTGCCGTCAGCTACCTTGACCGCACCGATCTGGCCCACGTGAAGCCCGAAGGCGTCAGCTTTGACGATCTGGGGCGTGGCGAGGAAGAGGGCAAACGCAACTTCTCGGAAATTGATGGCGCACGCGGTGAAGACCCCGTCGAAGTGCTAAAGAAAGTCGTCTCAACAGGGTACCTGCGCAACCGAGCCCCCCAAGGTTTGATGGTTGTTCAGGGGGGTGCCGGGGCAGGGGCAACCGCCCTTGCCGGCACCGAGAATCCAGCTGCGGCACTGCAAACGCTGGTGCCGGAGGTGAGCACAACCATTGTGGCGGAAACATCGGCGGTTGCTGTGACCACATCAATGGACGCGCGGACCAAGGCGAAGATGCAGGGCTATGAGGGCGATCCTTGTGGCGACTGTGGGAACTATACGCTGGTGCGCAACGGGACGTGCATGAAGTGCAACACCTGCGGTGGGACAAGCGGGTGTAGTTGAGGGAAGAAATTTCCTCTAGGAAATTTGCCAAAACTCTTCGAAGAGTTTTGAGACATCGAGATAGGGCAAGGCGGTCTGTTCGCTGGCTTGCCCTGACAGAAGGGAGCAGAAGTGCTCCTGAGTTACGGGGCCGGGCCCGCAGGTTTCTTGCAGAAACCCGCTACACCCGGCTCGTTGAAAAGCCGAAGGCTTTTTAACGGACAAGGGGCGGGTGCGCTCGCCCTTAACGCGGGTCAGGCCGCAGGCAATAAACCGGGCGGTACATAAAGAGTGAGCCTGACAAGCGAAACTGGGGAGCCTTCGGGCTCCCCTTTCTTCTTTTCTGCAGTTGTACTGGCGTTCAGGCGGGCTCCGCCCCACGCGACAGGGCCGCAACCCCTGTGCGGGCGACCTCTTCCAGACCCAAAGGTCGCATCAGATCGGCAAAGGCATCGATTTTCTCGGGCGTGCCGGTGATCTCGAACACGAAACTTTCCAACGTCGAATCCACCACGTTGGCGCGGAAAATATCGGCCAGTCGCAGCGCCTCGACCCGCTTATCGCCAGAGCCTGCCACTTTGAACAAGCCCAACTCGCGCTCAACACTCGGTCCCTCCACCGTCAGATCGTGCACTTCGTGCACCGGGACAATCCGCCCAAGCTGCGCCTTGATCTGCTCGATTACCGAAGGCGTTCCGGCCGTGACGATGGTGATGCGGCTGCGCTTGCCCTCGTGATCGACCTCAGCGACCGTCAGGCTCTCGATGTTATAGCCGCGCCCGGAGAAAAGCCCGATGACCCGCGCCAGAACACCCGCTTCGTTGTCGACGACAACCGCAAGCGTGTGCCGCTCGATGCCCTGTTCATGGTAGTCGCGCAGGTCGTAGGCCGAATGGCGCGATGTGCCTTTTTTGATTTTTAGTGGGGACATTTATCTGTGCCTTCAATTTTGGATGCCGCAGGACAAGCCGGGGCTTTGCCCCGGACCCCGGGATATCTTTGAGCCAATAATGGCCTTGGACGGGTGCATATCACACCAGCAC
>JABDJX010000043.1 GCA_013003245.1 Silicimonas sp. | reverse complement strand
TCGAGCACCGGGTAGGCGGTGTAGAGGTGGTTTTCCATGCCTTCGGCGACGGCGCGCAGGGTCTGGCGCGGTTGGCTGCGCTGTTCGTCGATTTCGGCCTGTTGTTCGGGCGTCAGGGGCATGGATTTTGATCCTTGGTGGCTGAGTCGTTTTGGCACCTTATATTGGGGCGCGCTTGGGGTGAACCGCTAGATGCGGTTCGGGTTGGGTTTTCTTGCCGCGCGCCTTAGGGTTGGGGGAACAGCAGGATGGAGAGGTGTTATGGGCATTGAGTATTTGCACACGATGGTGCGGGTGAAAGACCTTGAAAAGTCGATCGAATTTTACAAGCTTTTGGGGCTGGAAGAGCGTCGGCGTTCGGAAAGCGAGGGCGGGCGATTTACGTTGGTTTTCATGTGTCCCCCGGGGCAAGAGAACGCTGATGTGGAGCTGACGTATAACTGGGATGGTGACGATGGGCTTCCCTCGGACAGCCGCCACTTTGGGCATCTGGCGTATCGCGTCGATGATATTTATGCTATGTGCCAGACGCTTATGGACGCAGGCGTGGTGATCAACCGGCCGCCGCGCGACGGTCACATGGCGTTTGTGCGCTCGCCCGACAACGTGTCGATCGAGCTTTTGCAGCGCGGCGACGACTTGCCGCCACAAGAGCCGTGGGCGAGCATGGAGAACACGGGCCACTGGTGATGCGCTGGCTGGCGCTTGCCCTGGTCGCGTTCGCTTGGGTGCCAGCCCCTGCCCTTGCCTGCCGCCTGGCTTTGCTTTTGGCGATGGATGTGTCGTCGTCGATTGATGAGCGCGAGTATCTGTTGCAGCGGCATGGGCTGGCCGCGGCCCTTTTGGCCCCAGAGGTGCAGGAGGCGTTTTTGCGCGACCGCGACCCGGTCGCGCTGTCGGTGTTTGAATGGAGCGGTCAGCGCAATCAGCGCATGGTAATCGACTGGATCATGATCCGCACGACAGCCGATCTGCAGGTTGCTGCTCAACGGCTCAGCACGCCCCAGCGCGCCGAACGGCTGTTTCCAACATCGCTGGGCAGCGCGCTTGGGTATGCCGCAGGGCAACTGGAGCGCGCGCCAAGGTGTAGCCGCAAAACGCTGGATGTCAGCGGGGATGGCAAAAACAACGATGGCTTTCCACCCGCATCCGCCTATCGGCATTTCCCGTTTCAAAGAGTTGTCGTAAACGCGCTTGCCATCGGCGGCGCCCAGGATTTGCAGGACCTCGTCGGATACTTTGCCGCCGAAGTTATCAAGGGGCCCGGCGCATTCGTTGAAACCGCTTTTGACCACGACGATTTTGAACGCGCCATGCGCCGCAAGCTGGAGCGCGAATTAAGGCCGCTTGCGGTCGGAAATGCACCTGTCAGCGAACCGACCCATGCCGCCCTTGAACCGCTTCAGTAAATGTAGCGGATCTGATCACTCCAGAACCGTTCAATGCGCGTAAAGCTTTGATTCAGAGCACCGATATGCTCTTGCCCAAGAACGGCGTCGTCCTGCAGATCTTCCGCGTGCCGCTGGAACAGCTCTGATACGATGCGCTGCACGTCACGCCCTTTGTCGGTCAATCGAACCCGCACGGACCGCCGATCAATCTCGCATCGCTGATGATGCATAAAGCCCATATCGACCAGTTTCTTGAGGTTGTACGACACGTTCGAGCCCTGATAGTACCCGCGCGAGCGAAGCTCTCCGGCCGTTACTTCGTTGTCGGCAATATTGAAGATCAAAAGCGCCTGTACTGCATTGATCTCAAGCACGCCAAGACGTTCAAATTCATCCTTGATGACGTCCAGTAAAAGCCTGTGCAGGCGTTCCACCATCGACAGGCTGTCAAGATAGTGTCTTAGGTATCCTTGCTGGGTCGTATCCCCCAGTGATTGATGCATACTCATCCGCCAACTCCGGCATTATTTACTGCTCGGAGTCAGATTTCGCCGAAATTTCCCAATATACAGTTAAAACAATTGGAAAATTTCGCGTCCTACCGCGAAGCGACCAAACGCTCGACGATCGGGATGTATTTTTCCGGCGCCGGCACCTGACCACTTACCCACTGATAAAGGTCCTGATCGTTCTCTGACAAAAGGTCCTCGTAAAGCGATAATGTGCCCTCGTCCAAAGCCGCTCCGTGCGCATCCCAGAAGGGACCCAGGATCAGGTCCATCTCTTTGGTGCCGCGCCGCCACGACCGGATCGCCAGCCGCTTCAGGCGCTTTTCCCGGTCGTCCATCACGCCACCGTCAAGGCCTGCTTCAGACGTTTTTCCAACACGCCCATACGCTCGGCCGAGCGCAGCATCTCACTGCGCAGGGCGCGCATTTCGGACATCAATTCGTGCAATTCGGGCGCCGTTTCAAGATCGATCAGCGGCTCAACGCCGTCGCCTTCCCCGGTCAAAAGCCACGGGATCGACACGTTCAGCACACCTGACAGCATCTGCAGCTTGTTGGCGCGCGGCTCGGTCAGGTCATTTTCCCATTTCTCGATTGTCCCCAGACCCACGCCCAGCTTTTGCGCAAGTGCCTTTTGATCCAGACCACAGGCGTCGCGCGCGGCGGCAAGTCTGTCTCCGAAAGTGGCGGCATCGTTTGAATACCAGTCTTCTGCAGCGTTCATGGCTTTGTCCTGAATAAGGTTGCGGGCAGTAGGGCGAGTTTCTATGAGAATATAACTGGATTATTTGACGGGGACGACCATGCCTTTTCTGTCTGCGACACTGGAGACGGTCAAACCGTCACCCACAGTGGCCATGACCGGGCTGGTGGCCGAATTGAAAGCCGCCGGCCGCGACATCATCGGTTTGGGCGCGGGCGAGCCTGATTTTCCGACGCCTGCCAACATCGCCGAGGCTGGCAAGCGCGCGATTGACGAGGGCAAAACGATCTATACGGCGGTGGATGGTATCCCCGAACTTAAGGCGGCGATCATCGAAAAGTTCAGGCGCGACAACGACCTGAGCTATGAAATGAACGAGATCACCGTCGGCACCGGGGGCAAGCAGGTGCTTTTTAACGCGCTTGTCGCCACGCTGAACCCCGGTGACGAAGTGATCATCCCCGCGCCCTACTGGGTCAGTTATCCCGATATGGTCTTGCTGGCGGGCGGCACGCCGGTGATTGTCGAGGCGGGTCTGGAAAGCGGTTTTCGCATCACGCCCGAGCAGCTTGAGGCCGCGATCACGCCGAACACCAAGTGGCTGATCTTCAATTCACCGTCAAACCCGACGGGGGCCGGTTATTCGCCCGCGCAACTCAAAGCTTTGACCGATGTGCTGGAACGCCACCCGCATGTGTGGGTTCTGTCGGACGACATGTACGAGCACATCGCCTTTCCGGGCTTTGAATTTCGCACGCCTGCGCAAGTGGCCCCGTCTTTGAAAGACCGGACGTTGACACTTAACGGTGTTTCAAAGGCCTATGCGATGACCGGGTGGCGGATCGGTTATGCGGGAGGGCCCGCAACACTGATTGGGGCAATGAAGAAGGTGCAGTCGCAGTCGACATCCAACCCCTGCACGATCAGCCAGTGGGCGGCCGTGGAGGCGCTGACGGGTCCGCAGGATTTCATCCCCGAGAATAACGAGGTCTTCCTGCACCGCCGCGATCTGGTGGTGGCAGGTCTGAACGCGGCTGACGGCATCACCTGCCCGGTGCCCGAGGGGGCCTTCTATGTCTATCCGTCGATCGAAGGTTGCATCGGCAAGACCAGTGCGGCAGGCGAGGCTATCGACACAGATGAAGCCTTTGCGACAGCGCTTTTGGAAGAGAAAGGCGTCGCGGTGGTCTTTGGTGCGGCCTTTGGGGTCTCGCCTGCCTTCCGCATCAGTTATGCGACATCAGACGAGAACCTGACCGAGGCCTGTGCACGCATCCAAAGCTTTTGCGCGGGGCTTTCATGAGCCTGCCGGAGTACTATTTTCGGGTGCGCGAAAACGGCGCGATGGTGTTTCGCGTCGATACCGAAAACCGTATGCGCCGCATCGACATGGATCAGATCGCCGTGGTCAATATCAAGAACGGCGAGATCAAAGCCCACGGCGAGCGCGAATTGTCCGATGCCGATCAGGCCGCGATCTCAAAATGGCTGGACGACCGCCGCGCGCAACTGGCCGCGCGCGAGGTCGATGATATTTTGCGCACGGTGGATCACCTGAACCTGACTGCCGTCTGGGCGCAAAGGCGGGCCAGCCCGAAGGAACTGGAGGCGGTGTCCGACGCGCTGTTAATGGCCATGCATGACCTGCGGTCCGTGTTGGTGCGCAAGAAATCGGACCAGTTGAAAGAGCTGGATACCGATTAGAGGATTTGCGCCGCCTTTCGGCGTCGCGCAAGGGGGGGGGGGGGGGGGGGGGGGGGGGGGGGGGGGG
>JABDJX010000003.1 GCA_013003245.1 Silicimonas sp. | reverse complement strand
CATACGCCTGGAAATCACCGAAGTACTTCGTGATCGCCGCCGTCAGCGTCGTCTTGCCGTGGTCAACGTGGCCAATTGTGCCAATGTTAACGTGGGGTTTGTTACGTTCAAACTTTGCCTTTGCCATCGCCCTAATGCCTTTGAAATGGGTTAATTATGGGCGGGCAAGTATGGCATTCGATAAGGAAAATCAAGCGTCAGTTGGTCTCTTCTTCCTCAGGAACAGCAACAACGGGCGGCGCAGGCGTCGAAATGGTGAACGGAACGCGGGCGCGCTCGGGCTTCGGGATAAACCATTCGGGGTTTTCGTTCAGCCAGGCCTCAATCTCGAGCGCGGCATTTGCTGATAGGTTGGCGAGCTGCACATCCGCTTCACGCACCAGCCCGGACCCAAGGATCGGCACGATATTGCGAAACCCTTCACCCACTTGAATACGCTTGGCTTCCGGGTTCAGACGCTCCTGAGTGACGTTATCAAAGACCGATACGTCCAATATCATGACTGACTGCGGCGCATAAACCACCGGAATTCCCGGCTGCGCCAGCACTAGTCCACCCATCACAATCCCAAGGTGATAGAGCCCGTTGCCATCATAGCGCCGCAACCGCTTGGCCACCGCGTTCTGCAATTCCGTTTCAAGTTGCTGCTCGGTCAACTCACGCGAGAACGGCCCCAAAACAACGTTGTCGGCAATGGCAATGTTGTGCCCAAGCCGGAAGTCACCGAGCACCGCGGGCGTTTCGCTCACGTCCTCAGGCGCAGACGCGCAAGCCGCAAGAAAGACGCTCAATAGAAGTGGTCCCAGTACCCGCCGCATCGACATTTGCCCCTTTGTCACTGTTCAATTTGGTTAACGCGCCCGTCGCGCCACCGCAAGTTAGTTGCAGATCGCCTGAAGCGCCTGCCATTCCGCATCCGGGATAACCGGCGTCGTCCCAATAAGCCCTTCGCCCGCCTCCTGCGCAGTTGCGATCCGGTCACCCAGTGCAGGATGTGACATGAAATGCGCCGCAATCCCGGTCGCCTCCCCATGCTGATCAAGCAGCTTTTGAAACAACGCACCCAAGGCTGCGGGATCTACATCCGCCTCCTGCAAGAGCGCTATCCCGTAGGCATCTGCAGCCGCCTCAGCCTGGCGGGTGTAATCGGCCTGTATTAGCTGCTCGACCAAAAACAGTACGGCAGCGCCGCCTGCGAAATCACCAAACAAGAGCCCCAACACTCCAAGGGACCCCGCCGAACGCAAGGCAATCCGCGTTGGATCCCGCGCCGCTACATGCCCAATCTCATGTGCCAGAACAGCCGCGATTTCGTCCGGGCTGTCGGCGGCCTCCAGAATCCCCCGGAAAAACACCACCTGCCCGCCGGGTAAGGCAAAGGCATTGATCATAGGGTGATCCAACACACTGACTTTGACCGGATACGGCAGGTCCAATCGAAACCCGCTGACGCGCTCCAGCATCAAGTCCATTGCCGCAGTCCCCTCGGGCGTCTCACAGAAATTGAGAGGAGAAAAATCTGTGCCAAGCGCTATCTGGATTTGCTCAAGCGTCGCATCGCCCAGCGCCTCTTCACCCGAAGGTGGCAGGATGCGTGCCATCTGATCGGCCATAACTGGCACCAGAACAAAGACAATCAAAAACACCGAGGCCACCGCAGCTGCGGCCCACGCCAAGACGCGCCCTTTGCCACGAACCGGCGAGCGTGTCGGCAGTTTCGGCACCCTGTGGCGCAAAACCGAAACGCTCGCGGGATCCGTCAGTATAAACCTCGCCAACGCGCGTTTGGCCGTGGTCAGAACAAGCTGGTCATCATGGGCCTGATCCGGAATTTCGCGCAACTCGGACAGCGGCCAAATCTCTTCCGGGCAATCCGGCGGACGAATGATCAACACCCGCGCAGCCTCATCAATCTCAAACGCCGCCCGCCTGACGCGCGCCAACCGGCCGTCAAAGAAATCTGCAAAGCCTTCGGGGTTGCCGGGGCTGTCGCCGACATGAATGACCGTCATATCGCCGCCCCCAGGTCGAGCGCCTCAGCAAAGCCTTCTGCCTCGCGATGCTCATCGCGGTCCCGCTGGCAAATATCGTGGAGCGACTCGGTTCCGACAATCTCCAACGTCTCAGCATAGTGGCGCCATAGCGGCAGAGTTACGAACACATGGCGCAGGGTCGCCCAGATCACAAAGACAAGGAAATAAGTAGCGAAGCCAAAGATTTGTAGAACGATCCCCGGCCCGCTGAGATTGTCGAGATCGTCCAGCGAAAAGTCCATTCCGCTGCCGGCGAACATTATAGCTAAAACAAGAAAACCAGCCGCAATCGCTGCGATGCTGGTCACAATCGACGCCAATCCATATCCCAGAACATATATTCCAATGACCCTGGGCGCGCGCGCGGTCGAGCGAAACCCGATCGCTCCCGCCGTTTTCGCTGCCGTCAAAACCCGGAAACTACGCACCGCATACCAACCCCATGTGACTGCCAGCAAAGGCAAAGCCAACAGGAATGTCCCCAGCGCGGTCTCTATATCGGAACCCGCGTAAGCAAACCCGCTTATCACTGCAATCCCGACAAGAACCAACCAAAACGGCACCATCCCTTTCACCAGATCGCGCGCCCGTCCGCCTTGCACCAATTGCCGGTCGCCATACCACGTCCGGTCGATCCGAAATTTCTCCAACCGATGCGTCATCAGCGGCCACAACAGCGTGCCCGACCCAAGGGCAAGCGTCCAATAAATCATCGCCCGCCACGCGTAACCCCAGGCCCCGGGATCGACACCGAACCGAATACCGCGCCAGCGAGTGCGCGCAAAAACATACCGCCGCGCGCGGTATCTTGCGTAAAACCAAAGCGGGATCACTCCAACGAATGACGCCACATAGGCCGCCGTATTCCCATCAAAAAGTGAGAAGCTCACGAACATCAAAATGAGGTTCACGACACCGATATAGAACGCCAAAATCACAACTGCGATGAAGAACCCGAGCAGTTTCTCCAGCGGATCACCCACGTACTCCAATGGCCGCCCGCCGGGCCGGATCGACGACCAGTAATAGCGTCTCAGCCGGGTTTTCATCCAAAAGCGATAAAAGCCAAGCGTCACCACCGACAACAGTCCCATCAAGAAGCTCAGCCGGAAAACACGCCCACGCCGTCCTATGAAATCCGTCGAAAGATTGGTCGCAGCCACGGGTTTACGTGAACTTGTTGTCTTGCGGGAACCCACGCGGCGCCATGCGCCCAGCGCCTGCACGAGCGCCCATCCACTCGGCCAGATCAGCGCTGGAAACGGTCCGCGTCCGACCCGCCGGGTCAAGCCAGCTCAGCCCGTCAGCAAGCGTAAATGTGCGCGCATCATTCAGCCCGCCATCTTTGTACTTCTGTAGTCGCACACCCTTGCCACGTCCCATTTCTGGCAGATCAGACACCGGGAACACCAGCATTTTGCGGTTCTCGCCGACGGCAGCAACGTGATCACCTTCAACTGGCTTGCACACCAACGCCCGCGTCTCACCGCGAACATTTAACACCTGCTTACCGGCTCGGGTCTGCGCCACAATCTCATCCTCCGAGACCACAAACCCATCGCCCGCCGTCGAGGCCACCAGCAATTTGCGCTCGGGCTGATGAATGAACAGCGACACAATCTCCGCCTCGTTCGGCAGATCAACCATCAGACGCACCGGCTCACCCATCCCGCGCCCACCCGGCAAATTCGACGCCGAAAGCGTATAGAACCGCCCGTTTGAGCCACAAATCAACAAGCGGTCCGTCGTCTCGGCATGGAACACGAACCGAGGCCCGTCTCCGTCCTTGAATTTCAGCTCACGCTCCAGATCGATGTGACCAGTCATTGCCCTGATCCAGCCCATCTGGCTGCATACGACTGTGATCGGTTCACGGTCGATCATCGCCTCAAGCGGCACATCGGCAACCTCGATCGCTTCAGCGAACACAGTTCGGCGCGCACCGCCCTCCGCGTCTTTCCCAAAGAGCTTCTTCACCTCGCGAAGCTCCGTCGCGATCTGCGCCCATTGCTGACCTTCATCGCCCAGCAAGTCTTCCAAGGCAGCACGCTCGACCAGCAATTCATCGTACTCGCGTCGAAGCTCGATCTCTTCCAGCCGACGCAAGGCGCGAAGCCGCATATTCAGGATCGCCTCGACCTGAACCTCGCTCAGTTCCCCCTCGCCTTCTGGCGGCGAAACATAGTCAGCCTCGTCCATCGCACGCACGAAATCACGCGACCAGTCTTCACGCATCAAAGCGGACTTCGGCTCGTCATCATACCGAATGATATCAATAACTCGATCCAGATTGAGGAACGCCGTGATGAAACCTTCCAGCACTTCCAGCCGGTGATCAATCTTCGCAAGACGATGCTCAGACCGGCGTACCAATACGTCGCGGCGGTGCTCCATGAACGCGCGAAGCACTTCCTTCAGCGAGCAAACTTTCGGTGTCACACCATCGATCAGCACGTTCATATTGAGGCTGAACCGCGTCTCCAAATCGGAGTTGCGATAGAGCATATTCATCAAAACGTCCGCATCGACATTGCGCGACTTCGGCTCAAGAATGATGCGGATATCCTCGGCACTCTCGTCACGGGCATCCGCCAGAATCGGCACCTTCTTGGTCTGAATCGCCTCGGCCAGTTTCTCGATCAAACGGCTCTTCTGCACCTGATACGGTATCTCGGTAACCACGATCTGCCACTGCCCGCGCCCGAGGTCCTCGACCTCCCATTTCGCGCGCACCCGAAAGCCTCCGCGCCCGGTGCGATACGCCTCAGAAATCGACTCCGGCGGTTCCACAATCGTGCCACCCGTCGGAAAATCGGGGCCGTTTACCATCTCGATCAGCGTATCGTCCCGCACCAACTCGCTGTTCTGCTTTTTCGTCAGATGGATACAGGCGTCACATAGTTCACCAAGGTTGTGCGGCGGAATGTTCGTCGCCATACCAACCGCGATCCCCGACGACCCATTAGCGAGCAAATTCGGAAAGGTTGCAGGCAGAACAACCGGCTCTTCCAGCGTGCCTTCATAGTTCGGCCGATAATCAACAGCGTTTTCCGTTAACCCTTCCATCAGGGCCTCAGCCGCGACGGTCAAACGCGCTTCGGTATATCTTTCAGCCGCCGGATTATCGCCGTCGATGTTGCCAAAATTGCCCTGACCGTCGACCAACGGGTAACGAACGTTAAAGTCCTGCGCCAATCGAGCCATGGCGTCATAGATCGCCTGATTGCCGTGCGGGTGATAGTTACCCATCACGTCACCCGTGATTTTCGCGGACTTACGAAAGCCTCCGGTGGGCGACAAACGTAGCTCGCGCATGGCGTAGAGAATACGCCGATGTACCGGCTTCAGACCATCCCGCGCATCCGGCAAGGCACGGTGCATAATCGTCGAGAGCGCGTAGGTCAGATACCGATCCCCAATCGCACGGCGCAATGGCTCAGCCATATGCCTCGGGTCGATGTTGGGGGTGTCTGTGTCGCTTGCCATAGATGATGTGTAGCGATGCAGGAATCGGGCGGCAAGGCGGGAACGGCGCGAATTGGCAGGAAATCACGGACTTGCAATGCCGCGCGCGCCGTAGCACATCCCCTCCATGACCTCCGCCCCCAAGTCCATTCTGATCACAGGCGCCGCCAGCGGTATCGGCTTTGATGCCGCCTCGACGCTTCAAGCCAAAGGCTGGCGCGTCTTCGCCGCCTGTCGCCAGAAAACCGACGCCGAGCGCCTAAGAGTTAACGGGTTGCCGGACGCCGTTCATCTTGATTACGAAGACGCCGCCTCGATCGCCATGTGCGTTAGCCATGTCTTGAACGAGACCAACGGCACCCTCGACGCCCTCTTCAACAACGGCGCATACGCCATTCCCGCCCCACTGGAAGACCTCTCCCGCGACGCCATAAGCGCCAATCACAATGCCAATTTCCTCGGCTGGCACGACCTGACCGTCCAGATCCTCCCCGCAATGCGGGCTCAAGGCCATGGGCGGATCGTCAATTGTTCCTCGGTGCTCGGGTTTGTGACGACACCTTATCGCGGCGCCTACGCCGCCTCGAAATACGCAGTTGAGGCCTGGTCCGACGCCCTCAGAATGGAAATGGTAGATGCTGGTATCCACGTCTCCCTGATCGAACCCGGCCCGATCAAAACCAATTTCCGCGCCAATGCCATCAAGCGTTTTGACGCCTGGGTCGATTGGGAGAACTCCCCCCGCGTGGAGGAATACAACAGCCATCTCCTTGAAAAACTTCGAAAAGGTTCAAACAACAGCATCTTTGCCAAACCGCCCTCGGCCGTCACCGACAAGTTGATCCATGCTATCGAGAGCCCACGCCCGAAAGCGCGCTACTATGTGACACTCCCGACTTACGGCTCAGATCTCCTGCGACGTTTTCTGCCCACGTTCCTTCTGGATCAAGTTATGAAACGCAGCTAAGCGTTGCATTCGCCTTCACGCGAAACTGCGCTAGGTCCGGCTCAAAGCAACCGAGGTTTCCATGTTAGAAGATCCACTTTTTATCGTCGTCGGGATAGCTGTCTTGATCGTCGTCGGCGTTTTGCTGACCGGGATCGGCGGCTTCGCCAAAGGCGGTGACTTCAACCGCAAACACGCCAACCGCATCATGCGCTATCGCATCTACGCGCAAGCCGTCGCGATCGCGTTAATTTTGCTTTACGTCTACCTACGCCGCTCGGGGGGCTAATACTCATGGTCGTACTCAACAAAATTTACACCAAAACCGGCGACGCTGGTGAAACCGCTCTCGGCAATGGCGCGCGCGTCGCCAAACACGCGATGCGTGTGACGTCCTATGGAACCGTCGATGAGCTGAACGCCACGGTCGGAATGGCCCGGCTTCAGGCCGACGACGAGATGGATCGACTTTTGTCATTGATTCAAAACGACCTTTTTGACCTAGGTGCAGATCTTTGCCGCCCCGACATGGAGATGGATAGCGAAGCTGGTTACCCTGTATTGCGCATGGTGGCCGCCCAAACCGAGCGTTTGGAAGCCGAGATTGACGAGATGATTAAGCGTCTTGAACCGCTGAAGTCCTTCATTTTACCGGCCGGATCTGCTCTTTCGACGCAACTTCACCTCTGCCGCACGGTTGCCCGCCGCGCCGAACGTCTGACTGTCGAGCTAGCAACGATGGAGTCTGTAAACGAGGCCGCAGTAACCTATCTTAACAGGCTCTCCGACTGGTTCTTCGTCGCCGCGCGCATCGCGAATGACGAAGGCCGCGGCGATGTGCTTTGGGTTCCGGGGGCGAACCGCTAGCCAGCTGGCGGTTCCCACAACTCGACCGGATTGCCTTCGGGGTCGTAAATGCGCGCAAAACGCCCGACCCCCTCCATCGTTTGCTCGTGGCTGATTTCAATCCCGGCCGCCTTTAGCTGTTCCACCATCGCGTCCAGATCATTCACACGAAAATTAACCATAAACGCGCGGTCCTCAGCGAAGTAATCCGTGTCGGCCGCAAACGGCGCAAAAACGGTCACTCCGGCCTCGCCGATCCATGGCGGCGTACTCATGTCTGTTGGCGCAGGGTTCACGCCAAGATGCGTTTCGTACCACTTCGCCAATGCGTCCGGGTCCTTCGCCCGAAAGAACAATCCGCCGACGCCAACAACCTTTTCCATGGCTATTCTCCCTAGATTCTTTCCAATGTTAGCACGGAGTATCGAAAACGCGGCGTCGTCAGACCCAAACGCGTCGATTTTGCACTGTTTTCCCTGCGCCGCCTTCGCTAAACCGACTGGGAAATCAGCGGGGGTTACCCCGAACGCGAAGGAGTTAACGCAAATGAAGGTGTTGGTACCTGTCAAACGCGTCATCGATTACAACGTGAAAGTGCGCGTTAAAGCGGACGGATCGGGTGTCGATTTGGCGAACGTTAAGATGTCGATGAACCCGTTTGACGAAATCGCAGTTGAAGAAGCGATCCGTCTGAAAGAGGCGGGCAAGGCGGAAGAGATCATAGCGGTGTCTATCGGCGTCAAGCAAAGCCAGGAAACCCTGCGCACGGCGTTGGCCATGGGTGCCGATCGCGCCATTCTGATCATCGCGGCAGATGACGTGCATACTGACATCGAGCCACTGGCCGTTGCCAAGCTTTTGAAGGCCGTTATCGATGAAGAGCAGCCCGGACTCGTTCTCTGTGGCAAACAGGCCATCGACAACGACATGAACGCCACGGGCCAGATGCTGGCGGCATTAACCGGTTGGGCGCAGGCGACTTTTGCATCCGAGGTTAACGTGGACGGTGACAGCGCCACGGTTACACGCGAAGTGGACGGCGGTTTGCAAACAATCAAGGTGAAGATGCCCGCGATTGTCACCGTTGACCTGCGGTTGAACGAGCCGCGCTATGCCTCGCTTCCAAACATCATGAAGGCAAAGAAAAAGCCGCTGGATGAAAAGACGCCCGAGGACTACGGCGTTGATGTCAGCCCACGCCTTGCCATCGTCTCGACCACCGAACCCGAAACCCGCAAGGCGGGCGAGATTGTTGGTTCGGTCGATGAACTTGTCACGAAACTCAAAGACGCGGGGGCACTGTAAATGGCTGTTCTTCTTCTTGCCGAGGTCACCGATGGTGAGCTGAACCTTGACGCAACCTCCAAGGCGGTGACCGCCGCAAAAGCGATGGGAGATGTCACCGTTCTGGCTGCAGGCGCAAGTGCAGCTGCCGCGGGTGAGGCGGCTGCCAAGATCGCTGGCGTTGCGAAGGTACTGGTCGCCGAAGATGCATCGCTGGGTCATCGTCTGGCCGAGTCCACTGCTGCGACAATCGTTTCGCTGGCGGGCGATTACAGCCATATCGTCGCCCCCGCCACGACAGATGCGAAAAACGTTCTGCCGCGAGTTGCCGCGCTTTTGGATGTGATGGTGATTTCCGACATCTCTGGTGTTGTGGATGCAGACACATTCGAGCGTCCAATCTATGCGGGCAACGCGATCCAGACCGTGAAATCCGCTGATCCTGTGAAAGTAGTCTCGGTGCGGACATCGACATTTGATCCAGCCGGAGATGGCGGAAATGCTTCGGTTGAGCCCGTCGGCGCCGCCGTCGATCCCGGCTTGTCGGAATGGGTCGAAGATAAAGTTGCTGCAAGCGATCGCCCCGAGTTGACCAGCGCGGGCGTTGTTGTCTCTGGCGGTCGTGGCGTCGGGTCCGAAGAGGACTTTGCGCTGATCGAAAAGTTGGCTGACAAGCTTGGGGCCGCAGTAGGTGCGTCCCGTGCAGCGGTCGACTCGGGTTATGCCCCCAACGACTGGCAGGTGGGTCAGACTGGCAAGGTTGTGGCACCTGATCTTTACGTTGCCGTTGGCATTTCGGGGGCTATTCAGCACCTTGCAGGGATGAAGGACAGCAAGATCATTGTTGCCATCAACAAAGACGAGGAAGCCCCGATTTTTCAGGTGGCTGATTATGGACTGGTGGCAGACCTGTTCACTGCTGTGCCAGAGCTTCTTGAGAAGCTGAACTAAATCGCGGATCGCGATCGTGGGGCATGCCCGCGGTCGCGCACACCGGATCGCGCCGCAGGGTGCGGCTGCAATTCACCAATAACCTCAGACAGACGTTCTGCAGCTTTTGCATGATGGTGCGGACAAGGTGCTGTCAGGGCAGCCCCGCGTTCGCGTGCTGCGTACGTCTTGCCCTCAAGGCGGTCGCCTTCCGTGCCCGCTACAACCTCAACTGTTGCTGAAACTTCTCCCGCCAGATCGTCGACCATAGCCTTGGTGACAAACAATGGTTCTGGTCCTTGTGGCCAATCCGAAGGGGCAGCGGGCGCACGATCAGACATCCAAAGCAAAACAACATCGGTTTCGATCATCGACAAAACGCGACGCATCCGTTGCAGCCAGGCAAAGCGAAGCTCTTCCACCATCACCTCAAATGCAGTCTGCGACCGTTCCGACAGGCTTTTCAGCAGATGACGGATAAAGCTGAACTCGGTAAAGTCGACGTCCGGAAAGATTTCCTTTAACGCAGGTGATACCGCCAAGAACCGGTCATTGCGACGCGAATGCACACTATAAAGCCGGTTCGACATATTGCCCGCGCCAAGCACCTGCATAATGGCCACATCTGCCCCAGAGGCACACTCAAGCACCCAACGTTCGGACGCAAAGAGCGACACACCTGCATGACGCACGCCAAGATTGACTACAGGCTTGTCCAACCAGTCTTCCAGCAAACTGGGGTACGGAGCCTTTACAAAGGGACCAAAAGTTTCAGTTCCGCCAAGAGCCGCAACGTACGGGGCGTCAAACGACTTCGGCGGTCCGCGAAACAACAACTTTGTCCCCTGATACCGGCACAGATTATATTGGTTCGATTTTCCCGAAGCCGCCAAGATCACATCAAGACCCACCAAAGAACTGCATCATCTGCGGCAAACTGCGGCAAAGGCGTTGAGATACTCCTAAACCTAAATTTTTAAGCATAGGCTGCCCTTGCACCGGGATCAGGCAAGCGCCTATGGTCGCGCCGTCAGACAAGGAAATACCAAGATGGAAATCCAAAACGTTGGCATCGTCGGTGCGGGGCAAATGGGCAATGGAATCGCGCATGTTTTCGCACTTGCCGGCTATGATGTCCTGATGACAGATGTAAGCCGGGATGCTCTGGATTCGGCGTTGTCTCAGATCAAGGACAACCTTGACCGGCAGGTGTCGCGCGAGAAAATCAGCGACAAAGACCGCGACGCCGCACTGGCGCGTATCAAGACCACCATGACACTGTCAGATTTGGGCCCCTGCGATCTGATCATCGAGGCCGCAACTGAGCGTGAAACGGTTAAGGCTGCCATCTTTGAAGACATTGTGCCACATCTTGCTCCGCACACGATCCTGACCTCGAACACGTCGTCAATTTCGATTACCCGCCTTGCCAGCCGCACCGACCGACCGGAAAAGTTCATGGGCTTCCACTTTATGAACCCGGTCCCAATTATGCAGTTGGTTGAGCTCATCCGAGGCATAGCAACAGACGACGCCACATATCAGGCGCTTTTGAAAGTGGTCGAAAACCTTGGGAAAACGTCGGCCAGCGCCGAAGACTTTCCTGCCTTTATCGTTAATCGCATCCTAATGCCTATGATCAACGAGGCGGTTTACACGCTTTACGAAGGCGTCGGCTCGGTCAAATCCATCGATAGCGCGATGAAACTGGGCACCAACCATCCAATGGGTCCGCTCGAATTGGCCGATTTCATCGGGCTGGATACCTGCCTCGCTATCATGAACGTTTTGCACGACGGGTTGGCCGATACCAAGTATCGTCCTTGCCCGCTTTTGACAAAGTACGTCGAAGCAGGGTGGCTAGGCCGCAAGTCGGAACGTGGTTTTTACGATTATCGCCAGGATCCGCCAGCACCGACGCGCTAGGCCTCTTCGCCAAATTTGTTCGCCACCAGTTCGTCGATCGCGACGGCAAGGTCGTCGGCACACGCGCCGGTGGTCGTAACTGTGATCGTCGATCCTTTGGCGGCCACCAGCATCAACAGACCCATGATGCTATCCGCAGAGGCTGCAACGCCGTCTTTTGAAACCACCGCTTCGGCATCGAAATCCTCAACCAACTCGACAAGCTTCGCGGACGCCCGGGCATGAAGCCCCTTTTCATTCACGATGGTCAGGGTGCGGGTAACCGGTTCACTCATCATCAGCCTCAAAACTGTCAATATACTTGCGTCCTGCTTCTTTGGCAGATCGCACCGCATCATCCAGGGATTTGTGCCGTGATTTAGCCAGCTTGATCAACATCGGTAAATTGGCACCATAAAGGATCTTGCGATTTGCGGTTTTACAGGCAAGCAAAGACAGATTTGACGGCGATCCACCAAACATATCCGTGACAACAACCACACCGTCGCCCGTGTCGACAGCATTGGCAGCGTCACAAATCTCGGCTTGTTTGGCTTTTCGATCCACGTCGGCCCCAATGGCAATGGCGCGCACGCCATTGAGGCGGCCCACAACATGCTCCACTGCCGATAGATACTCGGGAGCAAGGCCCCCATGTGCGACAATCACCACACCAATCACTGCGACGTCCCCACGTCAGACGCGGTCAATCCACGCCGTTCCAATTCCCGATGGCGAGTTGACACCTGCCAACCCTTTTTCGCAAGGGCATTTGCAAGTTTTTCCGCTACGGCAACTGACCTGTGTTGCCCTCCGGTACAACCAAGCCCAACCGATAGATAGGTTTTGCCCTCCGCTTTGAACGCGGGCAGCAAGCTTTCGACGAGGTCGCTCATTTTTGTGAAAAAATCGGAAAACCGCGCATCTGCTGAAACATAAGCTGCGACATCGGGCGCCCGACCGTCGAGATTACGCAACTCGGGCTCCCAATGCGGGTTCGCCAGAAAGCGCACGTCAAAGATCATATCCACGCCGCGCGGAAGCCCGCGCTTGTAGGAAAAGCTCTCAACCGACAAAACAAGTTCCGCCGCACCGTCATCCGCAAACCGCCGTTCGATTTCCGCCTTAAGATCGTGCGGTGTCATATTGGATGTATCGATGAGATGATCCGCCCTTTCCCGGATTGGCTGCAAAAGCTCGATCTCACGTTCAATACCAACGGCGAGTGGTTCAGACGGGGCAAGCGGATGCCGCCTGCGCGTTTCGGAATATCTGCGCAAAAGCACATCAGTCGTGCAATCCAGGTAAACCAACTCGGCCGCGATGCCCGCAGTCGTCATCTGCTCCAGCGCACTTAGAAGCGCATCCACTGAAAAGTCGCGGTTGCGCACATCTATACCCAGTGCCAGGGCAGGCCGCATGCCTGACCCCGAAACAACCCGATCAAAAAGGGACAGGGGCAGATTGTGGATCGTATCAAAGCCCAGGTCCTCGAACACATTGATCGCAGTTGACCGGCCAGCCCCCGATGGCCCCATCACGAAGACGACGCGCGCGGTTGGCTGTTTGGCCGGTTCAGTCATAGGGCGTCAATGTCCTGCAAGTGATAGGCGCAACATAGCGGGGAAAGCCGGGCTCTCAACCTTTGAAAAGAGCCTAAGTGTTTCACCCGCGATCACAATTTCTTTTAGATTTGGAATGCGATCTTTCTCAACGCTGTCCAAATCCACCACAGCACGGGCAATCGCCGTCACTGGTTCGGCCTTCAACACGGCCAGGCCCCGCGCCTCGATCAACCCAAAAAGGGCGTCCGGCGCTTTCAGATGCAAACCGCCCTCTGCCAAGGGGGCAACCAAGACGCGATCATCCGCGACCAGCCGAGCCCCAATAGAAATAAGCTGCAATGCCAAGGTGGATTTACCAGAGCCGGATGCACCGGTGATCAAAAGCCCTGCATTTCCAAAAGCAACCGCGCTGGCATGGATGACCTGAGGCTTCGCATCAGCCACCGGTCAAACAGGCAAACCAACCACGAAACGAGCGCCCAGCGGTTCCGAGGTGATGTCGGCATCGGTCGGGCGAATATTTTCTGCCCAGATCACACCGCCATGCGCTTCGACGATCTGTTTGGAAATGGCCAATCCAAGGCCGGAGTTATTGCCAAAGTGATCAACAGGCCGCTCGGTGTAAAAACGGTTGAAAATTTTAGTCAAAGCCTGCTCGGGAATGCCCGGACCGGTATCTTCGACGACAACTAGCACTCGGTTTTCACGCTTGCGCACCCAAACACGGATCGCATCGCCATCCTCACAAAACGACAGTGCGTTAGTCAGAAGGTTCACAAAAACCTGTGCAAGCCGCGATTCCAAACCTTCGATCACAATCGGCTCAGACGGCATGTCAGTGATGAATTCAACGCCTTTTTCTTGTGCGTCAGCGCCAATGTACTCCGCCAAATTACCAATCATTTTAAGAAGGTCGAAGGGTTCCTCTTCCTCCTTGACCAACTCGCTATCCAGACGCGATGCATTCGAAATATCGCTAACCAACCTGTCAAGACGCCTTGTGTCGTGTTCAACCACATCCAAAAGCTTATTTCTGGCCTCTTCTTTATGGTCAAAACGCAGTGATGCGACCGCCGAACGCAAAGAGGCTAATGGGTTTTTTATTTCGTGCGCGACATCTGCGGCAAACTGTTCGTTTGCATCAATCCGGTCATAAAGGGCGGCAACCATACCACGCAATGCCCCGGACAATCGCCCAATTTCGTCCGGACGCGCCGTAAGGTCAGGAATGCGTACGCGACTGGGGCTGAATTTACGCGCGTTTCGTTCGCGCCCAATCTCGGCGGCCGCTGCAAGATCAGATAGTGGGTTGGCGATCGTGGATGCAAGCACAAGGCTAAGTCCGACAGAGACAAGGATCGCGATGATGAACATCTGCAGGATCTGCTCTTTTTCGGCGCGAAGAAGGCCATCAATTTCGCCCGCAGCACTGGCAATCGCCACAACGCCAACAACTGTCCCGTCTTTTCGAATGGGCGCTGCAACGCTGAATATTTTGTTGCCGTAAATGTCAGTAATTGAATTTGCCTGAGTGCCTTGGGTTAAAGCAGCAGAAACCAAACCTTGGACAATGTCGACGTTGTCCGTCTCTACGCTCCGACGCTCATTGTCTTGACCAAATACCCCGGCCAATCCATTCCACAAAGCATCCAGCGCATCGGTGATCATCGTCGAGCGCTCTTGCGGACGATTAGCCGCCACTCCGTCAGACAGGTTCCCCTCGGCGGTTGCAACAAGCGACGCCGACCGATCATATACAAAAACCGATGCCGCAGCAGGCAGCTGCATTTCATCCAAAAACCGTTCAGTTAAAACAGCTGTTGGCAGGCTGGAGCGCCCCTCTGTGTCTTCTCTTACCTGCGTCTGAAAAAAGCCGGCCAGCAATTCTGCTTCGCTGATAATCGCTCGTTCGCGCTGATAAACAAGACTTTCACGGAATGGGTCCAAAAAAAGAACCCCCGCCACAAGGACGAGGATTGCCAAAAGGTTGAACGTGATGATTTTCCGCGCCAATGGAGAGCGGTTCATCGCAATTACGCCGCGCTTGTCCCGCTTGGCGCGGGCCACGCTTTCTGCTGCAGCGTCGGCGCCGATCCAGTCTTCGCCCAGAACGACGTCGGCCTGTTTGGCTGGCTTTGCGCCTTCCACGTTGACCCCCACTGCGGTCATTTAAAAACTACTCTTCGTTGTAGCGATATCCGATACCATAGAGTGTCTCAATAGCACCGAAATCATCATCAACCATGCGCATCTTTTTGCGCAAACGTTTGATGTGGCTGTCGATGGTTCGGTCATCCACGTAGACCTGATCGTCGTAGGCGACGTCCATTAGCTGGTCACGGCTTTTGACAAAACCAGGTCGCTGCGCCAAGGCTTGCAGCAACAGAAACTCTGTGACCGTCAAAGACACTTCGCGTGTTTTCCACGTGACCGAATGGCGCAAAGGGTCCATCCGCAGATCTCCGCGGACCATGACCTGCGCCTGATCCACTTCACCACCTTCACCATCACCGGCGATCACTTCCTGCCGACGCAGCAAAGCGCGAATACGCTCAACCAACAGTCGTTGCGAGAAAGGCTTTTTGACATAGTCGTCAGCACCCATTCGAAGGCCAAGCACTTCATCGATCTCATCGTCTTTCGACGTCAGAAAGATGACTGGCATCGATGTCTTCTGGCGCACACGCTGCAACAGGTCCATCCCATCCATACGCGGCATCTTGATGTCAAAGACTGCCATGTCGGGCAACTTCTTGTTGAAGGCATCAAGTGCAGCCTGTCCATCGTTATATGTCTCCACCTCGAAACCTTCGGCCTCAAGGGTCATGGACACAGACGTCAGAATATTCCGGTCATCATCGACCAGTGCGATCCGCGACATAAGTTATTCCTTTTACTGCTCTTAAACGCCTTATTGTTGGCGCATTATACGATGTCATTTTCTGGGCATATTCGTGTCTGCCTTGGGGTAATTCAACAATATTGTGCGAATCATGTGAATTCGACACGGCTAAGAGACGGTATTTTTGTTTCAGAATGGCTAATATGCCTCACTTGCCCCATTTGGCACACTGATTTGCGAAGATGTTGGCGCTAACCGTTAAAAATCAACAATTTGATGGCGCTAACTGTGCGGATGCGTCCTGTTCACCGCATGAAACCTTTGATCATAGTGCTGCAAACGCAATCCAACGATGCAGCGACAGGGGAGCAACAAGACGATGACCTACGGACGGGTGAATCCAGATCATACTCTTGAAAGACAAGGCCTTACAGGCCTTGGAGACGTCTATTACAACTTGATAGAACCTGATCTGATCGGACACGCGCTCCGCCTTGGCGAAGGGGAGCTTGGAACAGGCGGAACCTTGCTTGTTTCAACCGGCAAATACACCGGCCGCTCTCCCAAAGACAAACATGTCGTGCGGACACCATCGGTAGAAGAGCACATTTGGTGGGAGAACAATGCCCCGATGTCTACCGAAGGTTTCGACACCCTTTATGACGACATGATCGCTCACATGCAGGGTCGCGATTATTTCGTACAGGATTTGTATGGCGGAGCTGACCCTGCGCACAGACTAGATGTCAGGCTTGTGACCGAGATGGCATGGCACTCGCTTTTCATCCGACACTTGCTGCGTCGCCCGGATCGCGATGAGCTTGACGACTTTCTGCCCCAGTTCACAATCATTAACTCACCGTCGTTTCGTGCCGACCCAAAGCGTCATAACTGCCGTACAGATACCGTAATTGCCATAAATTTTGACCGCAAACTGATACTGATAGGAGGCACAGAGTATGCGGGCGAAAACAAGAAAGTCGTGTTTACTCTTCTCAACTACCTGTTGCCAGAAAAGGGCATCATGCCAATGCATTGCTCTGCCAATCACGCGCCGGGCAATCCCGTTGATACGGCTGTCTTCTTCGGCCTGTCCGGCACCGGCAAGACAACGCTGTCCGCCGACCCCGAGCGCGTTCTGATTGGTGACGACGAACACGGTTGGTCCGACCGCGGCACCTTTAATTTCGAAGGCGGCTGTTATGCCAAGACGATCAACCTCAGCCGGGATGCAGAGCCTGAGATTTACGACACGACCACCAAGTTCGGCACTGTGATCGAGAACATGGTCTACGATCCCGAGACCAAGGAGCTGGATTTCGAAGACGACAGCCTGACCGCGAACATGCGCTGCGCTTATCCTTTGCACTACATATCCAACGCATCAAAGACGGCCGTCGGCGGGCATCCCAAGAACATCGTTATGCTCACCTGTGATGCGTTCGGGGTCCTTCCTCCCATCGCGCGGCTGACCCCTGCTCAGGCAATGTATCACTTCCTCAGCGGGTTTACCGCAAAAGTGGCCGGAACCGAGCGGGGTGTAACAGAACCTCAGCCAACTTTCTCGACCTGCTTTGGCGCGCCGTTCATTCCACGGCGCCCAGAAGTCTACGGCAACCTTTTGCGCGAAAAGATCGCCTCGCACGGCGCCACCTGCTGGCTTGTCAACACCGGCTGGACCGGCGGCGCTTATGGCACAGGATCGCGGATGCCGATAAAAGCGACCCGCGCTTTGCTGACGGCAGCCCTTGATGGCTCGCTAGGCGATGCCCCCTTCCGCAAGGACCCGAACTTCGGCTTTGATGTGCCAACAACCGTCAAGGCAAGCGCTGTGCCAGACATCCTGCTGAACCCGCGCCGCACCTGGGATAATCCAGAAGCCTATGATCGTCAGGCCGCCAAACTGGTCGCAATGTTCGCCGAAAACTTTGCCCAATACGAAAAACATATCGACGACGACATAAAAACCGTCGCCATTGGATAGACCGTCCTTCATTGGTCCAGAAATATGGCGGGGGTCTGGGGGCAGCGCCCCCAGTGGATCGCCGCAGGCGAAGTAAAAAACGGCCCGCTCTTCCGGCGGGCCGCTTCCTTTTGGGAGCACTAGTTAAAACACCGACCTGCTCGATAGCTTCCAACCTCCCGAAGAACATCCTGCTCAACCGCTTCAAACCGCCTGCCACTTAACTCTGACATCAGCACGCGCCGCACCAATCCGCTCAGCGAGGTCATGCGATAGCATGACACCGTAGGTTCCGCGTGGCCCTGCCCGACACCGCTGTCGCCGGTCAAAAATATATACCGCCCACCGGTGGCAACGGCGGCCTGCCGCATCAGGTACTCCGCCTCAAGCGCAACACCGCTTGCACCCAAACCGAAGACCTGCACACCCTTGCCTGCGGCCTCGCGCACGGCCTGCAGATAACGACCTGCGTCCTCGCGGTGTGGCGGCGCATCGGCGATGTGAAACACCAAACGTTCGCCTTTGCCGCGCCGCCAGTTCAGATCCACAGCTGCGCCAAGCGCCTGTGCCGCCGCTTCAGGATAATCGCCACCGCCAGAAGCTTTCTCACCACGCAACCAGTCCCGCATCTCGCGCCGGTTCTTGGTAAACCCATAGTTGCGCACCACATACTCATCGCCCTGATCGCGATACACGATCAACCCATAGCGAATATCGACATCCGGCTTGATCTTGCGCGCCTGCTCGACAATCCGAAACAAATCGCGTGTCAGCCACTCAAGCTCATCTGCCATGCTGCCAGTGGTATCGACCACCAGCGCCAGATCGAGAAAGTCAGGCTCCCACGTGCCCTCGAAAGGCAAGACAATTTCAACACTCCTCCCGAGTGAAACAGTCTCTAATACACGTGTTTGGCCAGTTTCACTGAAGGCGCGCATCTCAACGGCGGTCAGGTTTCTTGCCCCATAAAGCGCAGGAAACACCGCCACGCGTCCGCCAACGCCTGAGTATCCGTCATAGAAAGGCTCTGTTGCGCCTGGCCTGCGCAACGTGACGCGCACACCGGGTGCCGGGGCGCGACTTGGGCCAACAAGGTTCAGCGCCACCACTTGTCCACCGGCAGGGTTCGGGATTTCAAATTCCCTGGAGACCTGCGCCGCCACGCGTCGAAACGCATTGAGGTTCAGCGCATCGTCAATATCGCCTGCCGTCAAAATACCCGCGCGGACCGGACCAGTCACTTTGGCACGCGGACTGGGCGGAATGGTCTCAACATCGCCCACCATTTCTGCCTCCATCATCGGCTCTTCAAGTGCGGGCCCGGAACAAGCGGCAAGGGCGACCATCAAGACTACAGGGGCGAAACGAGACATGGAAAACATGGTCAACTCCAAATAATGTGTAATTTGCACATATTCTGACTCTCTTGCGTCTGTCAAGAAAAATGTGCATATTGTCCATATGTTGAATTTGCTCGATGCCCTCCTTGCCCCCACTGCCCGCGTGCTTGTCGCGCGTGGCGTAGTTTTTCCCGAATTCGTGGAAAGGATGAAATCGCACTATATCGCCGCGGCTCAGGCGCAGGCGGACTCCGAAGGCACAAAAATCACCGACAGCAGGTTATCTGTGATGACCGGCCTCCAGCGCCGCGATATCTCGCGCCTGAAGGACCTCAAGCTCAAGGAAAAGCGCGTGCACCACCTCGCGCGTCTCGTCGCCCTTTGGCAAACCGAAGCGGATTATCCGGAAACTATCGCTAAAAGCGGCCCCGCCCCTTCGTTTGAAGCCCTTGCACAAATCGTCCATCGCGACGTGCACCCGCGCACGATGCTAGATGCCCTCGAAGCCGCTGACACCGTTTCCATCAAGGGCGATACTGTCACGCTTGAAGCAACCTCCTATCAACCGCTGGCCGGCACCGACGACCAAATCGCTTATCTAGCGCGCAATGTTGGCGATCATGCGACAGCGGCGACCGAAAACGTCCTTGGCCGTGATCCCCGGCACTTTGAACGCGCAGTCCACTACACCAAGCTGACACCTGAACATATCGCCGAATTAGAGACTGATTTCGCTCAGGCAGAGATGGAAATTCTGGAAAAGATCAGCCGGAAAGCCGCCAAGATGAAGAACGACGGCAGCGGCACGCAACGGTTTCGTGCAGGTGGCTATTTCTACACCACACGGGGTGACACATGATCAATCGCCTTGCCACTCTGGCGCTGCTCACCCTGACCGCCTGCGCGATGCAGGAAGAAATGATCATGGTTGAAGAACCGATGATCGTAGAAGAAGACATCGCGCGCATGCCGAACGATGAATGCGAATTTGGCGATGACGATGGCATAGGCGGCACCGGTTGCGAGCCGGTCGCACGCAGGTTAACGGAACCCTGAGAACGGGAGATAGCGCACCATATCGCCGGGCTGAATATGCCGCTCGCCGTCCTCGATCTCGACCAACCCATCGGCCCACGCCAGACCCGAGATGCGGCCTGAGCCTTCAGATTTGAACACCTCTGCCTGACCGTTTTCGCCGATCCGCGCTCGCAGGTACTCGCGACGTCCTGGTTTTTTGCGTTTCTCAAAGCCCGCGGGTACCATGAATGCCTGAGGGTCTTTCCATCCCTCGCCGCCCAGCACCGCGAACGCAGGGCGCGCAAAGATCATCGTGCACACCAAGGCAGCCACCGGATTGCCCGGCAGCCCGAATACAGGCACGCCCTTCCACATTCCCAGTGCCAAGGGTCGCCCTGGCTTCAGGGCAATCCGCCAATCAGTCCGTGTACCGGTATCCCCCAAAAGGCGCGAAACGTGATCCTCATCGCCCGCAGAGGCCCCGCCAGAGGTGAGAATAACGTCGGCCTTCTCAGCCCCTTCGTCCAGTTCACGACGCAAAATGTCTGCGCCATCGATCACATGACCCAGATTGACCGGCTCCATCTGCCAGCTTTCCACAAGACTAAGCAACATCGGTCGATTCGCATCATAGGTGCGTGCAGGGTTTTCCGTCGCTCCGGGGGCAACTATCTCATCTCCCGTAGACAAGACTGCCACGCGCAATGGACGATAGACGGTCACCCGCGTTACACCCGTAGCCGCCAAAAGCGCCAGTTGCGGCGATCCAAGCCGGGTGCCTGCGGTCAAAGCCACGTCGCCCGCCTCAACGTCTTCGCCCGCGCGCCGCGCATTGGCCCCCGACCGCATGCCATCGCCTTCAAACGCGATCTGCGTACCATCGGTCGTAGTGTCTTCGTCCAGAACGATGGTATCCACGCCATCGGGCAAAAGCGCGCCTGTCAGTATGCGAACCGCAGAACCCATTGGCACTTTACCGGTAAACGGCACGCCCGCCGCAGCGCGGCCTTTAATCAAAGGCAAAACTTGATCGCCTCTCCCAGTCGAGGCGTGTGCAAATCCATACCCGTCTACGGCAGAGTTCGCCGCAGGCGGGTTCGACCGCTTGGCAATCACATCCTTGGCCAAGATCATGCCGTCTGCCGCAATAACGTCCCGCTCTTCAAAGGGAACCACGCATTGCAGCCGATCGCGCAGGCGCGTCAAAGCCTCATCAACTGGGGTCCAGTCAACGCCGGGTGGCAGGGCAAAACAATCGTCTTTCAATCTTGGCGGCTTTAGTGACATGCGGCGCGCAAAAGCTCCTCTTCAAACCCGGTGCCCAGTATCCACCCTTCGGCGTCGGTTTCAACATCCAGCATTGCAGCCAGCCGATCTTGCGGCAATCGCGCGAAGGCTTGCGCCAAGAGCCGCACCTGCGCGCGGTCCTTGATTGGATCACCAGAGGTCTTAACCGCGCGGTCAATCAGAGACGGCCAGATTTCCACAAAGGTGACCGGCGCGTGCGGGTCTTCAAACGGCCAAACACCGATGTGCCCTTCAAATCGCGCGCGCAGCTTCGACAAAAGCGCCATGCCGGTCATCACCTGTCCGCCCACAGCGCCCGCGCCGCCCATCTGCCAACAGGCAAAGGTGCCCTTTGCCCGTTCCTCAACACGGCGCCTTTCTCGCTGCCCATGCACCGGCCCCACCGGCTTCTTGCGGGGCAAATCTGCGATTTCATGCTTCAGACCGTTGAACCAATACGGACCATCGCCGGGGAAGAGCGCGTTGATCTGACCGGCCAAAGCAAAGCGGTTGTTGCTTTTCGGCGTGTCGATCAGACGCTGTGCGAAATAGTCCCAAACCGCGAAGACATCTCGAATACCAAGTTTTTCAGCAAAGCCGTGTGGATAGGCAAAAGGAAAATCAAAGCCGATCATCAAACGTCCTCCAGCCGCCAACTCATTTTCGATCAGATCACAAAGGTGCTCAAACGCCAGCACGCGGTTGCGCAGATAGACAGGCTCTTGTGCCACGCCTGCAAGAACCGATCCAACCCAGACCGCATCCTTTCTGGGCTGTCGGCCGGTGTCATTTCCGGCACTCCAATCCACGATGGCAATGCTGTCGAACCGGGTCACAGATCCAGTTCGCGCGCAATGAAATCAGCAATCGCAACCGTGTCATTTAAATCAAATGTCGGCCGCCCCTCGGCAGTTGCGCTGCTGTCTGAAGCAATGGCTTTGACCGTGCGATCCTCCAGTGCAATCAGGGGTGATTTCACAGCACCCCTGTGTGCCTCCACCTTCGGATGGCGGTCGCGCTTATATCCTTCAATCAGAACCAAATCGACGGGAGTGAGCTTGGTCAACAATTCATCAAGCGCAGGCTCACTCTCGTCACGCAATTCGTGCATCAAGGCCCAGCGGTTCCTGCTGGCCAGCAGCACCTCGGTCGCACCCGCCACCCGGTGGCGGTGGCTGTCTTTGCCAGCATGGTCGATATCGAAACTGTGGTGCGCATGCTTGAGGGTCGAGACCCGCAATCCACGCCCGGAAAACTCGGTGACAAGCCGCTCCATCAACCCCGTCTTGCCGGTGTTTTTCCAACCGACAACACCCCAAAGCTTCATGGCTCCCCCTTGGCCAAACGTTCCGCCAACGCCAGATCATCCGGCGCGTTCACGTTGAAGAACGGATCAAATCCGTGCACCGGAAAATCCGCCATCGCTGTGCCGTGCTTGTCGGTCCATGCCACAACCTTGCGCACCCCGTCCTGCAAGGACTGCCGCAGATCATCACGCAGATCGACGGGCCACAACCCAAAGGTCGGATGACGTCCGTTATCGGTGCGGGCAAGTGCGATGGGTTGTTCTTGCGTCTCTGACGCGAGCAAAAGCTGTGGGACCAGATCGGCGGGGAAAAACGGCGTGTCGGCAGCGGCTGTCACAATGTGCGTAGTGCCATGAGTTGCGGCCCAGTCCAACCCGGCCAGCACGCCCGCAAGCGGGCCAACAAATCCGTCGATGCTGTCAGACAGTACAGGCAAGCCAAATGCATCGAACCGCACAGGATTACCATTGGCATTTAACGCCAAACCCGCGACCTGCGGTGAAAACCGCGCGATGACATGGCCCAAAAGTGTTTGCCCGGCCAGCGGCAACAGCCCCTTGTCGCCGCCGCCCATCCGGGTCGCCTGCCCACCGGCAAGGATCACACCAAGTGGCGCGTTCATGGCTTTCTCCAGTCGTTGAGCCTGACCCGAAAGGCCTGCGCGTCCAGACCCTCAGGCAAAGCGTTGTCGGGGATCACCACCATTGCAATGCCGGATCGCAGAACTGTTCCGCCCCGCACGCCTTTGATCGCGTCAATCGCACCCCAGTCAAACGCGCGCCGAGAGACCTGATCCGTCACCTTCACACCGTCGGGGCCAAAGCGCACAATCGTCTCACCAGCCTTGTCCCAATGGCTGCCGACCACATCCCAAAACCGCCCCATCCGCGTGCGTTGCAGATACGCAAAGACGGCGATCAAAACTGCAGCGCCGAACAGTCCGGCAACCACAAGACTTGGGCTTTGCCCGGTTCCCACAAAAACCAACGCGATAACCCCGATCGCTGTCCAGACCACAGCCCAGAAGATCGCACGCTTCACAAACGGCTCGGGCGGCACAACGCTTTGCCACCAAGCCGTCATCGCCCGTCTCCACAGGGCACGTTCATAAGTGAACTGAACCTCGATCTCACTCACGCGCGTCGACCTCCTGCGCGGCCTGCACGTCCCGAATCAAGCGATAGACGGCCTGCCCGTCAGCGATGTTCTCAAAACCCTTTTTCTCGATCCGCACGTCCCCGTCACTGTCGCGCGTTTCCTCAAAATGAAAGTGTACCGTAGCAGCACCGCTACGATGCTGCTGCAACTCTACACGCGTGCCTGCGCGAACTGGAAAGACGTCCATTTTTCGCCCCCAATAGCGGGTTGCAACGTAACCCGCCTTGGAGGTCAACGCGTACCGTGTGCGCCGCGGCACGATGTAATCCGAAACCCAAGTTCCAAATATCATCGCACCGCCCACAGCAACAAATGGCACCGAGAACGCAGCAAGGAATACGCCAAGCGCCATCTCACCAAAAGTGAATTTGGCAATATACCCCAACCCCATTGCCGCACAGACCAGCCCAGCGCTCAAGAAAGGGATGCCAAACGCGGTTAAAAGAATATTCCGTCCCCAGTGTATCACCCCAGGTTGCGGCGCCCCCTGCCACAGCAGCGCCTCTCCGTCGTCGAACCAGTCTTGCCAGCCTTCAGAACCGGTCATGTCAGACCATTACGCCCGCATCGGCATTTGACCGCGCCGCACGCAGATTACGGGCCAGCAGGTTCATTGCGGCCATGCGCACAGCGACGCCCATTTCAACCTGTTCCTGAATGACGGACCGGTTGATGTCGTCGGCAATCGTGCCGTCAATTTCCACCCCCCGGTTCATCGGACCGGGGTGCATAACGATGGCGCTGTCCTTGGCATGCGCTAGTTTTCCAGCATCAAGGCCAAAGCGGTGGAAATATTCCCGCTCTGACGGGATAAATGCCCCGTCCATGCGCTCTTTCTGAAGCCGCAGCATCATCACAACGTCCGCGTCTTTCAATCCCTCGGCCATGTCGTGAAAAACCTCGACGCCCCAATCAGCCGCACCAGTCGGCATCAGTGTTGGCGGCCCAACAAGACGCACACGGTTCTCCATTTTCCCAAGCAGGTGGATATTCGATCGCGCCACGCGGCTGTGCGCGATATCACCACAAATCGCGACCGTCAGACGATGCAATCGCCCCATCGACCGCCGGATCGTCAGCGCGTCAAGCAGCGCTTGCGTCGGATGCTCGTGCCGCCCGTCGCCCGCGTTCAGCACAGCGCAGTTCACCTTTTCGGCCAAAAGACTAACTGACCCTGACTGCGGATGGCGCATCACCAGCAGATCGGGGTGCATCGCGTTGAGTGTCAAAGCGGTATCGATCAGCGTCTCGCCCTTTTTTAGCGAAGACGCTGCCATGTGCATGTTCATCACGTCAGCGCCCAGCCGCTTTCCAGCCAGTTCAAAACTGGCTTGCGTCCGGGTCGATGCCTCAAAAAACATGTTGATCTGTGTGAGACCAGCCAGCGCCGTATCATGCTTTTGATCGCCGCGGTTAAGGTCGACGTACTGCTCGGACAGATCAAGCAGCGTGGTGATCTCGTCAGGGGCAAGATGCTCGATACCAAGCAGATGGCGGGCGCGAAAACTCATGAAACAAGTCTATAGGGGCAAAGGCCCGCTGGGAAAAGGGCACCGCTGAACGCCGCGACAGGAATTTTCATTGCTGGTCAGGATCGCAGCGCCACGACGACAGCGGACCACCTCGTTCAAGAAACCCACCACGGTGGAAGGACCAATGCGGAGCCTTGCTTGCC
>JABDJX010000267.1 GCA_013003245.1 Silicimonas sp. | reverse complement strand
GGCCTTGGTCATGCAGTTTCAGAAGAAGGGGCTGGCGGCGGTGGACGGTCGTACAGGCGCGCTCGTTGTCGTGACGTCATTTGCGGGGCTCTTTTGGCTGATTGCGCCGTTTGCCATCGAATGGCATTGGTTCGGGACGCAAGCCGCATTGGTATTTGCGTTCAGCGGGCTGTTGGTGCCTGGGCTCGCGCAGCAATTCCACATGCTCGCCGTGGAAAAACTGGGGCCAACGTTAACATCAGTCGTCGCCGGGTTTGTTCCGGTGTTTGCTATTTTGCCTGCCGTGCTCTTCCTGGAGGAACGCCTAAACGCGCAGGCCATGATTGGAATCGCCGTGATGATCGCCGGAGTGATCCTTTCGGTCCGAGCGAAGACGCGCACCTTTGGTGACTTCGCCCTGACGTTGCTGGCGTTTCCTCTGATTGCAGCTGTGGCGCGGGGACTAGGCCAGCCGATCTCGAAATTTGGGCTGTCGTCCTTGCCCGAGCCCTTCTTTGCGACGCTGGTCATGGTCAGCGCAGCGACCGTATTTATCGGCACAGTGCATCTGACGCGGGATCGCGCGACCATCCGTTTCGAAGTTAACCGCGATCTGATCTGGCTCGTCTTGGCGGGGTTTGTGTTAGGGCTTGGCTTTCTTTCGCTCTATGCGGCGCTCAATCGTGGCGATGTCGTGGTCGTGGCCCCTTTTATCGCCACGGTACCGATATGGGTGGTCCTGTTTGACCATTTCATATTCAAGCACGACCGGATCGGAAAAGCGCATGTTGTGGCCACGCTACTGGCCACTCTGGGTGCAATTGTTCTGATCACGCGCTGATGCTCAGGCGCGCAAGCCACCATCGACAATGAACTCCTGACCCGTGCAATAGCTCGCGTCGTCTGAGGCGAGGAACAGCACCACTTTCGCGACTTCTTCCACGTCCGAGAGGCGTCGCAAAGGCACCTTGGCAGCCAGGTCCTTCAGTGGGACGCCATGGCCCGCCAGCATTGGAGTGTCGATATAGCCGGGATGCACGGAATTGACCCGGATGCCGTGAGGTCCAAGCTCATTGGCAGCGGATTTCGACATGCCACGGATCGCCCATTTGGTGGCGCAATAGGCATGGGCCTTGGCCCCCCAGAGACCCGCGACTGAGGAGATATTGATTATGCTTCCAGCCTTGTTCTGGCGCATCAGAGGTGCCGCGGCCTTCATACCAAGGAATATGCCCGTCTGGTTGATACCAACCGTCTGGTTCCAATCATCAAGCGACGTATCCTCCAGTGTCAAGACTTTGAAGATCCCGGCATTGTTCACAAGCACATCAAGCCGCCCATGACGGGACTCTATCTCTTGCATGACACGCCCCCAGCCCGAGGGGTCTGCCACGTCGTGGTGCATAAACTGACAGGCATCGCCAAGCGCGTTAGCGGTTTCCTGGCCAAGGTCAGTGTTGACGTCTGTAATAATGACCTGTGCGCCCGCTGAAACGAAAAGCTCGGCTTCCTTTGCACCCTGCCCCGCAGCTCCGCCGGTGATCAAAGCAACTTTTCCGTCCAGCCTGTTCATCACGATCCCCCTTCGCGTGTTGGACAGGGCGCGCTGAGAGCGCCCTGCCCGTGTGGCTTAGCTCATGCCTTCCAGCACGGTCTTGCCGATTGCGGCACCCCCGTTTTGATGGGTCAGAGCTGCGCGCAAGTTTTCGACCGTCAGGGCACCCATATTCTGAGATACAGTGGAGAACACATCCCCTGCATCAACCATCGCAGATACGCGGTTAAGCAAGGCCGCCTGCGCGTCCATGTCGTCCGCCTTGTGCAGCGACCGAGCAAACATGAACTCCCAGCTAAAGCTGAGCGCCTTCATCTTGAGAGCTTGCCAATTGATGCTGGCCGGATCGTCGATCATGCCGATGTGACCGCGCGGCTTGATCATCTCGATGATCGCGTCCCAATGGCCTTCGGTGCCGGTCAGCGCCGCGACGTATTTCGGCGCAATGCCAATGGCTGCCATCTCTTCGTTGAGCGGGTTGCGGTGGTTGACCACATGGTCGGCACCCATCTTCTTGACCCATTCAACGGTGTCTGGGCGCGAGGCTGTGGCGACAACGGTCAAGCCGGTGAGCTTTTTGGCGAGCTGGATCATGATCGAGCCAACACCGCCGGCACCGCCGATGACGAGGAGGGCTTCGCCTGCCCCCTCGCCTTCGCGAATGCCAAAGCTGTCAAAGAGCATCTCCCACGCCGTGATCGAGGTAAGCGGAAGGCCTGCGGCCTCGGCAAAGCTCAACGTGCTTGGCTTTTTGCCAACCAAGCGTTCATCCACGGTTTGAAGCTGTGCATTGCTTCCGTCGCGGGTGAATTCACCGGCGTAGAACACTTCGTCACCGGGCTGGAACGTGGTCACATCGCCGCCGACTTCGCGGACAACGCCAGCGGCATCCCAACCGAGGATCTTGGGATCACCCTCGGGGGGCGGGCGGTTGGCGCGCACTTTGAAATCAACTGGGTTGACCGAAACGCCACGCACCTCGACCAACAGGTCGCGCGGACCGGGTTGGGGATCGCTGGTTTCAAACTCGACTGCGGAGCCCGCGACCGAGACCGGCCCCTGCTCTGAATATCCAATAGCCTTCATTTTTCCTCCGACATGTCTTGGTGATGGGTGAGGTCTTGCGCCATTACAACGAAAACCGCAAGTACATACATTTTTGTAAGTAAAGACTTTCCAAGGATGCGATCCCGGCGTAGAGTGCAAACGGTATCCACCGAGCGGGACGTGTTGAGATGGCGCGCAAATATGACTGGAAAAACGGCTGCAATGTCGAAGCGACGCTGAGCGTAATCGGCGGGCGTTGGAAACCTGTTATCTTGTGCAACCTCGGGGAGCCGATACGGTTCGGCGCGTTGTGCCGCGCTATGCCCAATGCCACCCAACGCATGATCACGCTGCAACTGCGCGAGCTTGAGGCAGACGGGGTGATCAAGCGCACGGTCTATGCCGAAGTGCCGCCGCGCGTGGAGTATGAACTGACCGAGTTTGGTCGCTCGCTTGAGCCCGTGCTGGAAGTGATGAGCGATTGGGGCGTTGAGTTTAAGAAACGCAAACGTGCAGAAGCCCCAGAAGCGGATGATGCCGCCTGAACACACGCCGGTTCCTGTCATCTGACCGCGCTCACTTTGGCGAGCGGCTTGGCAGATGTGGCAGATCGGATGATGTAGATCCCTGAAGCGACGATGATCGCGGTGCCGACCCAGGTCCAGACGTCCGGCAATTGAGCAAAGATCATCCAACCAAACAGCGTCGCCCACAGGATCGTTGTGTATTGCATGGGCGCGACGATAGCGGCGCTGGCCATTTCTACCGCGCGGATGGTGCAGATTTCACCAAATGCCGCAGACAGCGCCATGCCTGCGAAAATCAGGGCAACTCTAGGCGAGGAAGGCGCCACCCATACAAATGGCAAGGCAATGGAAAGGGCCGAGAAACCAACGAGTGCCGTAAACGCCATCGTGGTCTCGGCATTGTCGCGGCGCGCCAAAACGCGCCCGATCACCTGACGGGTCGCAAACAGCGTGGCGGCGCAAAATGCGAGGACGATGGTCGGGTGAAAGAGCCCCGCCCCCGGGCGCACGATCACGATGGCCCCGACAAGCCCGATCATAGTCGCGAGCCATTGCCAGCGCGTCACGTTTTCGCCGAGGAAAAGCGCACTGAGGGCGATAACGATAAGCGGCGCGATAAAGGTGACGGCGATGCCCTCGGCGAGCGGCACAAAAGCAAAGGCCACCGCGAAACAAAGCGGCGCCAGAACAGCGAGCGCACCGCGCAGGATTTGCAGCCCAGGCTGCTGGGTGCGCAGGATGGCCGGGCCGATGCGTATGGCCAGCAACAGAACAACCAACACCAACCCCGTTTGCCGCGCCCAGACGATCTGGAGCGGATGCACCCCTTCGGTCGCCAGTAACTTGGTCAGCGTGTCGCTGACCGAGAAACAGAAAAACCCAAGCGCCATGAGCGCGACACCACGCCGATTATTGGGCGGCCCGATCATGGGTGCCTGCAGGGCGTCGTGCGCATCTGCCCGATTGTCACAAGAAAGGCTTTTGCGCGATGGACTTTGGCACCACGTAGTGTTCAAGGCTTTCCGGCCCGCCTTCGACGCCGTATCCGCTTTCCTTGACGCCGCCAAAGGGCGTCTCAGGGATCGCAACTCCGACTGTGTTGATCCCGATCATGCCTGCCTCAAGAGCCTCAGAAGTGGCGTTGGCGCGCTCGAGCGAGTTGGTC
>JABDJX010000254.1 GCA_013003245.1 Silicimonas sp. | reverse complement strand
CGTGGTGATGCCCTGTTCCTTGATGATGTTCAGCGTCTTCTCGATCTCGTCGACGATCACCGGGGCGAGGCCCTCGTAGGGTTCGTCCAGCAGCAGCACCTTGATGTCGCGGGCCAATGCGCGGGCGATGGCCAGCATCTGTTGCTCGCCGCCCGAAAGTGTCACGCCCTCTTGCGAACGGCGCTCGCCAAGACGCGGGAACAGATCGTAAAGCCGCTCGATCGACCAGCCAATGGGGGGGGCGATCTGGGCCAGCTTGAGGTTTTCCTCGACCGTAAGCCCGGGGATGATGCGGCGATCTTCGGGAACCAGGCCCAAACCCGCCTGACTGGCTTCGTAGCTTGCCATCTTGTGCAGCGGTTGGTGATCCAGCCAGATTTCGCCTTGCGTGACCTGCGGATCGCCCAGTCGGGCAATGGATCGCAATGTCGACGTCTTGCCGGCGCCATTTCGTCCCAGCAGCGCGAGGATTTCGCCTTCGTGCACGTTAAAGCTGATGCCCTGCACGATATAGCTCTCGCCGTAATAGGCGTGCAGATCCCAGATGCTTAGAAAAGCGGGGGCGGTCTGGGCCTGATTAGCGTTCTTGGAGAAGTCAGGTTTGACGTTCATCTGTTCAGCTCCTTATGCCGCGTCCTGGGATTCGCCCAGATACGCTTCGCGTACCTTGGGGTGGCCCTTGATCTTGTCGGGTGTGTCTTCGACCAGCGGTGTGCCCTGCGCCAGAACGGTGATGCGCTCGGCCAGTGAAAACACCACGTGCATGTCGTGTTCGATGATCGCGATGGTGATATCGCGTTCTTCCTTGATCTGCTTGAGCAGGTCGATTGTGTTGTTTGTATCGGCCCGCGCCATGCCCGCAGTCGGTTCGTCCAGCAACAGCAACCGGGGTTCCTGTGACAGGCACATGCCGATCTCGAGCCGCCGCTTGTCGCCGCGCGACATGGTGGCCGCGTGCATGTGGCGCTTGTCGGCCATGTTCATCTCTTCCAGCATGTGCATCGCACGGTCCTGGATTTCCACATCGTTCGGGGTGGATTTGTAGATGCTGGGTTTGAACGACCCGTCCCGCTTGGCAAAGCAGGGGATGAGCATGTTTTCCAGCACCGTCAGGTCGCCAAAGATTTCCGGTGTCTGGAACACGCGGCTGATGCCCATCTGGTTGATTTGATAGGGTTTGCGCCCCAGGACTGATTGCCCGTCGAACATGACGGATCCGGTGTCCGGGATCAGCTTGCCCACCAGACAGTTGAGCAAGGTGGACTTGCCCGCACCGTTCGGCCCGATGATAGCATGGACCGAATTTTCGGCCACGCTCAGGTTGACGTTTCCAAGCGCCTGCAAGCCACCAAACCGCTTGCCGACACCACTGACTTCAAGAATACCCATGATGTCGTCTCCTTATTCGGCTGGGGTTGTTTTGCCTTCGGACGCATCGTCCGAAGGTTTCTTGCGACGGAACATGGCCGCGATGCGCTGGCCACCTTCGACAAGGCCGCCGGGCAGAAAGATCACCACGAGCATGAACATGATACCAAGGGTCAGGTGCCAGCCCTTGCCGATGAACGGGTGAATGACAAAGACCACGAAGTCCTCGAGCCCGTCGGGCATGAACGCGAACCACTGGTGCAACACGTTATCGTTGATCTTTGAGAAGATGTTCTCAAAGTACTTGATGAAACCCGCACCAAGAACGGGGCCGATCAAGGTGCCCGCACCGCCAAGGATTGTCATCAGTACCACTTCGCCACTGGCAGTCCACTGCATCCGTTCGGCACCGGCAAGCGGGTCCATCGCGGCGAGCAAGCCTCCGGCCAGCCCGGCATACATGCCGGAGATCACAAAGGCCGCAAGTGTGTAGGGCTTGGTGTTGAGGCCCGTGTAGTTCATCCGCTGCTGGTTCGACTTGACCGCACGCAGCATCAGACCGAACGGCGAGCGGAAGATGCGGATGGCGAGATAGAAGGCCAACAGCATCATCGCGACGCAGAAATAGTAACCGGCGTTGAAATCAAACGACCAGGCCCCGGCATCCATCGTGAACGTGGAGCGCATTTCGACCAGCCCGAGAAAGTGCGGCGCGGATTCGTTTGCACTCAGGAGAACCTGTGGATCCGAAGTGTAGACCTGAAGACCGGTTTCGCCGTTGGTAATGGTCGTGCCCAGAAAGCGCCCGATCAGGTCCGAATAGGAGATCGCGAACATCATCTGCGCAAAAGCCAGCGTCAGGATCGAGAAGTAGATGCCGGATCGCCGCAGACTGATGAACCCGATCGCAACCGCAAACAGGCCACTGATGATGATCGCCAGAACAAGTCCGGGAAGGATGTTGTAATCCAGCAGCTTGTACATCCAGACCACCGCGTAGGAGCCTATGCCGAGAAAGGCAGCATGCCCGAACGAGAGGTAACCGGTCAGCCCGAACAACAGGTTGAAACCAATGGCAAAGATGCCGAAGATGACAAACCGTTGCATCAGATCGGGATAGCCCGCGTTGAATTGCGCCAACGCCGACTCCGTCGGGAAGGGGTTGAGGATAAAGGGTGCAAAGACCGTGAGGATCGCGACGACGATCAGCAGGGTTGAGTCTTTTTTGTCCAAACCGAGCATGATTATTCCTCCATCACGCCTTTGCGGCCCATCAGGCCACGGGGGCGCGTCAGCAAGATGATGATTGCGACGACGTAAATGATGATCTGGTCAATGCCGGGCAGAATGGCCTTGACCTCGTTCATCGAGGCGAAACTTTCCAGGATACCCAGCATGAAGCCGGCAAGAACGGCTCCTGGCAGCGATCCCATGCCGCCGACCACAACCACGACAAAGGACAACACGAGGAAATCCATGCCCATGTGATAATTCGGCGAGTTGATCGGTGCGTACATCACACCCGCCAATCCCGCGACGGCTGCCGCGATGCCGAACATCAGCGTAAAGCGCTTGTCGATATTAATGCCCAGCAGACCAACAGTTTCGCGATCCGCCATGCCTGCGCGCACAACCATCCCGAAGGTGGTGAACTGGAGAAAGGCAAAGACCGCACCGATGATGATTGCTGAGAAACCGAAATAGACCAGGCGCCAGTAGGGGTAGATGATCGCATTCGGATCAAAGCCCAGCAGAACGCCGAAATCGAAACTGCCGCGGAACACGCCCGGGGCGGGTGTCGGGATCGGGTTGGCACCGTAGAAATACTTGATGATTTCTTGCAACACGATGGCAAGGCCAAAGGTCACGAGGATCTGGTCGGCGTGGGGCCGCTTGTAAAAGTGCTTGATCAGCCCGCGTTCCATGATGAAGCCAATGGCGACCATCACCGGAATCGCAAACAGGATCGCCAGCGGGACGGCCCAATCGATTATGCCGGCTCCGATACTCTCGCCGAACCAGCTGTGCACGTACGGCGTTTCGACCTTGAGCGGATTGCCCAGAAAATCTTTTTGCGTTTCGTCCAGCGTTACGTAGCTGAGAGTGAAGATCCGTTGCAGGGTCACGGCGCAGAACGCCCCGATCATGAACAGTGCCCCGTGGGCAAAGTTCACCACGCCGAGCGTGCCAAAAATCAGCGTCAGACCCAGCGCAATCAGCGCGTAAGCCGAGCCCTTGTCCAGACCATTGAGAATTTGAAGAAGGATTGCGTCCATCGTCCCCACCTTGTGCGAGATGTCGATCACGGCATAAGAACCGCCGATCTTTGGGAAGGGGCGCGCGGCGTCGCGCGCCCCGAAGAGTGATCAGGCGCCCGGGTTACATTCGCCCAGATCGCCACCGGCGAACATCGGGTGATCCGGCGCGTATTCGACTTGCGCGCGCGGTGTCACTTCGACGATTTCCAGTGTGTCATACTCGTTTGTCGGGTTGTCTTTGCCCTTCATGACCAGCACGTCCTTGAAGCACTGGTGGTCATCGCCACGGTACAGAACCGGACCGTTGCCCATGCCGTCGAATTCAAAGTCTTCAAGAGCTTCGACAACGCCACATGGGTTGAATGTGCCCGCACGCTCGACAGCATCAGCATAAAGCAGCGTCTGCACGTAGCATGTGTGCGCCGAGTTCGATGGAGGACGGCCATATTTTTCACCGAAGGATTTGGTGAACGCTTTGGAGCCTTCATCCTGCAGCTGCCAGTTCCAGTTCATCGAACCGAACACGCCCTGCACGTTGGCACCCGCACCCGCAGCCATCAGCTCCGAATAAAGCGGCACAACGATTTCGAACTGCTTGCCGTTGACCATCTTGTCGCGCAGACCGAACTGCACCGCATTGGTCAGCGAGTTCACCATGTTTCCGCCGTAGTGGTTCAGAACCAGCACGTCGGCGCCCGAGTTCAGGACCGGAGCGATATAGGACGAGAAGTCGGTGCTGGCCAGCGGCGTCAGCACGTTGTTGACGGTTTCCCAACCGGTGGCTTCGGTCGCGGCTGCGATCGATTCCTGCTGCGTCCAGCCCCATGTGTAATCAGCTGTCAGGTGATAGGCGCGGCGATCCGTGCCATATTCCTTGGCCAGCACGGGCGCGAGCGCAGCACCGGACATGTAACCGTTAAAGAAGTGACGGAAACCGTTGGCTTTCTTGTCTTTCCCGGTGGTGTCGTTGGAGTGTGTCAGACCAGCCATGAAGATAACGCCGGCTTCCTGGCACAGGCCCTGCACGGCAACGGCAACGCCCGAGCTGGAGCCACCGTTGATCATCACGGCGCCGTCTTTTTCGATCATCGACTTGGCCGATGCGCGCGCCGCATCCGATTTCGTCTGGGTGTCGCCGGTCACGAACTCGACCTTTTTGCCCAGAATACCGTTTCCTTTCAGCACTTTCGAGCTGAAGGTGTTCAACATTCCGCCGTCACCTTCACCGTTCAGGTGCTGTACCGCCAGCTCCTGAGCGCGCAGCTCGTCAAGGCCTTCTTCGGCGTAGGGGCCGGTTTGTGGCACGTTAAAGCCCAGCGTCACGGTGCTGCCTGTCGGTGCGTTGGTAAAGCCCGAGTGGCCATCTGCGCGCAGATACGTCGGCAGCGCCAGACCGGCACCGGCGACTGCGCCGGTCTTGATCAGGCCGCGCCGTGTCAGGTTCATCTTGGACATGAAAATCCTCCCATTAGTTGAATCACGCGCCCCGGCTCCTCGCACGGGACGCATGGCACCTATTGATGCAAATACGTTATGACGCATAGTTGGAAAATTGCGCAATAAACCCTTTGTTTTTCACAATTATTTTGTAAATATATGCACAGCCACGCGCGGCATCTTGTAAATTTACTTATGTCGCAGTGCAGAAACATGT
>JABDJX010000231.1 GCA_013003245.1 Silicimonas sp. | reverse complement strand
CTGGGCAGAACGCTTTTCGACGGGCCTGCCGAGGAGATTATTTCAGACCCGCGGATCCAAGAACTGTACCTTGGCGGGACAAAGGCGGCCTGATGGCGGATCTTGTCCAGATACTCGTGCTTGGTCTGGCGCTTGGCGGTGTCTACGCTCTTATGGGAGCAGGCCTATCGCTGATCTTCGGTGTTATGCGCATCGTCAACCTTGCACATCCTGCGCTGATTATGATGGGAGCCTACGCCGCCTATTGGGCCTTTCGTATTTACGATGTTGACCCGATGGTGATGTTGCCTGTGGCCGCCCTCCTCCTCGCGGCGACCGGTGTGTTGCTTTACAAGCTTGTATTTGAGCGAGAGGCGCACTCGGCCAAGTATTCCGAGATGACGGTCCTTCTTACCTTTGCATTGGCGATGGTGATTGAAGGTGCCTTGGGCGCGGCGTTCACCAACACGCAGCGGGTCACTTCCCCTGACTACGCAACCGACGCATTCTTTATCGGCAGCGTCTTTATCCCCAAAGGCCAGCTTTACGCCGGCATGGTCTCGCTGACGCTGATTGGGGCGCTGTCGCTCTTTTTGAAGTATTCCAGCTTCGGCTATGCCATCCGGGCCACAACGCAAAACCGCGAGGCCGCCGAGCTTTTGGGCGTCAACGTCAACTTTGTGGGCCTCGTCAGCTTTGCCATCGGCGTCGGCCTTGCCGGTGCTGCTGGTGCGTTGATTTCCTTTGTCTTCTCTTTTTTTCCGGCCAAGCATTGGGAGTGGATCGCCGTTCTGATGAGCCTTGTTGTCCTTGGCGGCATGGGCTCGATCCTTGGAACGGTTCTTGCAGCCTATATCCTTGCCGTCATCGCCGCTTTCGTTGGTTTCTTCTTTGGCGCCACATGGTCCACGCTGACGTTTTTCGTCGCCCTCTTTGTTGTTCTTCTGGTGCGACCACAGGGCCTCTTTGGCGAAAAACCGGAGCTTGCGTGATGTCAGATACAGCCTCCATACTTGAACAACGCACTGCCTACAATGAGACGCTTGCCTCTGCACAAGACAAATCCCGCGCAACCTGGTTTCCATTGCTTTTGATGGCGATCCTTCTGGCGTTGCCAGCGTTGCAGTTCATCGGCAACTATAACTACCTTCTTCACCTTGTCCTTTACACCGCTTGCTATGTCGTGATGGCGTCGGGCTGGAACATTCTGGGAGGCTTCACTGGCTACATTTCACTCGGCCACAACGTCTTTTTTGCCATCGGCGGCTACTTCGCCGGCATGATCTTTGCCCGCTACGGCATTTCGACGATCATCCTTGCGCCGCTTGCGGGCCTTGTTGCGGCTGGCTTTGGCTATCTGATCGGGTTGATCACACTCAGGGTGCGCGGTCCGTCGTTCATCATTTCGTCGCTGGCTCTCGTCATGATCTTCCGCATCTTTTTCGAGAACTGGGAGTTTGTGGGCGGCGCTGCGGGCGTCTCGCTGAAAGCGAATGACCTGCCGGTACAATGGGCGAAGTTGCCGTACTACTATGCATTCGTTCTGATGGCCGCCTTTGCTGTTTGGGCCTCTTATCGTATCAAACACTCGAAATTCGGGCTGGGCCTGCGCGCCATTTCCAAGGACGAGATCAAAAGCGAAAGTGCGGGCATCGACACACGCTTCTACAAGGTTTTCGCCTTCGCGATCTCGGCCTTCTTCGTTGGCATGGCGGGGGCCGTCTGGGGCGAATATCTGACCTATATCCGCCCCAACATCTTTCTCGTCATCCTTATCTCGGTGAACATGGTGCTGATGTGCATTCTGGGAGGGAAGGGCACTGTTGCAGGGCCGGTGGTTGGGGCGATCCTCATTCTTGCTTTCAATGAATTCTTCGTCGCAACCCTTGGTGCCTCTGAAATCAACATTCTCGCAACTGGCCTTATCATGATGATATCGCTTATGTTCTTTCCGCTCGGCATAGTCGGAACACTTGCCAAGCACCGCAAACTGCCGCGCATTCTGAACTGGGACTGACATGGATTTTGTTCTTTATAACGCGCCCCAGTCCACCTGTTCGCAGCGGGTGCGCTATATGCTTCACGCCAAAGGGTTGGCGTTTGAAGAGAAGAAACTTGATCTGTTCTCGGGGGATCAACTCAAACCCGACTATCTGGCGATCAATCCCAACGGTGTAGTGCCTGCGCTTGTCCACGACGGACGGCCAGTTATCGACAGCGCGGTTATACTGGAATACCTCGAAGACATCTTTCCCGATATTGCGACAATGCGCCCAGTCGATCCAATGGGTGCTGCGCAAGTGCGTGCCATGATGCGCTTTATTGACGAGGTGCCCACACCTGCGATTCGTATTCCGTCTTACAATCGCGCCTTCCTGCCGCACTTTCAGGCAATGTCGGATCAGGAATTTCAGGCGCTTTGTGACAGCAAGCCTTTACGTCGCGAGTTTCTGATGCGCATGGGGCGCACGGGCTTTCCGCAAGCAGACATGGACGAGGCGCTTGGGCGGCTAAGACGTGGCGTTGAACGACTTGATCGCTGGATCGATGAAAGCGGCGGACCCTGGACTATGGGTAAGGCGCTATCACTGGCGGACATCGCGGTGATGCCGGTGGTCGTGCGGATGGATGACATCAACCTCGGCCACCTTTGGGACGGCCTGCCGCGCGTTCAGTCGTGGCTGGAATACATTCGCGAAACAGCCCCTTTCCGCCCGACCTATTACCACGGTGCGCTTCTGACCGAGAAATATCCGCACCTCGCCGATCTGAAAAAACAGCGCGCAAAGGCCATCTGACATGCAAGTCGTCTTTTATATGCTGGCCGCGGCGGTCGTAGGTTCGATGATCTCGATACAGCCTCCATTGAATGCGATTCTTGCGCGCGGCATCGGGAGTGCCTATGGCGCGACCGCAATCTCGATCGGTATTGCATTCCTTTGTATCCTCATATTCGTGTCGTTCATGGGGGGTGGCGAAATAAACACCAGCACGCTGTCGACCGTGCCATGGTGGGTCATCTTTGCAGGTATTGTTGGTGCTATCTTCGTGGGCGCGGGCGTTGTCATCGCACCGGTCACTGGCGCGCTGGTTTTCTTTGTCTGCATCGTGGCCGGACAGCTCATCGGCTCGACGATCATCGATCATCTGGGCGCCTTCGGCCTTGCAGTGCGCGAAGTCAGCGCAGGACGTCTGGCAGGTATCGCCCTTGTGATCATAGGGGCAGTTATGGTGGGGCGCGGATGACGGACACAATTGATCCCCGGGTTGCTTCGGCGGCACAGCACTGGACGCACCGCATGGTGACGAACGGAGTGCCACTTGCCGATTTTCAGGACGTGACAGGATCGATCACGAAATGGGATGAATGGTGCGCGGCTTGGGTTGCGCGTGGCGAGGTTCACGAATCCCTCGGCAAAACTGCCGAAGAGGGGGGACATCACCTCAGCGCTGGAAGTCACTTTGCCCGCGCCGCAGTATGTCATCACTTTGGAAAGTTTCTTTTCACGCACGACAAGGTGCAAATGATGTCTGCCCATAACAAGGCCATCTTGGCACATGGACGCGCGTTGCCATATCTCGACCCGCCCGGCGAACGGATTATCATTCCCTACGAAGGCAGCACCCTTGCCGCTGTTTTGCGAAAGCCTCGCGGTGTGGATCGCCCGCCGGTCGTGGTCATGTGCATGGGCCTTGATAGCGCGAAAGAAGAGATGCGCACGAACGAGGACATCTTTCTTGCTCGCGGCATGGCCACGCTTGCTTTCGATGGCCCGGGGCAGGGTGAGGCGGAATATGCGCTTCCAATAGAACCGGAATACGAGCGCCCGGTCGCCGCCGTCATCGATTGGATTGAGACCCGTAACGATATTGACACCTCGCGCATCGGGCTTTGGGGCGTCTCGCTTGGTGGCTACTCTGCGCCGCGTGCGGCTGCATTTGAAACCCGCGTTCGTGCATGCATTTCATTGACTGGTCCGTTTGATTTTGCCGAAGCTTTTGACCGGGCTCCCCCCCTAACCCGAGCGGCCTTTGCTGCACGGTGTCATGTGGACAACGAAGATGCTGCGCGCGACGTTGCCGCGCGCATGTCGCTTGCCGATGTTGCCGGGCAGATCAGGTGTCCGCTTTACATCGTCGGCGGTGCACTTGACCGCGTCTTGCCACCTGACCACGCTCAAAAACTTGCCGAGGCCTGTGGTGGCGAGGCGACGCTCAACATGGTCGAAGACGGCACCCATGTGGTGAACAATCGTCCTTACAAGTATCGCCCGCAGTCTGCCGATTGGATGATGTCGAGGTTGCTGAAATGAAAGTTGGAATCTCACGCATGCAATGTCCAGTTTGGACAATTCTTGATCCCAAAAGACGATCAGATGACCTATTTGAAATGGCAACGATGCAAGGCCAGAGCTAATCCCGCCAAGGAGAAAACCGATGAACACGCATAACACCGCTCTTACACCGAACATACTGACACCTCAGGATCTGGAACCGCATTGGAAGTGGGAGGGCCGCTTGCCGGCCTGGGGTCATACCTCGGTCGATTTCGAGCGACGCGTGGATCATGATCGACTGCGGCGGTATCGGCTGAGCCGGGCGCGCGAGGCGTTAAAGGCGTCGGATGCCGGATCTCTTTTGCTTTTTGACGTCAATAACATACGCTACATCTCCGGCACCAAGATCGGCGAATGGGAGCGGGACAAGATGTGCCGCTTCTGCCTGATGACAGGAGATGATGCGCCTTACGTCTGGGACTTTGGTTCAGCCGCCGTGCATCACAAGAAGTACGCTGACTGGTTGGTTCCCGATCACTGCCGCGCCGGTGTGGTGGGCATGCGTGGCACGATCCCACCCAGCTTTGGCCTGATGAAGCTTTATGCGGAAGAGATTGCCGGGCTGATCGAAGATGCGGGCATGAAGGGGATGCCGGTTGGCGTCGACTATGCGGAAACGGCCATGTTCCATGCGTTGAAAGAGGCTGGGATCAACGTGGTTGATGGCCAGCAGATCATGCTGAGCGCGCGCGAGATCAAGAATTGGGACGAGATCCAGCTTTTGACGCAAGCCGCTTCGATGGTCGATGGCGTCTACCACATGATATACGAGGAGCTTAAGCCGGGTATCCGCGAAAACGACATCGTCGCGCTGTCCAACAAGATGCTTTACGAGATGGGCTCGGATGATGTTGAGGCAATCAATGCAATCAGTGGCGAGCGCTGCAACCCGCATCCGCACAACTTCACCGACCGATATTTCCGCCCCGGCGATCAGGCGTTCTTTGACATTCTGCAAAGCTATCAGGGCTATCGCACATGCTACTACCGGACCTTCAACATCGGCCGTGCGACGCCGGATCAAAACGATGCCTATGTGCGCGCGCGCGAATGGCTGGACGATGCAATTGGTGCAATTAAACCCGGTGTGACCACGGATCAGGTTGCCAAGCTTTGGCCAACTGCGGAAAGTCTTGGATTTCCAAATGAACTGGCGGCTTTCGGACTTCAATTTGGCCATGGGCTGGGTCTGGCGCTGCACGAGCGGCCTATTATCAGCCGTGCGGTCTCGCTGGATAACCCGATGGAGATCCAAACTGGCATGGTATTTGCGTTGGAAACCTATTGCCCGGCAAAGGACGGATATTCGGCCGCACGCATCGAAGAGGAAGTGGTCGTAACAGACACTGGGTGCGAGGTTATCAGCCTGTTCCCTGCCGAAGACCTGCCGATTGCAAACCGGTACTAAGCCGATGGCAAAGGCAAAACCCGTGGCCAAAGCCAGCGCCAAAACCAACACCGAAGATTATCTTCGGATGTATCGTCAGATGGCGCGTATCCGTGCGTTCGAGGATCAGGCCAACCAGCTTTATCTTTCGGCCAAAATGCCCGGTCTGACGCATATGTACTCGGGCCAGGAGGCGGTTGCTGTGGGTATCTGCGAGGCGCTGACGCCCGACGACAAGATTACCTCGACGCATCGGGGTCACGGACATTGCGTTGCGAAAGGAGCCGAATTCAAAGCGATGTTTTGCGAACTTCTGGGCAAGGAAGAAGGTTATTGCCGCGGCAAAGGCGGCTCTATGCATATCGCCGATCAATCGAACGGCAATCTTGGCGCCAATGCCATTGTCGGCGGCTCGATGGGAATTGCAACGGGTGCGGCCTTTACTGCCAAGAAATTGGGGACGGGCGATGTCACGGTGTGCTTTTTTGGCGATGGCGCAACGGCGCAGGGTCTGTGGTACGAAGTGATGAACATGGCCGCACTTTGGAAGCTACCGGTCATCTATGCCTGCGAGAATAATGGCTACTCGGAATACACGCGTACCGATGAGATCGCTGCAGGCTCAATCACAGCGCGAGCCGAGGCCTTTGGGATTGAGGCTCACACTGTCGATGGTCAAGACGTTCTTGCGGTTAATGAACTGGCCGAGAGGCTGGTCGCGCGCTGCCGGAAAGGCGAGGGGCCGTTCTTCATCGAACTCGAAACCTATCGTTATCACGGCCACCACGTTGGAGACATTAACAGGGAGTACTATCGCACCAAGGAAGAAGAGGCCGATTGGAAAGCCAACCGCGATCCGATTACGCTTTTCGGAGATCGTCTAGCGAAAGAAGGCATTGCCTCAGCTGAAGAGTTGGCGGCGATCCGCGACGAAATTACAAACGACGCAAAAGAGGCAGTCGACTATGCGCTGAAGGCAGCCTACCCGGACGCTTCAGAGGTTGACATGCATGTCTTCACTGACATCACCCATGCAACTGCGAACGGTGCGAAACATGCGTGAAATATCACTCTCGCAGGCAGTCAACGAGGCGCTGGCCGAAGAGATGCGGCGCGACGAACGCGTCTTTATCATTGGTGAAGACGTGGCTGAAGCCGGCACACCCTTCAAAATCCTTTCTGGCCTTGTCGAGGAGTTCGGCACGGAACGTGTGGTCGATACACCGATTGCCGAGCCGGGTTTCATGGGGCTGGCCGTGGGGGCTGCAATGACGGGCATGCGACCTGTGGTCGACCTGATGTTCGGCGATTTTCTTTATTTGGTGATGGATCAGCTTTGCAATCAGGCTGCCAAGACGCACTATATGTCCGGTGGTAAGCTGAACGTGCCACTGGTGCTGCGGACAAACATGGGTGCGACACGGCGTTCGGCGGCGCAACACAGCCAATCTCTCCAAGCCCTTGTCGCCCATATCCCGGGTCTCAAGGTGGCCATGCCGTCTTCTGCCTACGAGGCAAAGGGCTTGCTGAAAACCGCGATCCGGGACGACAACCCGGTGGTCATCTTCGAGGACAAGTTGATGTACCAGGACAAGGCGCCCGTACCGGAAGAGGAGTATCTGATCCCATTTGGTGAGGCCAAGGTGCTGCGCGCGGGCACTGATATTACGCTCATTGGCACCTCTTCGATGCGGCAGGTCTGTGAAAAGGCGGCCGAGACGCTGGCAGGCGACGGGATTGACGCCGAGGTTATCGACCCACGCACCATTGTGCCGCTTGATGAGGCAACGCTGATCGAAAGTGCGATGAAAACCAGCCGGGCCATTGTCGTCGATGAGGGCCACCAAAGTTATGGCGTGACGGCCGAGATTGCTGCGCGTATTGCGGAGAAGGCATTTTATCATCTTGATGCGCCAGTTATGCGCATGGGTGCGATGGATGTGCCGATCCCGTTCTCTCCTGCGCTTGAGGATTTGACCGTACCGACACCAGAACGGGTTGTCGAACTTGCACGGCGCATGATGGCAGGCGACATCTGACATGGCGGTAGAGGTAATCATGCCCGCGCTAGGAATGGCGCAAGAGACTGGCAAGCTTTTGACTTGGCTAAAGAATCCTGGTGATGCGGTTTCGGTGGGCGATGTTCTGTTCGAGGTGGAAACCGACAAATCGGTCTCTGAGGTCGAAGCGCAATCGGATGGCTTTCTAACCGATGTGATAGCAGCGGCTGGCGATGATGTGCCGGTAGGGCAGAAGATCGCGATGATATCTGAGACAGCCGCCGGAAGTGGAAGCGTGCCTGCATCGAAGTCCGAGCCAGACCTTGCGCCCGAACCAGAGGTCGTTTCAGAACCTCCGAAACAAGTCCCTCTACCCGCCAAAGACGCTTCCCGTCCTGCGGCCCCAACGGGGATAGGGGGCCGTATCCTTGCTTCACCAAAGGCACGCCGGCTTGCACGCGAGCAGGGTCTGGACCTTGCGCGCCTTGCCGAGGCGGGACACGCACAACCCTTTCACGCCGCTGATATCGACACACTTGCGGCCATGGGCCAGCGCGCAGACATAACAATCGGGTCGTCCCGCTCGTTTGTAACGGCAAGCTGCGACAGCGCTGCCTTCGATGCAGTTCTCGCGCAGATGAAAGAAGACGCTGGCATCGTGCTTGAGCCTCATGCTCTGGTCGCAGGCTTTGCCGCTGCCGCCCTGCGTGCAACACTGGAAGATACCGAAACGCGGATTGTTATCGCTTTGGTCAGTGCTGCGGATCGCGCGCCGTTTCTTTATGCAGATCCCGACCGCACGCGCCCTACGCGGCCGCGCTTGGCCGAGGATGACGCCAAGCCGTCGCTTTTCTTGCGCGATATGACGGGCACACGGATCACTGGTGTATCACTTGCCACCGAAGATGCACCCGCGATAACGCTTGGCGGTGGTGACGGAAGGGATTTCACGATCAGCCTGTCCTTTGGCGCTACGCTTCAGTCTGCCGCTGCGCTAGACATGCTTGACGCCTTCGCCGCCCGGCTTGAAGCGCCGCTGGAACACCTTGTTTGACCTGTAAAGGACCCGCCGATGCCCGATACGATCAGAACCGAGACCGATTTGAAAACCGACCTGTACATCAACGGTGTATTCTGCCCGGCTAATTCAGGCGAGCGCTTTGATGTGCTGAACCCGGCCACCGAAGAAATTCTGGCCTCTGTCGCGTCTGCAAACACTGCCGACGCCGATGCCGCACTTGATGCCGCAGAGGCCGCGATGGCCGATTGGGCTGCAACAACACCGCGCCACCGCTCAGAGGTGCTGCGCCGCGCGTGGGAGTTGATGACGGCAAAGCTGGAAGACATTGCGCACTTGATCACGCTGGAGAACGGCAAGGCGCGTACCGATGCCATGGGCGAGGCGACATATGCCGCCGAATTTTTCCGCTGGTTCGCTGAAGAGGCAGTACGTGCCGACGGGTTGATCACCCACGCACCGGCATCGGGCGCGCGCATTCTTGTTCAGCACAAACCGGCAGGATTGGCGGTGCTGGTCACCCCGTGGAACTATCCTGCTGCCATGGGCACGCGCAAGATCGCGCCCGCGCTGGCGGCTGGCTGCGGCGTCATAATCAAACCTGCGTCCGAAACGCCGCTGACCATGCTGGCGCTGATGCCAATTCTTGAAGAAGCAGGAGTTCCGAAGGGTCTTGTCAATGTCCTGCCGTCGCGCAACACGGGCGCATTGGTCGATCACATGCTTCACGATCCGCGCGTGCGTGTCGTCAGCTTTACCGGCTCAACTGCTGTCGGGCGCAAGCTTTTGAAATCAGCCGCCGATCAGGTTTTGAAGCCTGCGATGGAGCTTGGCGGCAACGCGCCGGTCATCGTGTTTGAGGACGCGGATATCGAGACCGCCGTTGAAGGCACTATGCTGGCCAAGATGCGCAATCTCGGCGAAGCGTGCACAGCGGCTAACCGCATTTATGTTCACGAGAGCGTCGCCGAGGCATTTACAAATCGTCTAAGCGAGCGGATGGGTGCACTCAAGCTGGGCAACGGGACGGACCCTTCTGTCGACGTTGGACCACTGGTAAATGCCGATACCCGAGACAAGGTTGCCGCCTTCGTTGCGGACGCGGTTGCCAAGGGAGCCAAGGTTGAAGTTGGCGGTGAAGCACCCAAAGGGAAAGGCTTTTACTATCCGCCGACCGTTCTGTCGAACGTACCAGAGACGGCTGATTGTGTGCACGATGAAATCTTTGGCCCGGTCGCCGCGCTTCAGACCTTCACCGATCAGGAAGATGTTATCGCCCGCGCCAACGATACGGAATACGGTCTCGTGGCTTATGTTTTCTCGGAAAACATGAAACGCGCAATACAGGTTTGTGAGCGGTTGGATTACGGTATGGTCGGCCTTAACCGGGGCCTCGTCTCTGATCCCGCGGCACCCTTTGGCGGCACCAAGCAGTCGGGTCTTGGCCGTGAAGGTGGCCACGAGGGCATGCTGGAATTCATGGAAACGCAATACATCTCGGCTGAGTGGTAGGAGGTCAAACCGCAGGATGTCGCGCATTGACCTCATTGTTAACGGAAAGAACCAGCAGGTTGAAAGCGATCCTGCGACGCCGCTGCTTTATGTTCTGCGAGAAGAGCTTGGCCTGCGTGCCGCGCGGTTTGGATGTGGGCAGGGTACTTGCGGCGCCTGCACTGTCATCGTCGACGGCAAGGCAGTACAGTCCTGCGATGTGATGCTTGCCAACGTTGCGGGATCAAAAATTGAAACCGCAGAAAGCCTTGACGGCAAGCCACCGCATCCGCTTGTTGCAGCCTTTCTTGACCATCAGGCGGGCCAGTGTGGGTATTGTCTTTCGGGTATCCTGATGACAGCCAAGGCGCTGCTTGGCGAGCATCCCGACGCCGACAGAAGCCAAATCGCCAAGGCTCTTGACGACAACCTCTGCCGTTGCGGTTCACATGCACGCATCCTTGACGCCATCGAAGCCGCGCGACAGACGAAAGCGGTGGGGGCGGGCTGATGGAAAAGGCGCCGCAACCGCTGATCGCAAATCCCCAACTGGGCGACTGGGTTGGTGTTGATCAGGCAGGCGAAATCTTCTTCCGCACAGGCCGGGTCGAATTGGGTCAGGGCAATCTTACGGCCCTTGTCATGGTCATCGCTGACGAACTTGATATGAACCCTGCGGACGTCCACCTTGAGACCGCCCGTACCGATCGCTCGCCGAACGAGGGGCTGACAGCAGGCAGCGTGTCGCTGACCTTTGGAGGTCAGGCGTTACGGTGGGCAGCATCTGCGCTTCGGCACCTCGTTCTTGAAACGGCTGCAAACAGGTTGGAATTGCCTGCAGAAGACTTGGCCTTTCGAGATGCGCGCATATGGCACGGAGATGCAGTCTGTGCGTTGTCGGTTGCAGAGATTGCCCCAACGCTCGACTTTTCCACCGCAATTGCGCCAATCGCTAACCCAAAGCCGCCCGATCAAAGGTGGCAAGCATTTCGCGACTTGGACCGTATTGATCTGAAAGATCGACTTGTGGGCGCACCTTTCGTCCATGATCTATCGTTCCCAAACATGCTTTTTGGTGCCCCTGTTCATCCACCGCGCCTGTCTGCTGAGTTGCTTGAGATGGATGAAGACGTGCTGATGGGCCGTTCGGGTGTCGTCGAGGTGGTTCGGGATGGATCGTTTCTTGGCGTTGTTGCAAAAAGCCCCGATGACGCCGCACGCGCTGCAGACTGGGCCAGAGCGCACGGTCGATGGACACCAGACGACATTGAGCCGTTCGATGTCGTCGAGGCAATCGCCAACTCGACCGCTGATGTAGAAACTGTTTTTGAGGCGGGCGAACCCGACCTGAACGCAGGCCGCTTCTTTGAAACGGTGTCGTCGCGCCCGTTTCTTTTTCACGGCTCTATAGGCCCGGCAGCAGCCGTTGCGATCTGGGAAGACAAGAACGTAACCGTCTGGACGCAAAGTCAGGGCATTTTCCATCTTCGCGCGGCCTTATCTATGGCGCTTCGGATAGACGAGGATCACATCACAGTCATCCATGCGCCGGGCGCTGGAAGTTATGGTCACAACGGGTCCGACGACGCCGCTTTCGACGCGGTCTTGCTTGCAAAGTCTGTCCCCGGGCGGCACGTCAAGGTGGTCTGGTCGCGGTTTGATGAGTTTCACTGCGAACCCTTGGGACCGGCAATGTCGACACGTGTCAAAGCGCGTCTAGACGACGACGGTCGGCTGCAAACGATGAATGTGATGGTCCATTCGGCACCCCATGGCAGACGGCCCAGCGCGAACGGAACGCCGAACCTGCGCGCCGCGTCCTACATCGCAAATCCAATTCATCCTGCTCCAGCCAAAGATGTCCCAATTGAAAGGGGGGGTGGCGCTGACCGTAACGCAATTCCTGGCTACGACATCCCGGGCGTACGCCTCAACAAGCGCCTGGTACGCGATTTGCCATATCGAAGTTCATCGCTGCGTTCCTTGGGAGCCTATACAAACGTAATCGCCATCGAGTCATTGATCGACGATATCGTGGCCGAGATCGGCGCCGACCCATTTGAGTTCCGTCGCAAGCATTTGTCCGATCCCCGCGCAATTGCAGTTCTGGACCGGTTAGAGTCGCTTGTGCACAGCTGGCAAACCAACCCAGAAGAGGGAACCGGCTGGGGGATTGCCTATTCACGCTACAAGAACATGTCCGGCTATTGCGCCGTTGCGATGCGCGTTGATGTGTCGGAAGATGTGCGATTGACGGACGCGGTTTGCGTGGCCGACATTGGAGAAGCTGTCAGCCCGAACGGCGCGAAAAACCAGATCGAGGGCGGGATCATTCAATCGGCGAGTTGGACCCTAAAAGAGGAGGCCGGTTTGTTGGGAGGCTCGGTTTCAACCGAAAGCTGGCTCGACTACCCGATTTTGAAATTCTCCGAAGTCCCAAAGATAACGGTCGAATTAATCGAACATCCCGATGCTCCCCCTCTTGGGGCAGGTGAAATCTCACAAGGCCCCGCTGGTGCGGCAATTTCCAATGCGGTTCGTGCCGCACTTGGCGTACGCGTCACGCGCCTGCCGATCACCCGACATGCTATTGTCGCAGCACTCTCTGCCTGAACTCAGCCAAGCATCACCGCGCGGACATCGGCGTTGATGTTAGGCGTGTACTGTTCAAAGTTTTCCGCAAACATTGCCACGAGTTTTTGCGCGGCCGCATCATAGGCTTGCGGGTCGTTCCACGTACCTCGTGGATCAAGAAGCTCGGCGTCGATGCCAGGCACAGTTACCGGCACCTCGAAGCCGAAATAGGGGTCTTTGCGAAACGTGCGAGAGGCAAGCGTGCCGTCTAAGGCGGCCGTCAACAGCGCTCGGGTGGCGTGGATTGGCATGCGCTCGCCTGTTCCATAGGCGCCGCCTGTCCAGCCCGTGTTAACAAGCCAGCACGTCGCTCCGTGGCGTGCGATCTTGTCTTGCAAAATCTGTCCGTACTCCTCTGGACGGCGAGGCAGGAAAGGCGCACCAAAGCAGGTAGAGAACGTCGGCTCGGGCTCTGTTACACCGCGTTCCGTCCCGGCGACTTTCGAGGTAAAGCCCGACAGAAAATGATACATCGCTTGTGCGGGTGTTAGCCTTGCAATCGGGGGCATGACGCCAAACGCGTCGCATGTCAGCATCACGATATTCTTGGGGTGCCGCGCAAGTCCGGATTCCGATGCATTGGCGATATAGTGCATTGGATAGGCCGCGCGCATGTTCGCCGTCAGACTATCGTCTTCATAATCCAGCGTCTTTGTTTCATCGTCAGCGGTCATGTTCTCGATCACGGTCGCGAACATTTTGGTTGCTGCAAAAATCTCTGGCTCGGCTTCGGGCGAGAGGCGGATTGTTTTGGCATAGCAACCGCCTTCAAAGTTGAAGATGCCTTCGTTCGACCAGCCGTGTTCGTCGTCTCCCACAAGAATGCGATTGGGATCTGCGGAAAGTGTGGTCTTTCCCGTGCCCGACAAACCAAAAAAAACTGCCGTGTCGACAGGGTTGCCGCGTGCATGGTTGGCCGAACAGTGCATCGGCATAATGCCTTTTTCAGGCAGCAGATAATTCAGAATGGTAAACACCGATTTTTTGTTCTCTCCGGCGTACTCGGTGCCCGCGATCAGGATCAGCTTACGGTCGAAGTCGAGCGCGATCACCGTCTCGGTTCTGCAGCCATGGCGCTCTGGGTCAGCAAAGAAACTGGGCAAGTTCAGAATTGTAAAATCTGCCTCGAAGCTGTCCAATGCCTGTCGGTCCGGGCGAATAAGTAAATGGCGAATGAAAAGATTGTGCCATGTCAGTTCCGAGACTACCCGCACGTTGATGCGCGTTTTCGGATCGGCGCCCGCGTAAAGGTCCTGCACATAAAGATCGCGATCTTTGACATGGGCAAGCATATCCTGATGCAGGCGGTCGAAGGCATCTTTCTCCATGCGCGCGTTGTTTTCCCACCAGATCGTATCCTTGGTGGAGGGAGACATGACAACGTGTTTGTCCTTCGGCGAACGTCCAGTAAATTTGCCTGTCGTCACCATCAAGGTGCCGCCTTCTCCAAGCGAGCCTTCTTTGCGGTCAAGCGCGTGCGCCACTAGATCCGGTTCGGTCAGATTGTAGTACGCTGCAGCGAAGCCCTTGATCCCCTGATCCGTCAGGGTGAAATTTGGGTTTACCCGTCCCTTTTCCATGTCGATGGCCTTCCATAAGCATTCTACTTTTACAAGGTATCTAGATGGCTTCGTTTCCAATGAAAACAGGCGCAACGACACGTTAGCGCAAGCATTGTTGTTGGTTGCGCTATCATTTGGGTTTGGATGGTACAGATGCCATGTCAGGCACAAAACGGTGGCATCGTCTGGCGTCAACGGCCACCATCAGCGCCGCTTAGTTTGGCATCACATCAGGTAAGTTTTTTCGGTAAATGTTTCTTTTAACCCTTCTGCGCGGACCCGGATCGCGTCAATGTCTTCATCAGATTTCCGGTCGAGGTTTTTCATCTGAAACCCCATGCGGTGGTTGGATTTGAAAGCGTCGCGATTGCGGTCCAGGAAATCCCAGTAAAGCGTGGTGAACGGGCATGCGTCGTCGCCGGTGGCCTTGCCCGGCTTAAAGCGGCAGTCTTTGCAATAATTACTCATCTTGTTGATATAATTTCCAGAGGCCGAATAGGGCTTGGTGCCCACGATGCCGCCGTCGCCATGCTGACTCATCCCCAACACGTTGGGAAGTGACACCCAGTCAATGGCATCGGCGTACATAGACATATGCCAGCGGTGCACGTCATAGGGGCGCGCGCCCAGCAGCATGGCAAAAAGCCCCAGTACCATCAGCCGCTGAATGTGATGCGCGTAGGCGTGGTCGTTCAACTGGGTCACGGCGTCTTTCACGCAAACCATGTCAGTCTCGCCGGTCCAGAAAAACGCGGGCATGTCCTGATCGGCACCCAAGCCGTTCATCTCGGCGTAGTCCGGCATTTTCGTCCAGTAGATGCCGCGAATGAATTCACGCCATCCAAGTATCTGCCGCACGAACCCCTCGACGCTGTTAAGCGGCGCATCCCCGTCCTCATACGCCTTGACCGCCGCGTTGATCGCATCGCGTGGGTCGAGCAAATGCAGGTTCAGAGAGGTGGACAGCCGAGAGTGATAGAGAAACGCTTCGCCCGTCACCATCGCATCCTGATATTTGCCAAAATGCGGCAGGCGGTTTTCGATGAAATCATCCAAGGCTTTTTCCGCATCGCCGGCGGTGACGGGATAGGCAAAGTTTTCCAGTTTTCCAGGCGCGTCGGCGAAGCGCTCTTCCACCATTTCGATCACCTCGCGCGTAATGGCGTCCGGCTCAAAAGCGATAGGCGGCGGAATGTCAGGTGGGCCGTCTTTGCCAAAGGTGTCGCGATTGTCGCTGTCAAAATTCCACTGGCCACCAATTGGGTCGCCACCGTCCATCAGAATACCGGTGCGCTTACGAAGCTCGCGGTAAAAATACTCCATGATCAGTGATTTGCGCCCCTCGGCGTGATCACGGAAGTCTTTGACTGTGCTGATGAAATGCGTGTCGTCCAGCGCCTCAAGCTCCACTTCTGCTTGGCTGCATACATCCTTAATCGCGGCACCCACGCGGGCATCACCGGGTGTCACGCAAACAACCCGTTCGATGCTCTCGGCCTCAATCTGCCGGCCCAACTCATCGGCAATTGAAGCACATGTGTCGCTGTCCGTCAGTTCGCTGTAGGTGACATCAAAACCCTCATCCTCCAAAGCTTGGCGAAAGTGGCGCATCGCCGAAAAGAACAGGACAAGGCGCATTTTGTGCTGAGGGATGTATGTGGCCTCGTCCGTGGCCTCGACCATCAGGATCTTTGCGCCCGTCTCTCTCGCGCGTTTTAGGGCAGGAGAACCAAGCCAAAGCTGGTCTCCAAGGATCAAAACAAGTGTCTTCATGCGCGGTGAGATAAAGCGCGTGCCGCATCGCTCAACCCATCTCCCAAGATAAAGCTTGCTTGGGGCGGTGGAATACTTGAATTAAAGTATACCTTAATAAATGCGATCGCCCGGAACAAAGGCCAATAGATGAAAATTGCAGTGATAAAAGGCGATGGTATTGGCGTTGACGTGGCCGACGCGACGCTGGCTTTGGTGGATGCCGCCTTGACCGGGGCGGGTGCCGCAGCTTTGGAGTATGAAGAGATCGAAGCTGGAGCGGGGTTTTACGCCAAGACTGGGCGCGACATCGAAGAGGGCGGCGAAGAGCTGGCAGGCGAGGCGGATGCGATTTTCTTGGGCGCCATCGGCCTTCCGTCCATCCGGCATGACGATGGAACCGAAATTGCACCGCACCTGCGCTTGCGGGATCGTTTTGGTCTTTATGCCGGTGTCCGCCCGGTCAAAGCCTTTCCCAATGCGCCGCAACGCCTGGCTGATCCACGCGCAACCAAGATCGACATGGTCATTTTGCGCGAGTCGACCGAAGGCCTGTTCTATTCCGCAGCGGCCCACGGTCGGGCGCAGATCATCGGCGATGACGAGGTGCGAGACACCCTGCGGATCACGCGCAAGACGACCGAGAAATTGCATCACTTTGGCTTCAAGCTGGCACAAAGCCGCAAAGCGCGCGGGCACAGGGGGCGGATGACCTGCGTCGACAAGGCAAATGTTTTTGCGTCGATGGCATTCTTTCGCAAGATTTTCGACGAAGTTGCACCGCAGTATCCCGACATTGCGAGCGACCACGCTTATGTCGATGCCCAAGCGCTGAACCTTATTCGACAGCCGTGGGAATACGATGTGATGGTCATGGAAAACATGTTCGGCGATATCCTGTCTGACCTTGCAGGCGGGCTTGTGGGCGGCATGGGCATGGCGGCCTGCGCCGAGATTGGGGATAAGCACGGCCTTTTCCAGCCCGCGCACGGCAGCGCGCCGGATATTATGGGGCAGGACAACGCCAATCCGCTGGCGGCAATCCTGAGTGGGGTCTTGATGCTGGATTATTTGGCTGAGACCTCTGGCGAGACGCTCTACGCGGATGCGGCGCGCGCTCTCGATAAGGCGGTCGACGAGGGATTTGCAGCCAACGAGATCCGCCCGATGGAGTTTGGCGGCGACATGGGCACAAAGGCCGTCACTGACGCGGTGGGCGCGCGGCTTTAGGGCCAGTATTTCTTGAACTGCGCGCGCATCAGGCTAGCAATTTCTTCCGGGCGCTCTTCTGCCATGTAATGCGTGGTCTCCAATGCCTGCCCCTCAACCCGCTCGGCGCGCAATCGCCAAAGGGCCAAAGGATCAAACGCCTTGCCAATGATACCTTTCGAGCCCCAAAAGACTTGCAGAGGCATTGTCAGTTTGGCGTTTTCATCCGCGTTGTCGTGTGTAATATCGATGGTTGCGGCTGCGCGGTAGTCTTCGCACGTGGCGTGAATGGCATTGCCTTGAAAGTATGTCAGATATTCCGCCTCGGCCTCCGGTGAAAACGGTGTCTCGCCCTTGGTTTGAATCGTGCATTTACGCCGCCAGAATGTCTCCGGGTCGCTCAGGATCAGATCTTCTGGCATCGGCGCGGGCTGGATCAGAAAGAACCAGTGCCAATAGGCGCGGGCAAATGTATCAGAGGTATTGGCATACATCTCGCGCGTGGGCGCGATGTCGAGCAAGGTCATCGCCTCCACGCACTCTGGCGTGTCCATCCCCAGACGATGCGCCACGCGGGCGCCCCGGTCATGTGCCCCGATCAGAAACCGCACATGTCCCAGCCTGCGCATCACCGCGCAAATATCAGCGGCCATCGCGCGTTTGGAATAGGGCGCGTGGCTTGGGTCACTGGCTGGTTTGTCTGAGCGCCCATATCCTCGCAGATCAGGGCAAATGACGTGATAATCTTCAGCCAACAACGGCGCCACCCCGTGCCACATCGCGCTGGTTTGGGGATAACCGTGGAGCAAAACCACGCCCGGACCGTCTCGCTTGCCGCCATGGCGCACAAAAAGCATGGCGCCGTCCCCTTCAATGCGGTCTTCTGTGAAACCGTCGAACAAGGCGCTAAAGCCTGCGGCCTTCGACCTGTCGTTCAAGCCTGACCAAAGCCTCGGCAAGCCCTTCCTGACTTGGGTTTATCGTCTCAACTTCGCGCCACGCGGCAAGGGCATCTTCGGGGCGGTTAATCTCTTCAAGAATCAACGCCAGCCCACTCATCGCGCCAAAGTGGCGCGGGTTCAGCTGTAAAGTCCGTCTGATGTCCTCAAGCGAAGGTCCATAGCGTCCGGCCTGAAAATAGGCAGTCGCGCGCGCGTTATAGCCTTCGGCAAAGTCTGGTGCGTGATCGACCAGTGCTGAAAAATGGCGGATCGCAAGTTTGGTGTCACCTTCGTTCAACGCTTCGCGTCCGCGTTCCAAAAGCAAATCCATCGAGTCTGAGCCTGACCTTGACCAAATCTCATAAATGCGACCAACAATCTGTTCCGCATTTGCGCCTTCTGCGTTCAAAAGCCCTTCATACAAGGCTTCAAGCTCGGCTTCATCGGCCAGAGCCGCACCAAAAAACAGCGTTCCAGCCAGAACTGCCGCAACGACTTGTTTGAGAAATGTCGAAATCCAACGCATAACAATAGTGAGTTTAGCGTATATTTGGGTGAAATCGAGACCCATAACAGCCAAGTGAAGGACTTCTTTAAATGAGCGACGTAATTGAACAGGCCGTGGCAAAACTGAACGAAAAGCTGGCGGACAGCGGATTTGACGGGACAGCCAAATTTGTGATCGAGGGTGAGGGCTCGATCATGCTGGATGCAAATGGCGCGCGGGCAGGGGATGAAGAGGCCGAGGTGACCATGACAGCGGACGCCGATACGTTTCAGGATATCTTGTCTGGCGAGTTGAACCCCACAACCGCATTCATGACCCAAAAACTGGCGGTTGACGGCGATATGGGAGCGGCAATGCGACTGGCTCCTGCTTTGGGGTAATGCAGGCCCCGTTCCACGCGGACCTTGCAGAAGCGCCACCCGATGGGTCGGTGATTTGGCGCACGGCGCGTGATGGCGTGCGCCTGCGGATTGGCCTTTGGCCGGTCCCAAAGGCCTGTGGTACGATTCTGCTCATACCTGGGCGCACTGAATATATCGAGAAATATGGACGCGTTATCAGAGATTTGACGGCACAGTCTTATGCTGTTGCCGTAGTTGATTTGCGTGGGCAGGGGTACTCGGACCGGCTTGCGGACGATCCGGCTTTGGGGCACGTGGGCACCTTTTCTGACTACCAATTGGATGTGGCCGAACTGGTCACTGCGGCATCTGACGCCGACCTTCCCAAGCCGTATTTTCTGTTGGCGCACTCGCTTGGTGGCAACATCGGACTGCGCGCTTTGATCGAAGGGCTGAACGTTGAACGTGCGGTTTTCTCGGCGCCCATGTGGGGCATCCAGATCCCTGCAGCCAAACGTTTAAGCGCTGCGTTTTTGCCAACCTGGGCGCGGATGACAGGCAAGCGGCTGGAGTATCTCCCGGGCGCTGGTGAAGCCGCCTATGTGGCCGAGAGTGGATTTGACGGCAATCTTCTGACGACGGATCGCAACCATTTCGACTATTTCAAGCGTCAGCTCAGCACTGTTCCACAGTTTGCGCTCGGTGGCCCCTCTGTTCATTGGTTTTTGGAAGCACAGGCCGAATGTGCGCGGCTTGCCAGTGAATCTTGGCCCAATGTGCCAACGCAAATCTACGTCGGCACCTTGGAGGGCATCGTCGATGCCTCCGTCCTCACCAAAATGCATTCAAACTGGCCGAGCGCAGAGTTGACGGTCATCAATGATGCGCGTCACGAACTGATGATGGAAAGTCCAAAAGCCCGCAAAGCATTTCTCGACGGTCTCTTTGCGTTTTTGAAAAGGCCTAGGCGGCCTTTTCCTTTAATACGGGAGAGTTAGAGGCTGCCGTATCCAGGTCAATGGCCTCAACGCCCAGCGCGGACAGCAACGCATTGGGCTCAAGAAACCCTTCATAGTGCAATCCCAATTGAGAGAGAATTTCCGGCTTCTTTGCCGGAACTTCCGGGCAAGGCGACACGCCTGCCAGAAAACAGCGACCCGATTTGCGACAATGTTTAAACCCACACATAACAACCACCCATTACTCTTACTTACTTGTCAGAGACCCAGCCCCGATTGTGAAAAAATTGCCGTAAAATTGCGGCAAAAATGTGGCGAAAGCGAAGAAACCACACGATTTTTCAAACTATTTTTCCGCTTAACCATTTGAATTTAAATAAAAAAGGCGCGTTCCAATCCCCACTGGAACGCGCCTTGCCCCACCCAGCCGGACCAGGCGCGCAATCACTCGCGCCACGGTGTCCGCTGAGCATTCTTATTCAGAGAAAATCGTCGAGACGTGGCCTGGACCTGACCCGCGTATTGCGATCAATCACGCGCAATTGAGGAGTGGTAGCGACAGAGATATTTTTTGAAGGGCGCGCGTTTAGATTGGCGGGGGCCGAAAATGCGGCATACCCACCGGGCGCAGTGTTTTGCTTACGAGAGAAGGCGCTGAGCGTATCAGCGCAGAAAGACAAAACTGTATCAAGACGCGAGCGAACCATCGCTACCACCATTACCGTTTACACACACAAGGCCGATTTCCTGGAGGGACACGCTCGACCTTGAAGACATTGTTAGGGCAGAAATGTGGCGGCAATTTGGCGAAGTGTACGTTTATCGGTTCCAAACTGCGGGGTTATCCGGGTGCGAGATCCCTTATTGGACGGATACAATAAACAATAGCCAAAAATGCACGTTTTCAAGGCAGTAAATCGGGCGGAAATGGGGCGTGTTTATCCGGGGGGCGGTGCCCCCCAGAATCATCGGGTGATCATCCGGCGTCCTTGTAGCTCACTTGCTTGACGTCCGCGTTGGGATCAGACTTTTCGCGTCGCACCACCAACCGGTTCAACGCGTTCACGTAGGCCTTGGCAGATGCGACCACCGTATCGGTGTCTGCGGACTGTCCTGTTGCGATGCGGCCGTTTTCCTCCATGCGCACACTTACGGTGGCTTGCGCGTCGGTTCCTTCGGTCACGGCGTGCACCTGGTAAAGCTGCAGTTGCGCATCGTGCGGGAAAAGCTGTGTGACTGCGTTGAACGTCGCGTCTACGGGGCCGTCGCCCTGAGCTGTCGTCCGTTTTTCTTCACCGTCAATCTCAAGGATCAGGTCAGCGGATTGCGGTGCTTCAGTGCCGCAGATGACACGCAGGAACTTTACCTTGATCCGGTCATACTCTTCACCCGTTTCCTGATCGCGCATCAGCGCAATCAGATCGTCTTCAAAGACTTCCTTCTTGCGGTCAGCCAAAGCCTTGAAGCGGACGAAGACGTCTTTCAACTGGTTGTCGCCCAGATCAAAGCCTAGCTCTTTCAGCTTCGAGCGCAAGGCCGCACGGCCCGAATGCTTGCCCATAACGATGTTCGTCTCTGACAGACCGACATCCTCGGGGCGCATGATCTCGAACGTCTCGGCGTTTTTCAGCATGCCGTCCTGGTGGATGCCGCTTTCGTGCGCAAAGGCGTTCTTGCCGACAATGGCCTTGTTATACTGAACGGCAAAGCCGGAAACCGTGGAAACGCGGCGCGAGATGTGCATCAGCTTGGTTGTATCAATGCCGGTCTTGTAGGGCATGATATCGCCGCGCACCTTCATCGCCATGACGACCTCTTCCAAGGCCGTGTTGCCCGCGCGTTCGCCCAGACCGTTGATCGTGCACTCGATCTGGCGTGCGCCGCCATCCACAGCAGCCAGTGCATTGGCGGTCGCCATACCAAGGTCGTTATGACAATGCGTGGCGAAAATCACGTCATCAGCACCCGGCACTTCGGCAATCAAGCGGCGGATCAACTCCGCACTTTCATTGGGCGCGGTATAGCCCACAGTGTCGGGGATGTTGATCGTTGTCGCACCCGCCTTGATCGCAATTTCAACTGTGCGCGCCAGATAGTCCCACTCGGTGCGCGTTGCATCCATGGGTGACCATTGAACGTTATCGCAAAGATTGCGCGCGTGTGTGACGGTCTCGTGAATGCGGTCCGCCATCTCGTCCTTGGTCAGGTTCGGTATCGCACGGTGAAGCGGCGATGTGCCGATAAATGTATGAATGCGCGGGCGCGCGGCGTGCTGCACGGCCTCCCAACAGCGATCGATGTCCTTGAAGTTGGCGCGGCTCAACCCGCAGATCACGGCATTCTTGGAGCGCTTCGCGATCTCGGTCACCGCGGCGAAGTCACCTTCGGACGCGATGGGAAACCCCGCCTCAATGATATCGACGCCCATCTCATCCAACAGGTCAGCGATCTCAAGCTTTTCATCGTGGCTCATCGTGGCACCGGGGCTTTGCTCTCCGTCGCGCAAGGTGGTGTCGAATATGACTACGTGGTCTTTGTCGGCCATAGGTCTTGTCCTTAGATATGTGGCTTGGGCGCGGGGGTCTCACCGCTGTCGCCCGTGTTTGGCTCGCCTTTGGGCTCGATCAAAAGCACCTTTACCTCAGCATTCGCACGAGGCCGGTGAACGACGCCCTTGGGCACGACGACAAGCTCTCCGGGTCCGAACGTCACGGGATCATGGTCGTCAAAATCCATGGTCACGCGCCCTTCCAGCACCAAAAAGAAGTCGTCGGTGGTGTCATGCTTGTGGAACGGAAATTCGCCTTTGAATTTCACCACCATGATATCGTTGTCATTGTAGCTGGCGACCACATGCGGGTCCCAATGGCTGTCAAACAGCGCAAGCTTTTCATACAGATTAATCGATTTCATCGGTGTCGGTCCTTAGCAGTGTCTTTGGCGCGATATACCCTCTGAGCAGTCGCGCCAACAGGCACGCTCAGAGGCGGCTAAGGAGAAGAAGCAGGTCGGCACCAGCATGGACGCGCGGGGTCAGTATGTGGGAAGCCTGGTTCATAGGGGCGAAGATAGGGATTGATGCTCGCCTTGTCAAAGGCTCATGGCTCAGCGGTGCATTCGGAAATACTCGGCCTCGAAATTGGTTTCCATGCCTTCGCCATCGCAAAAGCCCATGTCCATGTTCGATGTGCTGTCAATTTCACCAGCTGTGACAAAGCTGACACCCTCGACTCCGTTTCCGTTGGCTTCAAAATCGATCAGATCAAGCGCCAGAACCTGAACCCCATACATGTTTAGGTTTGCAGTAAACCGAACTCCGCCGCGCGTGACGATTTGAACGCCACCACCAGCACTGCAATTGTCGTCAAGACCAAGGGTCACGCCTGCTGCCCCATCAATGGCCCGCAAAGCTGTGCTGGTTGAAACGATGAGAACGTTCTCCAGCGTCACATTCGAGCCAAGCACAATGCGGCAATCTGTATCGATCACGCCATCCCGAAGTGTTGCGCCCGATCTGATCCGCAAACGCTGATTGCCGTTGCATGACGCTGTATGAATCTGTCCTGCCTGCCAACTTCCCGCGTCAAGCTGTTGGTTCACGCTCAGGCTGGTCGTTTGAATGGGAAGGTCGAAATAGCCGGGCCGGTAGTGTTTGGACGATGGATCATCATAGTCGTCAATCACATCGCCGATGCGTTGCAAAATGCGCAGCTTGTAGGAGCCGCTGCGGAGCGCGTTTTCAAGCCCGGTGTTGCTGGTCATTCCGCTGGAGGGGATAACAAGATCGGACTTGTAAGGCATTGAGACGATGACGCCGTCTTCAAAAATATTATTCGAGTTCAGCTCAACGTGCGAATTTGAATGGATGCAGTAGCCTTCACGATATGCGTTGTTTGACTGCACATCTACGCGGTCTTCGGCGACGAAACCCTCGCGAAAGCAGGTCGGACGGTAGGTTATGAAAACCGAGTTAGCCACAACGTCCATCTCTTCAATGCCGACAAAATTGAGGAAGTAGGTCGCCATCGCATTACCGCGCGACGCAAGCCTTTGCGTGTTGACCAGAACAGCTTCTCTTTCGCCGGGTGTGGGCACGAAACTATCGGTGGCATCATCCCAGACACCAAAGATAATATCGTCTGCCAGAATTGTGTCGCCAAACCGTTCAGGAGGGAGGGACCGGTGTGCGACTGCAAGGGCGATGGCCTTTGCATCTTCTTCGCTTTCAGTGTCGCGGGCAAAAATCGCTGCGTGTGCAGCCGAGTCACCTGCCACCTGAAGGTGCGTGCGGATCATGATTGCATTTGCATAGTCAAGCGCGAGGCCGCCAATACCAATCATGGCAATGGTAAGGATCAGGCCGAAGGCGGTGAGAGCACCCTCGTCACGGGAAAAGAACTGAGAAAAATAAGTCTTCATTCAATGAACCATGCGATTGCGAAAACGTCCTGTGCATTTTTGGCTAGACAGTTCTGACCTCGTAATGGCTGGAAAATGTCAAAAAGATGTCTCTAACACAGAATCCTGGACAATTTGAGTGGAATTGGGTCGGATTGTCCTGCAATTGTGGCGATTTAAGGCGAATTCCTGCCGAGCCTGTGCAGCCCTTCGGCGCTCAGAATCGTACTGGTCAAGATTTCGTATTGCGCTAGATGCGCCCTATTGTGGGAAGGCATTGAGCATGCGAAACGCACTTTTGATAGGCGCATCAGGCGGCATAGGTGCGGCCATTGGAACCGAGTTGGAGAGCCGTTCGTTTCGGGTCACAGGTTTGTCGCGGTCGTCCGATGGGCTTGACGTTACGGACGAGACCTCAGTCGAGCGTTTGCTGGGCTGTTTGGACAATACCTTCGATTTGATTTTCGTGGCGACAGGAGCGCTTACCCCAACTGGTGCGCCGCCCGAGAAAGCGATCCGCGATGTGTCCGAAGCGGCGTTGGTCGCACAATTCAAAGTGAATGCGATCGGGCCGATGCTTGTGTTGAAACATGCCCTGCACCTGTTGCCAAAGGATCGACGGTCTGTCTTTGCCGCCATGTCCGCCCGCGTGGGGTCGATCGGTGATAATAAACTGGGTGGCTGGCATGGGTATCGGGCGTCAAAGGCCGCCCTGAACCAACTCATTCATGGCGCTTCGATCGAACTAAAGCGTACGCACAAGCAGGCAATCGCGGTTTGTTTGCACCCCGGGACAGTGGCCACGAGATTTACCGAGAAGTATGCGGCGCGCCACAAAACAACCGAGCCAGATGTAGCGGCAAGTCAATTAATTGATGTATTTGAAGGGCTTGAAGTTGGGCAGACCGGGCGGTTCTACGACTTTGCAGGTCTTGAAATACCGTGGTGATAATGATCCAAAGTGGTCGCTACGTCAGCTCAAAACTTATCTTGAAAAATGTCGACAATTTCCTGCCGGGACGTTTGACGCCGCCTCCGTTTTTGCGAAACGAAAGGATTTGGTTCCCCCTCGGCTTTCCATTGACCATATGTTCTGAGCCGAACACTACTTAGCAAGAAGTAGACATAGCGGAACAGATGGTTTTTTTCGCTTAAGCTTTCTGGGCTTTCTCTGAAAAACATTTCGCACTCATCCAATACAAATTTTACAACCTAAGGTAGCAGAACGCAAATGTAATCACCTTTTGGTTGGGCGAGATTTGGGCAGCTTCGAGAAGTTTGCACGGCGAATGGTTAATTTTCATTAAAGTTTACTTAGTTTGAGCTTTCCTCGGCCAGTGCCCCATCTTCCCAAACTCCGCTACGCTCTTCGCCTGTCGCATAGCGAATTGTGCCTTCGCCCTGACGCCGCCCTTTGACGAACATGCCTTCGTAGACATCCCCGTTAGCATAGGTCGCAATGCCGGTACCGTCGATCTCGCCGCTGCTCCATTCGCCTTCATAGGTAAAGCCATCTGGCATGATAATCTTGCCAATACCATCGCGCTGACCGTTTATGAACGTGCCCTGATACTCTGTTCCGTCTGAATACTTTGCGATACCCTGACCAGAGCGCTGTCCTTCGGACCATCCCCCTTCATAGGTATAGCCATCTGCAAAGGTCATCTTTCCCTGACCGTCCATGCGCGCGTCTTTAAACTCGCCCTCATAAACCAAGCCATTGGCGTAAGTAGCGACGCCTTCGCCTTCGATCACACCGCCGACCCAAGCGCCCTCATAGGTGTTTCCATCGGGATAGACGATTTTGCCGCGTCCGTCGGCCAAATCATTTTTGAAGCTTCCAGTGTAAACAGAGCCGTCGGGGTAGGTGACTTCGCCTTGTCCCTCAATGCGCCCGGCAGTCCAGTCGCCAGTGTACTGATAGCCGTCTGTTCCGACAAAGCTGCCCTTGCCCTGACGCTGATCGTCAACAAACGTGCCCTCATAGACGTCGCCATTGGCATAGGTCACTTTGCCTTCGCCCTGACGTTTGCCGTCCACGAGCGTGCCTTCGTACACGTCACCATTGGGTTGGGTCAGAACGCCTTGACCGTTGATCTGGCCATCGGCCCATTCGCCTTCATAGATCAAACCGTCTGGCATGGTTAGCTTGCCGGTGCCTTCGCGCACCCCGCGCACGAGGGTGCCCTCGTAAACGGCACCATCTGGATAGGTGATTGTGCCATTGCCTTCCTTGATGCCACGGACCCAATCGCCCTCATAGGTGTAGCCATTCGGGCTTTCCATCCGGCCCTGACCATTGTGTAAAGCGGCCTCAAAAGTGCCTTCATACTGCACGCCGTTGGCGTAAACCGCGACACCGTCACCATTGATTTTGCCGTCTAGCCAGCCACCTTCATAGGTGCCACCGTCGGCAAAGGTGATCTGACCCTGACCTTCTGGTTTGCCTGCGGCGAATTCACCTATGTATACCGATCCATTCGGAAACTCTGCTTTACCCTGGCCGCGAATTTCGCCGTCGACCCATTCGCCTTCATAAACATACCCATTGGGTAATCGATATGTTCCGGTCCCATGTTGCTTGCCGTCTTTGAAGGTGCCTTCGTACACACCACCATCGTCGTATTGCTTTGTAACGACCTGGCCTTCCTGAGCTGCAACGCCCGTGGCAAACATCAGCGCAACAGTAAATACTAGTCCGGTGCTAATGCGCGATTCCATGCGGTTCCCCATCATCTCCAATTGTCGGGTTATGGTCCCGACTTTTCCTGTGTATCCAAACTAGAGTAGCTGTCCCAGTGTCGCAACGGCTTTTCCTTCGCACGATCTCGCTCTAAATGGGTCGTCGAATACGAGGAGTTTGGTCTTGGCAAAACGGTTTCGCCTAACAGTTGCGCAAATGAATCCCACCGTGGGTGATCTGGAGGGCAATGCAGCTCTTGCACGCCGGGCCTGGGAAGAGGGCAAAGCGGCGGGTGCCGATATGGTCGCGCTGCCCGAGATGTTCATCACCGGCTACCAGACGCAGGACCTGGTGATGAAACCTGCGTTCACGCTTGATGCCATGGCGAAAATCGACGCTTTGATTGCCACGTGTGCTGATGGTCCGGCGATTGGTATCGGTGGGCCACTATTGCAGGGTGACAAGCTTTACAACGCCTATCACATCGGCAAGGGCGGCAAGCTGGTGCGCCAGGTTCTCAAGCACGAATTGCCCAATGAGACCGTCTTTGACGAGGTGCGCCTTTATAATCAGGGGCCCTTGTCTGGGCCTTATGACCTTGGCGTGGTGCGGGTTGGGACACCGATTTGTGAAGACGCCTGGCACGAAGAGGTGCCCGAGGCTTTGGCAGAATCGGGTGCGGAGATCCTGCTGGTGCCAAATGGATCGCCCTACTATCGCGAGAAATTTGACACGCGACTGAACGTTATGGTGGCGCGCGTTGTCGAGACGGGTTTGCCGCTGGTTTATCTCAACATGATCGGCGGACAGGACGATCAGGTTTTTGACGGGGCGACATTTGTGCTGAACCCCGGTGGCGAGTTGGCGAAGCGTTTGCCTGTTTTCGACGAGGCGATTGCGCATGTTGATTTTGAGGAAACCGAAGATGGCTGGCGCGCCTTGCCGGGTGAGATCGCCCCATTGCCCGACGCTTGGGAGCAGGACTATCGCGTTATGGTTGAGGGCCTGCGAGATTATTTGCGCAAAACCGGCTTTAAAAAAGTGTTGCTGGGCCTCTCTGGCGGGATAGACAGCGCCATCGTCGCCACGATCGCAGCGGATGCCATCGGGCCGGAAAACGTGCGCTGTGTGATGCTGCCGTCAGAATATACCTCGGACGAGAGCCTTGAAGATGCCGGTGAAGTGGCGCGCAATTTGGGCACGCGGCTTGATACGGTGTCCATTGCCGGGCCACGCGCTGCGGTGACAGAGGCCTTGTCGGACCTTTTCGCCGGTACCGAGGAGGGGCTGACGGAAGAGAACATCCAGTCACGCCTGCGCGGCGTTCTGTTGATGGCTTTGTCAAACAAGTTTGGTGAGATGCTTTTGACCACCGGCAACAAGTCCGAAGTCGCGGTGGGCTATGCGACGATTTATGGCGACATGGCGGGAGGTTATAACCCGATCAAAGACTTGTATAAAATGCGGGTGTTTGAGACTTGCCGCTGGCGCAATGCCAATCACCGCGACTGGATGAAGGGACCCGGTGGTGAGGTTGTCCCGCCGCGCGTCATCGACAAACCACCAACAGCAGAATTGCGCGACGACCAGAAGGACAGCGATAGCCTGCCGCCGTATGAGGTGCTCGACGTGCTGCTTGAGGGGTTGGTAGATGACGATTGCTCTGTCGCGGATTTAGTGGCCAAGGGCTATGATCGCGACATGGTCAAAAAGATCGAACATCTGGTCTATCTCGCGGAATACAAACGCTTTCAGTCCGCGCCCGGCCCGCGTCTGACAAAAAGTGCGTTCTGGCTGGACAGGCGATATCCCATTGTGAATCGCTGGCGCGACCCAAGCTGAGGCTTTGCGCCTGCTGACGCAGTCGCGGGGTGGGGGCTCTGCCCCCGCATCGCCTTTGGCGCTGCTCCCCCGAAATATTTTTACCAAGAAGAAGGCAGGAGCCATGTCATCCGTTTCGTGAGTCCAAATACGTGCGGCCCTTGTTGCCGAGGCGATTGCGGCCTAGATGGGTCGCCATGAGGCGTTTTATTCCATTTATGAAGTCCGGGCCCAAAGTGGCCGTCTTGCGCCTGCAAGGTGTGATCGCGGCGCAGGGGCGCGGAGCAACCCTGTCGGATTCCGGGCTTGCCGCTTTGATCGAGCGTGCCTTCGCCAAGGGAAAGCCCGATGCGGTGGCTTTGTCGATCAACTCGCCCGGCGGCAGCCCGTCGCAATCCTCGTTGATTTCAGCGCGTATCCGGCGGCTGGCTGATGAAAAGGACGTGAAGGTCTATGCCTTTGTCGAGGATGTTGCGGCCTCGGGCGGGTACTACATTGCGGCTGCGGCAGATGAGATTTGGGTGGACCGCCATTCTATCGTTGGCTCAATCGGAGTTATTTCCGCGGGCTTTGGTCTGAGCGAGTTGATTGCGCGCTATGGGATCGAGAGGCGGGTTTATACGGCAGGCAAATCGAAAAGCATGGCCGATCCGTTTCGGCCCGAGAAGCCTGAAGACGTCGCGCGGATCAAGCAGTTGCAAGAGCATATCCATGCCGAGTTCATTGATCATGTGAAAACGCGTCGTGGCGACAAATTGGATGACGACGCTGACCTTTTCACCGGAGATGTCTGGGTTGGCAGTCAGGCTCTGACGACGGGTCTGATCGATGGTGTCGGGCATCTGGTGCCGAAAATGAAAGAGGTTTTCGGCGACAAAGTTGGCTTCAAGGTCTACCAGCAAAAACGCCCTTTCTTTGCACGCTTTGGCGCAAGAATGGCGGGCGATGCTATGGCCGAGGTCGAAGACCGCGCGGCATTCGCGCGGTTTGGGGTTTAGTCTTCGCATGATGCTGAAAATTGTTTCGCTGTTTTTGATCTTCATCGCTGTTCTTGCGATGTTTGGAAAACTGCGGCTGCTGTTGCCAAAGCGAATGGCGAAACTCTCGCAACCCTGTCCAAAGTGCGGACGTCACAAGATTGGCAAAGGGCCATGTCCTTGCGGAAAGGCATGACCCGATGGTTTGGCTGACGGCGGCTTTGGGTCTGGTTATCCTTCTTTTTGCCGGTGATTTTCTGGTACGTGGCGCGGTGAATTCGGCGCTGCGCCTCGGGGTGCCCGCTTTGATCGTCAGCCTGACCGTTGTGGCCTTTGGCACCTCGGCGCCTGAGCTTTTGATTTCGATTGACGCGGTGCTGAACGACGCACCCGGCCTTGCACTTGGTAACGTTGTCGGCTCGAATACCGCTAACATCCTTCTGGTGCTTGGGGTGCCTGCAATTATCTCGCGGCTGCATACATCCACGTTCGATACGCGCAAAAGCTATGTCACCATGCTGGCGGCGACGCTGGTTTTTATCGCTGCATGTTTCCTTGGTCCGCTAACTTGGGTGCATGGGATTATCTTCTTGGTTTTGCTTGCATTCATCCTTGGAGATCAGGCGCGCTCGGCGCTCGCCCACAGACGGTCGGCCAAAGAAGAAGACGTCGAGGGGGCTGACCCCAGCATGCGCTGGCGGAAGATCAGCTTGTATCTGGCTTTGGGGTTGATCGGGTTGCCATTGGGCGCGGACCTGCTGGTCAAATCTTCGCTTGAAATTGCGCAGCGCTTTGGGGTTTCAGACAGCGTCATTGGCCTGACACTTGTGGCGATTGGAACCTCGCTGCCCGAGCTTGCCACGACGGTCATGGCCGCTATCCGTAAGCAGGCAGACGTAGCATTGGGCAACGTCATCGGCTCGAACATGTTCAACCTGCTGGCCATCATCGGTGTGGCCACGCTTTTTGGCGACATTCCAGTGCAAGCTGATTTTCTGAGATTTGACCTTTGGATCATGCTGGGTGCGTCGGTGATCATCGCGCCTTTCGTCTTCTCGAAGAAACTCGATCTAACACGCCGCTGGGGCTTTTTGCTCAGCGCGTTATATATCAGCTACATCACAATTGTTGTTATGGCGCACGGATGAATAAACAGGCCCTTGTAACCGGAGCAGGCAAACGCCTCGGCCGCGCCATGGCGCTTTATCTGGCCGAGCGTGGCTTTGATGTGGCGGTGCACTTTAACACGTCGCGGGATGACGCTGATGAGGTAGTGGCGGCTATCCGGAAAATGGGCCGTCGTGCCGAGGCGGTGAAGGCGGACTTGCTGGTTGAGTCTGAAACGCAAGAATTGTTGCCCGCTGCAACCGAGACATTTGGCGGTCCGTTTTCGGTTTTAATCAATTCGGCGTCCATCTTTGAGCATGATGATTTTGAGACCGCGACCCGCGAAAGCTGGGACCGCGCGATGGAAAGCAACCTGCGTGCGCCATTCGTTTTGACTCAGGCGTTTGCGGCCCAAGCGCCGGAACCTGATGTGGGCGGGGAATGGAACGAGCCCACGGCTAACGCGCTGATCATCAACATGATCGATCAGCGTGTGCGCAAGCTGACACCGTTTTTCATGTCCTATACTGTGGCGAAGATGGGTTTGTGGGCACTGACACAGACGTCCGCTCAAGCCTTGGCGCCCAAAGTGCGGGTCAACGCGATCGGTCCCGGCCCGACCATGCAAGGGGTGCGGCAGTCAGAACAGCATTTTGCAAACCAGCGCGCGGCGACGATTCTGGAGCGTGGTGCTGGGCCTGACGATATCTGTCGGGCGCTGGGCTACTTTCTTGACGCTACGGCAGTTACCGGACAGTTGCTTTGTGTTGACGGCGGACAGCATCTTGCATGGCAAACGCCGGATGTTCAGGGGGTGGAATAGGCCGGTTTCTGCCCACAATCGGTCCCACTAATCGAAAGTTTTGCACCGCGCGATCTGCAAGCCACAGATCCGTTAGGAAATCTTTAATGTTTTCAGTGATTTGAGGTTCGGGTATAAAAATAGTAATTAAAAACAATGGTTTAAATATGTGCCTAAAAATTAGGCACTTACACCAAAGGCTCTGAAATCAAGGGGATTTTTCTGGACATGATGTTCTTTTCCATAAGGTTATCCACAGCTTTCGTGGAAAGCTTTATACTTGTCACTGACAATCAATATGTGCAGGCCAAAAGAGAATCATAACCAACGTTAATTATGTCAGAAACTGCGCCCTCAAAAACCGGCCATACGGTTATTCAAGCTGCCCTGAAAGGGATCGATGGCTCGCCCGGCGTCTATCGGATGCTAGATGCCCAAGGCGCTGTTTTGTACGTTGGTAAGGCGAATAACCTGAAGGCGCGCGTGACTAGTTATGCGCGCCCGACAGGACACAGCCCGCGCATTGCGCGGATGATCCGCGATACGGCTTCAATGATGTTTCTGACAACGGCGACCGAGTCCGAAGCGCTGTTACTTGAGCAGAACCTGATCAAGCAGCTCAAACCGCGCTACAATGTCCTGCTGCGTGATGACAAATCATTCCCGAACATTCTACTGCCAAGCGCGCATGTCTTTCCTGCGTTGAAAAAGCACCGTGGGGCGAAGAAGGAAAAGGGCGATTACTTTGGCCCCTTCGCCAGTGCAGGTGCCGTCAACCGTACGCTGAACCAATTGCAAAAGGTGTTCTTACTGCGCAATTGCACCGATGCCACGTTCGAGGCGCGTACGCGGCCCTGCCTGCAGTACCAGATCAAACGCTGCGCCGCCCCTTGTGTCGGCTACATCAGCGAAGAGGACTATGGCGCTTTGGTCAGCGACGCCAAGCGGTTCTTGCGGGGGCGGACGACTGGTGTGCAAGAGAGCCTTGCCAAGGAGATGCAAGAGGCCGCCGCCGCTCATGAGTTTGAGCGCGCCGCCGCCTTGCGCGACCGTCTGAAGGCTCTGACATTTGTACAGGGGACGCAAGCGATCAACCCATCGGGCGTGGCCGAGGCCGATGTCGTGGCGCTTCATATGGAAAGCGGGCAGGCTTGTATTCAGGTCTTTTTCATTCGCGCCAATCAGAACTGGGGCAACCGCGACTATTATCCGCGCACGGGCGGCGCCGAAGCAGCCGAGGTGATGCAGGCCTTCCTTGGTCAGTTCTACGACGGCAAAGAACCACCGCGTCAGATCATCCTGTCAGATGCGATCGAAGACGTGGATTTGATGGAAGAGGCGCTGAGCGTGAAGGCCGAGCGCAAGGTAGAAATTCTGGTGCCTCAACGCGGTGAAAAGAAGGAACTGGTTGCAGGGGCTTTGCGCAACGCGCGCGAGAGCCTTGCACGCAAAATGTCCGAGACCGCGACGCAGGCCAAGCTTCTCAAAGGTATCGCCGAGGCGTTTGATCTTGATGAGCCGCCCAAACGGATCGAGGTTTACGACAACTCGCATATACAGGGGACCAATGCTGTCGGTGGCATGATCGTGGCGGGGCCTGACGGGTTTTTGAAAAGCCAGTACCGCAAGTTCAACATCAAGGATGAGAGCCTGACGCCGGGTGACGATTTTGGCATGATGAAAGAGGTGCTGAACCGTCGTTTTAAACGGCTGTTGAAGGAAGACCCCGACCGCGAGAGCGACGCGTGGCCCGATTTGCTGCTTATCGACGGTGGCGCGGGGCAGGTGAGTGCCGTGCGTCAGATCATGCGCGATCTTGGCGTCGAGCACGTGGCGATGGTGGGTGTGGCCAAGGGCGTTGACCGCGACCACGGCAAGGAAGAGTTTCACCGCACAGGCCAGCGTCCGTTTGCGCTAAAACGTGGCGACCCAGTGCTTTATTTCATCCAGCGTCTGCGGGACGAAGCGCACCGCTTTGCGATTGGCGCGCACCGCGCGAAACGCGCCAAGGCGGTCGGGGCCACGCCGCTGGACGAGGTGCCGGGCGTTGGTTCGGCGCGAAAACGCGCGCTTTTGGCGCATTTCGGGTCGGCCAAAGCGGTCAGCCGTGCGGCACTGTCTGATCTGAAGGCTGTTGAGGGTGTTTCGGATAAACTGGCCGAAACGATTTATGCGTATTTCCACGCGGACTAAGATTAAGGGTTTTGCGCCGAGCTTCGCTCGTCGCCGCGCCGGGGGCTCTGCCCCCCGGACCCCCGCCATATTTATCGACCAATGAAAGACCAAGCGGTGGCCCAGGCGCCTGGGGCCTTTCCCTTTTCGTGTGCTGGGCTTAAACCAAGGCCATGAAATGGAACCTGCCGAATATCCTCACCGTTGGGCGCCTGTTGGCGGCACCCGGTGTTGTGTTGATGTTTCTTTATTTCAGCCGCCCCTATGCGGACTGGTTCGCGCTGCTTTTGTTCGTTGGTGCCGCGATCACCGACTATTTTGATGGCTATCTTGCGCGTCTTTGGAAGCAACAGACGAAGTTTGGAACCATGCTGGACCCGATTGCCGACAAGGCGATGGTGGTGATCGCACTGTTGGTGATCACCGGTTATGCGGGCATGAACCCGTGGATTCTGTTGCCGGCCACGGTGATTATCTTCCGCGAGGTCTTTGTTTCGGGTCTGCGCGAGTTTCTGGGCGATACTGCGGGTACTTTGGCGGTCACCAAGCTTGCCAAGTGGAAGACGACTGCGCAGATGGTGGCGATTGCGGTGCTTTTCGGTACCGGCATATTCGGGCACATGCTGCTTGACCGCATGACCGGAATGGACCCGACGATTGTCGAAGAGATTTTTGCAGGCGGCGACGATCCGGTGGGCTTGAGGCTGATCGATATGGCAGCCCGCATCACTTGGTGGGTGGGGATCATCCTGCTCTGGATCGCCGCAGTCCTGACACTGGTGACCGGCATCGATTACTTCCGCAAGGCGCTGCCGTTTCTGAAGGAGGACGCATGATCGACGTTCTTTATTTTGCATGGCTGCGTGAACGCATCGGTGCACGTGTCGAACAGATTGATACCAACGCCGCGACTGTGGCCGATCTGGTCGAGGAGTTGAAAGGCAGGTCAGAGGCGCACGCTCTGGCGTTTTCCGACATGTCGTCGGTGCGCGTGGCCATCGATCAGGACCTGACCGAGATGAGCGCCTCGCTTGGAGGGGCGCGCGAAGTGGCTTTTTTCCCGCCTATGACGGGCGGATGAGCGTTCGCGTTCAGTCCGCGCCCTTTGATATGGGGGACGAGGTGCGCGCCTTTACCGATGCAGCCCAAGGGGCCGGTGCGGTGGTTACCTTTTCGGGCCTTGTGCGCGACGAAGGTGGCACGCTCCGTGCGATGGAGATCGAGCATTACCCGGGCATGACGGAAAAAGCGCTAGCCAAGATCAGGGAGAAGGCGCTTGCGCGGTGGTCGCTGAGCGATGCACTGATTATCCACCGGTTTGGCGCGCTAAACCCCGGCGAGCAGATCATGATGGTTGCCACGGCGTCGCGCCACCGCGCCGATGCTTTTGCCGCGGCTGAGTTTCTGATGGATTACCTGAAATCACGCGCGCCCTTTTGGAAAAAAGAGCTGGGAGCGGATGGCGAGGACTGGGTCGCGGCCAAGTCCGAAGACGAGGCCGCGCTTAAACGCTGGTAACTTTATGCAGCACGCTTTCGACGGGCGGCAAAGCCCAGCAAGGCAAACCCGCCAAGGGCCAGTGACATGCCGCCCGGAAGCGGCACAACCTGTGCGGCGAAAGCATCGGCGATGAGCGTGTGCACGCCTTCGGTTGGGTGCAGATCGTCGAAGAACAGATAGTCTGACGCGTTTTCATCACCGCAGTAGCTTGTGAAATCCGTGGTCTGGATCAGGCACTGTCCGGATGTATTTGTCACGCCGGCAATGCTTGGGTCTGCGATGATACCGCGGACAATCGCATTCGAGTCGAACATCTGGATTTCGATGTCGGGAAGCGTAAGGCTGACAACCTCAAGAGCCGAAACAAGTGTCTGGTTGGCGAAATCAGAGAGCGCAGAGACAAATCCTTCAAGCGGGGTTCCGGAAATTGCGGGCACAACGCTTATGTCTGGGATGACGAAGACAACAAAGTCATCCAACCCATAGGTCGTTGCAAGTTTGGCAACACTGCCGGCAATTGTTGTGGCGACCTCTGCTGCGCGTGCGAACGCATCTTCAAAGGAAATGGTTTGGGTGGCAAAGCCGAAGGTGATGTCACGCATGTCGTTGCCGCCGGTCCAGATCGCCGTCAGCGGGTTGTCACCCAGTGATGCGGCGACGGCATCAAAGATGTCGATCTGTGCGAAAAGGTCAGGCACAGCATCGCCGTTGTCCACCGCGCGTGCGCCGCCAAAGGCAAAATTCTCGCCAAGGCCCGAGCCAAGTTGTACGGCCCATGTATCGCCATTAGTGAACTGACCATTTGGGTAGTATTCCGGGTATGGCGTGGTGCCTTGGGTTAATTGATCGATGTTTCCCGGATCGCTCAGGCTGTCGCCGAAGACAAGCAGGTCTGTGTATGGTCCAAGCGTGTCTGCGCTTGCGGGCGCTGCCAGACTGATTGCAAGCGCCGTGATAAGATATCTCATGATAATCCCCCTGTTTTTTGCTACAAACCATAGCTGACCTTGGGGCAGGCAAGCGAAAAACGCCTAAGTGCGCCTCTTGGGACGTAACGTCGGACCGGCGATGGTCGGGTCGTCCGGCCATGCATGCTTGGGGTATTTGCCGCGCATGTCTTTGCGTACGTCCTGATACGAAGAAGCCCAAAAGCCCGGCACATCCATTGTTGTTTGCAAGGGGCGGTTGGCGGGCGACAGCAGCGTCACCCGCAACGGCCTTCCGGCAACCCTTGGGTGCCGGGTTGTTCCGAACATCTCTTGCAGGCGCACGCTGATTTCCGGATCAGGCGCGCCGTAGTCGATGGCGATCTTCCGACCGAGCGGCGTTTCAAAATGCGCCGGCGCTTCGCGATCCAGCAGTTGGGTCTGAGACCAGTCAAGCATCGCGCGCAGGGCATGCAAGGTGTCAAAGGCCTTCCATGCGCCGCTGTTGCGCGTTTTGCCGAGGTGCGGCAGCAGCCAATGCTCCAAACTATCCATCAAGGCGGTGTCGGTCACATCGGGAAGGTCGTGTCCTGCGCTTCGCACCAAGGCCACACGCGCCCGAAACCGCTCAGCGGCATCAGAGTGGGGCAAACCCAGTTGGCGCACGCCATCAAGCATTGCGGCAGCCAGAGTATCATCGGGTGCCGTGTCCCACCGCTTAGACGACAAGGCAATCGCGCCCAGTCTTTCTTCGATCAATGCCAAGACTTTGCCGTCACGCTTGGACCATTGAGCAAAAGTGACAGTTTCAATCAGATCGCCCAGAACGTTGCGCAAGTCGCTTTCGGCGATGGCCAGCGCGGTGCGCACGGTCGCCTCGGTGGGGTGTCCATCCGTGTCGGTGACCACCAGCAGGCGTTGGCCGACCAGCGGATCGCTTGGGTCCATTTTTACGCCCTTGCCGCCCGAAAGCAGCCAGCGTGGATCATCGCCGGGGCGCCGCAGCCCGATGCGGTCGGGATAAGCAAGGGCCGCTTGAGCGGCGGCGTTGGTGATCGTCGTTGGTGGCGCGCGCCGCTCCAGTCGCTTTGCCTCCTCAAAGATGCGGTGCAATGCAGGCTCGCGCCGCCCGTCTTTCATAGCCGCCAAGCGCAGGTTGAGGTCGGCGCCCGCGCCACGCAAGGGATCGCGATCCGCCAAGAGCGCGGCAAGCGGGGCCGCCGCCGCACCGGCTGTTGCCAGCATATGCGCCAGACGCGGGTGTAACGGCATCTTTGCCAAGGCACGCCCGTGCGCTGTGATGCGCGCCTTCTTATCAAGCGCGCCAAGGCTGACCAGCAGCGCGCGCGCGTTGCTAAGCGCGCCCTCGGGCGGCGGTGTCAGGAACTTCAGGTCGTCGGCGCCCCATTCGGCCAGCTCAAGCGCAAGGTCAGATAGATCAGCCGCTTCGATCTCAGCGGGCGGGAAGGGGGCGAGCCCGCCTTCCTCGCCCTTCGTCCATAACCTGTAGCACGTGCCCTCGGCCAACCTTCCTGCTCGGCCACGGCGCTGATCGGCCTCGGCCCGCGTTACCCGTTCGGTCACCAGCCGCGACATGCCCGAGCCGGAGTCAAATCGTGCCCGTCGCGCGCGTCCGCCGTCAACGACGACCCGGATGTCGGGGATCGTCAAAGAGGTTTCGGCGATGGCCGTGGCCAGCACCAGTTTGCGCCCTTGCATCGGTCTCAGCGCCGCCTGTTGAGCTTTGAATGCCAGAGCACCATAAAGCGGCAGGACCGTTGTGCCGGAGATGCCGCCAAGCGCTTGCGCCACGCGCCGGATTTCGCCTTCGCCGGGCAGAAAGGCGAGGATACCCCCGTCAGTTTCGCTCAGGGCGCGCCGGATCAAGGTGGCCATCTCAGTGTCCCAACGCGCCTTTGGTCCCAGCGGTTTATCCAGCCAACGCGTCTCAATCGGAAAGCTTTGCCCTTTGGATGTGATCACCTGCGCGCCCATCAGATCGGCCACCGGCTCTGCATCAAGCGTGGCCGACATCGCCAGCAGGATCAGATCAGGGCGCAGCGTGTCGCGAACCTCCAAGGCAAGCGCCAATCCAAGATCGGCGTTGAGCGAGCGCTCGTGAAACTCGTCAAAGATCACCGCGCCGATGCCGTCAAGTGTCGGGTCCGACTGGATCATCCTTGTCAGGATGCCTTCGGTCACCACCTCGATACAGGTGGCAGCCGATACCTTGGCCTCGCCACGCATGCGAAAGCCAACGGTTTTGCCCACTGGTTCGCCCAAGGTTTCGGCCATCCGTGCTGCCGCCGCACGGGTTGCAAGGCGCCGGGGTTCCAGCATGACGATCCTGCCTTCGTAAAGCCCCGCCTCAAGCATCGCCAAAGGCACCCGCGTTGTCTTACCTGCGCCAGGTGGGGCTTGCAGCACGCCAAGCCTGTCGCGGGCAAGCGCGGCAAGCAGGTCGGGAATGGCATCTTCAACGGGCAGTCGGGTCATGCCCTAGCCATAGCGAACCGCGCGCTCAGGTCCAGCCTGCTCTGGACAGTGCCGCGCGCGCGGGCCAATGTCCGCGCCGATGGAAGACGTGATGGACTTGGCTGAAAAACTGCGTGCGGGCGACCGCCGCGCCTTGGCGCGCGCGATCACGCTGGTAGAAAGCGGGCGCACGGATCATCGCGCCCGAGCCGATGCGTTGCTTGAGGCTGTGGCTGATCCTGAGCGGCAAGCCTTGCGCATTGGTCTCTCGGGTACGCCGGGCGTGGGCAAATCGACCTTTATCGAAGCCTTTGGTTGCATGCTGACAGATCAGGGTCTGCGCGTCGCCGTTTTGGCGGTAGATCCTTCGTCCACCCGCTCTGGTGGTTCGATATTGGGCGATAAGACCCGAATGGAGCGGTTGTCGCGTGAACCGTTAGCTTTTATCCGGCCTTCACCCAGCCAGACCCAGCTTGGCGGCGTGGCACGGCGAACTCGGGATGCGATAGCACTTTGCGAGGCGGCTGGCTTTGACGTGGTGTTGATTGAGACCGTTGGTGTCGGCCAGTCCGAGACGATTGTGGCAGAGATGTCGGACCTCTTTGTGTTGCTGCTTGCCCCGGCGGGGGGCGACGAATTGCAGGGTGTCAAACGCGGGATCATGGAGATCGCTGATCTGGTGCTGGTCAACAAGGCCGATGGCGACTTGAAAGCCGCCGCGACGCGCACTGTGGCCGACTATGCGGGCGCGCTGCGCCTGATGCGCAAGCGTGAAGGTGATCCAGAGGGCTATCCGATGGCGATGCCGGTGTCGGCCCTGGATATGCACGGCGTGGACACGGCATGGGAGGCGATGCAGGTATTGGCCGAATTCCGCAAGGAAACAGGCTTTTGGCAGGCGCGCCGCACAGAACAGGCGCGCGGCTGGTTCGAGGACGAAGTGCGTCTTGGCCTGTTGCGCCGCTTGCAGCATGATCCAAAGGCCGATGCGGCGATCGAGACCTTACGTTCAGACGTGGCCAAAGGCACGCGCGCACCCTCTGCGGCAGCCGCTCAAGTGCTGGACATTCTGCTGCCGAAATAGCGCCCAGAGGTCTTGACGGCCTTAAAATTTCACCCTATCCCCCGCAGACGGATTCTTGGGCAGCCTTATTGCGCTGCCCGTTTCATATTGTGGGGCGATCCGCGCCCTTTGACGAAAACGAGGACGACATCATGGCACGCCGTTGCGAATTGACCGGAAAAGGCCCGATGACGGGAAATAACGTAAGCCACGCGAACAACCGGACGCGTCGCCGTTTCCTGCCGAACCTGACCGAAACAAAGCTGATGTCTGAAACGCTTGGCCGCACAGTGCGGCTGAAAGTGTCAAGCTCGGCTCTGCGCACCGTCGATCACCGCGGTGGTCTGGACGCCTTCCTGCTCAAGGCAAAAGACGCAGAGCTTTCGGCAAACGCGTTGAAGGTCAAGAAAGAGATCAAAAAGGCGCAAGCTGCCGCCTGATTGCGCTCAATTCGACGATTTCGAAAGCTCCACTTTTTAGTGGAGCTTTTTTGTAAGCGAGTGTCGGCACAGAGCCCGAACCGTCAAATGCTTCGATAGTCCCGAACATCGGCTTCTAAGAAGGAATGCCTGCGTTAGGGACACTGGTTGGACAGAGCAACCATCCAGCCTGCCTGCGGTGACAGCGCGCACGCAACCTAGTACGCTCTTTTGGGGAGGGGGTGAGCCATGCAGGATGAGCGCCCGATACTGAGCTACTTCGTACTAACATTTGCCATATCCTGGCTGTTCTTTATTCCGACTTTTCTAACATGGACCGGAGTGCAGACGCCGATTGCTGGTGCCGGATACAACGGGTTCACAAGCTTTTTCTTTCCGTTTGCTCCACTGATCGTCGCGCTGTTCTTGCTTGGTCGCAGTGGTGGTTGGCGGGCTGCGTGGACATTAATCAAGAGCGGCTTCGATATTCGTATGAAGCCACTTATCCTTGGCACCGCGTTCGTCCTGCCAGTCGCGCTTGCTTGGTTGACGGTGGCTTTGGTTTCCATCTTGGGCATAGACGAATTGCCAGGGAGCATGGTTCCCTCAGACTTGGGATATCCGGCAATCGTCTGGCTGGTTCCGGCCTTTCTATCCATGATGATATTTGGAGGTGGGCAAGAGGAATTTGGATGGCGCGGCTATGCACAGCGCCCGATGCGAGAGCAATTGGGTTTTCTTTGGGGAAGCCTCTTGCTCGGAGCGATATGGGGACTGTGGCATTTGCCGCTTTGGATCATTCCGGGCGACCCGCACATTTACATTCCGTTTCTGGTGTTTGTTATCTTTACCATGGCGTTCTCAGTTCAGATTCTCTGGCTGTTTGAACTCTCCGGTAACAAGCTTTCGGTGCCGTGGATCATGCACGGTGTTCAAAACACGGTTCTTGTGGTTCTGCCGGTCTATCGCTTCGATGCCGACGGCCCGCAGGTGGGGCTTTATTTGTATGTCGCCTTGAACATCGTTGTCGCTGCATTGATCGCGATTTTTAGGAAGCGAGGCTGACGAGCCTCTCACCCAAGTTGCCGTTCCAACGATTGTTTTCTATGGCAACTTAGCCTACCTAGCAGACCGACACATTTTATCCGCTTGAAGGTTTTTCTTTCGTAGCATTTTTGATTTTGCTAGTGCCGCATGATGGAACAAAGCATCTACCAGCTTGTGAAAGACAAACTGATCACTCACGGTGTAAAAAAGTCTGATAGCGGCGGGCTCACCCTTAGTGACAAGAAACTGTTCGCGCTCTTTGTTGATTTGGAACGCGCCAGACAGGCCGGTAGCTTTGCTGCTGTCACGGCTGCTGTGCAGGATATTGAAACCTATCTGCTGTCTATCAACAAACAGCATCTGATGGCGTTTGCCTATATGTATTTGCGGTTTTCCGATCTAACGCCGAAGCGTGTGAAACTTGATGAAGAACCGGGCGACGGCACCTTCATTAAGTCACAGGTTTACACCCGAGATCTGACCGACGAGGAAATTTTGATCGGGCTTTGGGCCAAGGTGAAATATGAGGGTGAAGGCGAGGCCTTTTTGCGTATTGTCTATGCGGGAACCTAATTTTTTGATCAGCTTTTCCTGACTTAAAATCTGGGCGGCGCGCTTGACAGTACCAAGGCGTTCCTGTGGACTTGAACATAAGCCCCTCTCACCTCAGGCCTTGCGTCCCGTTGCTTGAGAGCGTTGCTGAATAGCGGCCAGTAACGTGGTGGCAAAATCACATGGCTGGTCCAGAAAACTGGGAGGACACACGAATGAAAAACCACCTGATAAAGGCCCTTTTGGCCACAAGCCTGATGCTTGCGCCCGCCGCCTTTGCAGACACGGCGGATGGCGAGGCCCTGAACGCCATGTCGTGGGACGAGATCGTCGAGATGGCCAAGGGTGGTGAGGTGAACTGGTTCCTTTGGGGCGGCTCGGACAACATCAACCAATATGTGACCGAATATATCGGCGGGCGGTTGAAAGATAACTATGGAATTACGCTTAACCGCGTTGGTCTAAGCGATACGGTTGAAGCAGTGAACATCGTGCTTGGCGAAAAAGAGTCTGGCGTGATGGACAAGGGCTCTGTCGACATGATCTGGATCAACGGCGAGAATTTCCGCACAATGAAACAGGGTGATTTGGCTTACTGTGGTTACACTGATGTGCTGCCGAACAACGCTTTTGTCGATTGGTCGAACCCGGCGATTGCCAACGACTTTGGCGTGCCTGTTGATGGATGCGAAGTACCTTGGTCCAAGGCGCAGTTTGCGTTTGCCTATGACACCGCGCGGCTGGACAATCCGCCAACTTCGATTGGTGAACTCATCGCATGGGTCAAGGAAAACCCCGGTCGTTTCACATACCCCGCACCACCTGACTTCAACGGATCGGTTTTTGTGCGCCATGTGTTCTACCACGCCGCTGGCGGTGTGGACGCGCTTTTGGGTGATTTCGATCAGGCCAAGTATGACGAAGTGGCCGCCAAGACGTGGAACATTCTGAACGATATGGAACCCTACTTGTGGCGTGAAGGCGCGACCTATCCGGCCTCTATTGCCGCAATGGAGCAGCTTTACGCGAACTCTGAAGTGGACCTGACGTTCAACTATGAACCGTCCGGTGTTGGTCTGAACATCGAAAACGGTGTTTTCCCGCCAACAACCCAAGGCTATGGTCTGACCGACGGCACGATCGGAAACACCAACTACACGATCATCCCGTTCAACTCGCCCAACAAGGCGGCGGCTTTGGTGCTGCAGAACATCCTGCTGTCTGGCGAGGCGCAGTATCAAAAGGCACGACCGGATGTCTGGGGCGCATCACCTGCCATCGAGATTTCTCGCACCAGTGACGCGGTGCAGGCGGACTTTGGGACAATCGTGGCGCACCCCAACGTGGTCTCAAAAGAAGAACTGGCAAAAAACGCGCTGCCCGAACTTCAGGCATCTTGGATTTCGGCCATTGAACAAGGCTGGATCGAAAACGTCGGCCAATAAGTCCCGGCTCTCACGGCGTGCGCGCCGTGGGTCTTTCTGTGACGTGATCGGGAGCTGATGTCCGACCGAACCAAGATTTTTCTGCTGCTCCTGCCGGCGATGTTCATCATCGTCGTGCTGTTCTTTGGTGGCCTTCTGATCGGCCTGATGCGCAGTTTCAACTACATGCCGGTGATCGGGCTGACCGAACCAGATTTTCAGGCCTATGTGTCGGTTTTTACCGACCGCGAGTTCTATCTGTCGTTTCTGCTGACGTTCCACATCGCCTTCACTTCGACGGTTATTTCCTCGATCCTCGCCATTGGTGCGGCGCTACTTCTCAGGCGCAGTTTTGTGGGACGCGGTGTGGTGAATTTCTTGTTTCAGCTTAACCTGACAGTGCCACACCTCGTGGGTGCCATTGGTATCCTGTACCTCTTCTCGCAATCAGGCAGTTTCGCCCGCCTTGCAGCAGAGTTTAATCTGATCGCGCGGCCCAGTGATTTTCCGGCACTTGTGTTTGACCCGTATGCCATTGGGATCATTCTGCAATACGTCTGGAAGGAAGTGCCTTTCATCGGCGTGATAGTTCTGGCCAACATGCAGTCGCTGGGCGAAGACTTTGAGAGCGTCGCGCGCTCATTAGGTGCCACCAAGTGGCAAACCTTCCGCTTCGTGCTCTTGCCGCTGATCTTCCCCGGCGTACTTTCGGCAAGTGTGATGGTCTTTGCCTTTACTTTCGGGGCTTACGAGATCCCCGCTATTTTGGGTGCGAACTTCCCCGCAGCCCTGCCCGTGCTGGCTTACCGCAAATACACCGACGTTGATCTGGCAGCACGCCCCGAAGCGATGGCGATGGCGATGGTGATCGCCCTTCTCAGTGCGGTGATGATTTACTTTTACGTGCGCTACTCGCGCCGCCGGATCAGGGGATAGGCATGAGTGCTACACGCGAAAGTTTTGGCGTCCGCAGTTTTCGGTTTTTGACCGGGGCACTGCTGATCACCTGGCTGATCTTGCCGCTGGTGCCGCTGGCGATCTGGTCCTTTGCCAAGGGCTGGTTTTATCCGGACCTCCTGCCAAAGAACTGGTCAATGCGCGCGTGGGAATACGCCATGTCGGACACCGCAGGCGTGATCGACAGCCTGTGGCTCACCATCTGGATTTCTGTAGTGGCGACCGTTTTGTCGATCCTTGTTGGCGTGCCAGCGGGCCGCGCGCTTGGCATGTACAAGTTTCGTGGCAAAGAGCTTGTCGAGCTTCTGATCCTGGCACCCATCATTGTGCCTGGCATCGCAGTGGTTTTGGGTATTCATTCGATCTTTATCTCGATGGGACTGACCAACACCGTCTCGGGGGTGATCCTTGTCCACCTGATCCCGACGCTGCCTTACATGGTGTTGGTGATGGCGGGCATCTTCGCCAACTACGACCCGGCTTATGAGGCGCAGGCGCGCAGTCTTGGGGCCTCACCTCTCAAAACCTTCTGGTATGTCACGCTGCCTGCCATCCGCCCCGGCATCATTGTCGGTGGCCTGTTCGCGTTCCTCGTCTCGTGGAGCCAGTATATCCTGACGCTGCTCATCGGCGGCGGACGGGTCGAAACCCTGCCGCTACTTCTCTTCAACTTCGCGACTTCAGGGCGCAATGATATCACAGGTGCGATCGGCATGATCTATATCCTGCCCGGCATCATTATTCTATTGCTCACCGCCAAACATCTCTCTGGGCGCAGCGGTGCAGTCGGAGGCTTTGGCCAGATTTGACCCACGTTTCGATCAAAGAACTGACCAAGGTCTACCCCGGTGCTGATGCGCCTGCGTTGGACCGTCTGTCGCTGGAAATTCCAACGGGTGAGTTAACCGCGCTGCTTGGTCCCTCGGGCTGCGGCAAGACCACGACAATGAAGATGATTGCGGGACTTCTGGAGCCGACATCGGGGGATGTGACGTTCGATGGAAGTTCGGTTCTGAACGACAAGCCGGAAGACCGCGGTGTGGTCATGGTGTTTCAGAACTATCTGCTTTTTCCTTACATGAGCGTGGCCGACAACGTCGGTTTCGGGCTGAAGATGCGCAAGGTTGATT